>JAOUHJ010000019.1 GCA_029865225.1 Nitrospira sp.
CCGTGCTTCTTCCATGTCGATCACCATGCCTGGCATCATGCCCGATTCAGCACAGCCGCCGCTCAGACTCATTTCTCGTTGGAAATACGACCCGGCTTCAGACTCATTTCATATTGGAAGAGGCTATGGCTTGACGGTGTTTGGCGAAACTGGCATGCTCCGCACCATTTTTTGATGGTCTGAAGGACAAGCCTACGCGTCTGCTTTGAGAAAGGATCGATCAATGATGTCTATCATTTGCCGGGTCTCAATCGGTCTCTGTCTTGTTTCTGCCTGGGCTTGGACGCCTGTCCACGCAGCCCCACAGAACCTCTGTGCCCTGTTTACAACCAGTGAAGTCCAGACCTTGCTAGGAACCGCAGTCGAGTCGGGGGAAACAGCGGCGATGGGAACGGGGTGTCAGTGGTTCGGGAAAGACGAAGAATCCTATGCGATCATTCAAGCCGTCGGCCCTGACTTCTGGGTCGATCCGCAGCAGGCTCCAGGCTATGAGCCGATTCCCAAGCTCGGACAGAGTGCATACTCTCATCCAGATTTGGAGGGCGGGTGGCGTGCCATGGTCTTGACGCCTGATGCTGCGATCTCTGTGGTCATGATCGGGGAAACTGCCACGCGCAGTAACACCATCTCCCTAGTCCGTCAGGTGCAGGAGCGACGTGCAAGGGGGAAATGAGAGGATAGGTCCTCGGTTGACATTCCGTTGATTCACATCCGAGAATCCTTGCCGACATGTCTGCCAAGGAACTCCCGATTGTTACTCAGCCAACTGTAGCTCCCGTTCAAGAAGACGACGAGCCCACGTTTCCGCCATACAAGGGGCCGGCCTTCTTATCGTATGGGTTTAGGCCGTTCTTTCTCGGGGCGGCTTTGTTCACCGGTTTGGCTATCCTTGCTTGGGTCGCCCTCTTCGCAGGTAGGGTGTCGATGGATTTTCTCTATCCTCCTCGAGAATGGCACGTCCATGAAATGCTGTTCGGATACTTGCCCGCCTTGATCGCCGGATTCCTGTTGACCGCTATGCCCAATTGGACGGACCGGATGCCCTTGAGAGGGACGCCGCTTCTCCTGCTCTTCCTCCTGTGGTTCGGAGGACGGCTCCTCATGGTGTTCCCGTGGGCAGGGGCAACGACAGCGGCCGTGATCGACGGGGCCTTCTTGGTGATCTTGGCTGTCTATGTCTGGCGGGAGATTATTGCAGCCAGGACTTGGGATCGGGCACCGATCGGAGTCTTGGTCAGCTTATACGCCTGTGCCAATATCCTCTTTCATCTCTCTGCATTGCGCGGTTCGTCCACCGACTCTCCTGAGCGCTTTGCCTTGTCGGTCATGACCCTGATGTTGACCGTCATCGGTGGACGGCTTGCACCCACCTTTGCCCGGGAGTACCTGGAGGGTCGGAAGCTCTCTCCGTTGCCAGAGGTCTTTTCTCGAGTCGATGGTATTGCGATCGTGTTGGTATTGTTGGGGGTGGTGGCGTGGAATCTCCAGCCGGAGAGTCTCCGGGCAGGATCCCTACTGATTGTGGGTGGAGTCGCGAGTCTGATCCGATGGCTGCGGTGGGGAGGGTGGAGAACTTGGCAGGAACCATTGGTATTGATCCTCCATATCGGCTATGCCTGGATCGGTTTGTTCCTAGTCGCCCTTGGCGCGTCGATTCTTGGGGTTGGGTTTACCCCTGAAAATGCGGTGCATCTCCTGACCACCGGCGCGATGGGCTCGATGACGCTCGCGGTGATGACGCGCGCGAGCCTGGGTCACACCGGACGACCTCGGCACGCTGATCGGCTGACTGTGACGATCTATCTGTTGATCAACCTTGGCGCGCTACTGAGGATTTTTGCACCGAATCCCGATACGCCTACGGCTTTCACCCATGCAATGCTAAGCCTGTCGGCCATTGGGTGGAGCGGGGCATATTTGCTCTTCGTATTCCACTATGGGCCATATCTTGTCCGTCCGAGCCTGGATGAGTAGAGACCGTGAAACCACGGCAATTCGTGTGTCTGGCTCTGGATGTTTGGGCGGGTAGGTGGCGCCCCATTGACTAGTGCTGTAAGATGAATATCTATAAGAAAGCTGAACGTGCCAGAATAGCTTGGACGATCTCGTCAGGTTGTTCAAAATGGCTGTCCAGCAAAACCGCAGCGAGTGAGATGCTGAGGCGTACTTCTCAGTACGTTGAGGCATTGAGCGAAGCGAGAACGCAGCTGGCGGTCATTTTCAACAACCTGAACAAAGGGGGCGACCGGTTTCGACGGGGATACTGAGGTCACTGTCGCATGTCGAGCTCTCGGGAACTCGTAAAAGTCCGAGAAAAATGCAACTGCCAATCAAGAACTGGCACTCGCAGCCTAATTTAGGCTGAGACGTCGTTCCACCTGAGGCCCGCGGGGGTGGAATGGCGTGATGCAGCGGGCTGGTCCAAAGTCGGTGCTCAGCGGCTGCGGACGAGAACTTTCTGGGCTAGTGGCTGTTCTAAGCCTGCCGATGGGCGTGGATGGCTGCGAACCTTAAATTATCGGCTACACATGTAGACACAGTGCACTGACGGTCTTCGGACAGGGGTTCAACTCCCCTCGCCTCCACCACCAGCGTTGATCACGCTGGTTCCGGTTAAAAGTCGGCCAAATGTCCCGGTTGCCGTGAAGCGGTAGCCGGGCCTGTGGTTCTCCTCAATGGGTTCACAGAGGATGTGTCCTTCCAGCAACGTCCTCAACATCTGACGAGCCAAAGGCACGTGCCGCCCCAGCAACGCAGGGTGATTGCCCAAGGCCTCTCGTAGTCGTTTGGTAATCTGTCGTTCATTCAAAGAGAGGGTCGTGGTCAGGGCTTGAAGCTGCGCGAGTTCGGCGACAAGACTCTCCTTTCGTGCTTCTTCCCGATGAAGGGACTGGACGACGGTTGGTGTTCCGTGACCGCTTGCGATCAGCTCCACAAGGTGTTGGAGGCGCGTCTCGAGGAGAGAAAGTTCCCGAGTGACGGCCGAACGCCGATCCGGAGAGTGCGCCTGCTGTGTCCGCAACTTTTCCAATGCTCGTGTGATTGACGCTGAAAGGACTCGTCCGTCGATGGCCTCATTCATAGCACTCAGGACCGCCGAATCAAGAAGGTTTTGCTTAATGGAGACGGCATTCCTACAGATCGACGTTCCACGCTTGTGAAAGTAGGAACATCGGTAAACCGTCTGCCCAGACCGCCCATCACGGCCTTTACTGATCGCCACTATGGAGCCTCCGCACCGGCCACATTTGGCGATACTACTCAGGAGATACGCGCTGCGCTGGTTCTCACCGGTCGGGCGCGACACAAACCTTCCCTGACCTTCTCGCTTATACGCCGCAGCGTTTCGCTTCCGAAGGGCTTCAACCTGTCCCCACAAAGCATCGGATACGATCCGCAATTCTGGGGCCTCCAGTCGAAGCCAGTCGGACTGCGGTCGCTTGCGCTGCTTCTTGGTGCCGTCTCGCTGAATAGTCTGTGTTCGATTCCACCACACGATGCCCCGGTAGAGATCTCGCCGAAGAATCTCCCGGATGGCCGTCGGACACCAACCGAGAGGCCCACCCATCGGTGGAGAGACCAGCGCTTGATTGAGGGTCTTCGCAATAGCCGCCAAGCCACATCCTGCCGCATACTGTTCGAAAATCTGCGCCACGATCCGAGATTGCTCCGGATTAATCTTCCTCACGACATGTTGTCGCCTGAGTGTCCCATCCGAGTTTCGATCGGTGCCATACACCGGCTGATTGTCGTATCCGTAAATTTTGTTTCCGGTCACGTAGAGACTCTTGGCCTTACGCATCATCGCGTCATGGGTCCGTTGGCTCGCCTTCTCGCGTTCAAACTCTGACGCAAAATTGGTCAGAGCGAGGAGCATCTTGTCCGTAGCACTGTCGAGTGTCCGTTCCTGGTTCGTAAGATAGAAGAAAACCCGAACGCCGGCATCGACAATCTGTTTGAAGGCATACCCGACTTGGATGGCCTCGCGACCCAGACGCGATTCTTCAGACATCACAAGAACATGGAACGGAGGGCGGGGTTTCAGCGCATTCATCAGTCGGAGAAATCCTGGGCGCTTCACGAACTCGGCGCCACTGACCCCGTCATCCATGTAGATGTGTTCGTCGGAAACCGTCCAGCCCTTGGACTCGGCGTATGCTCGTGCGTTCTCGATCTGTCGCGTGACGGAGCGGGCTTCCGCAGCCACGCCCGTTTGTTCGGTAGATTTCCTCGCGTACACAGCAGCACGCATATTAAGCTCCTTCACTCTCGTGAGGGTGTGAAGGATGCCGTTGAGTCTCGGACAATGTCAAGCGCGGAGAGGAACCTATGGCACGAGTTGACTGGTATTCCGCCACGAGGATATTGGCCAGGATATCGACCACGGCATCAAAAACATGTGGCGGCCAGGTATCCGAAGTATGGCCTCCGTGGCGGGACTCCTGCTGCTTAACGGCATCGCGAGTATGTGATGAAGGAGTCATCTTAGAGAGCATGATCACTCATTCTTTCGCCGATAGCTTGAGTCTCCGAGACGCACTTATGAGAGGGTTCAGAATTTAAGACCATACCGAGAAGGTAGGGGACGCTGGCCAAACGAAAGGACCGTGGGGTTGGGTAGACCAGCATTGCAAGGAGTCACTCACCTGGGTATGCAGAAAGCCGAGAGTCGGGGCGAGTTTCTGCTGAGGCGTTGCTGGCCTGCGCTGGGCGGGGTGCTCTGGCAGCCACGCATCTGAGGCACCGCGCCCGGAGACGCCGTGCCAGCCCGGTGCACCGTCGTGTCGCGCAACGCGACTCGACCGTGCCAAGAGAATGGGCGTGGTCCATCAAGGGGTGTGGCACGCCCCTGGCAACCGCCCCACCTCAGACGGTGTCACGCTTGCAGCCGCGCGTTGCCACAGTCGAGGAGATTCAGTTGCGCCCTCGATGTGGGTGAGGGGCGCTACACGATGTTGAGAAGAGGTCGGTGCGCGAATCCGCTGTGTGAGGCCATTCATGAACGATTCGGCTCTTCGGGGAGGATCAAGGAGCAGAAAGGATAAGATTCGGATGCAGATACGAGTGTCACCACTTCATAGCTATATTCGGCACCGGATGCTTGTGCGCCGATGATAGCGAGATGTTCCTTCGTCGTGCCGCAAGGGGCGCGGACGTACCATCTTGGGCTGAACCGGACCAGACCGGCTGGCGCATGGGTCAAGGAACCGCAACATTTCCTGCTCACTCGCCGCAGTGATGGAGCAGCATGGAAGTGTACACATTCAATGTTCACACATTGACATATGCGAGGTCTTCGAGTACGCTTTAAATGAGTACATAAACAGGAGAGGAGTCATGCCCCGAGTCGCTGTAGACGATAACAAGCGGATGAATCTCCGGGTGCGACCGGAGCAGAAGGCCACGCTCGTGCGGGCGGCGGCGTTGAGAAATACGGACCTAACGGATTTCGTGCTGCAACCGGCCTTGCGCGAAGCCAAGAAGGTGATCGAAGAGGCCGAGCGCATCATGTTATCGGAGCGGGACAGCCTCATGGTGCTGAAGCTGCTCGAAAAGCCCCCTGCATCGAACGCCCGGCTCAGGAAGGCGCTCGCATCGTTACCGAAAGCGAAATGAGCGTCCCGGCTTGGCACGAGGAGCCGATCGGCAAACACCACGACCGCAAGGCGTTTGACTGCGGCGATGCCGCGATGAACGAGTTTCTGCATCGGTACGCCCGCCAAAGTCACGACGCCGGCGGCGCGAAAACCTTCCTTGCGATCGACAATGCCGACAACACGACGGTCCTGGGCTTCTATAGCCTCGCGCCCGGCGCGCTCGCGTATGCGGACACGCCGGAGATGGTACGGCGCGGCCTCGCGCGTCACGATGTTCCGGGCTTTCGGCTTGCACGTATCGCGACACATGTGCGAGTGCAGAGGAAGGGCCTAGGTGGCCAGCTACTGGCTGCAGCAGGCCGTCGCTGCCTGCGCGCGGCGGTTGACGTGGGCGGCGTGATCCTCATCATCGATGCGAAAAACGAGCGCGCCGCCGACTGGTACGCCGCATACGGCGCTGTGCCCTTAGCGAATACTCCACGCACGCTCGTCATGTCCCTTGCGACGTTTGCAACCGAACCGAAGGCCAAGGGTCGGGCATAACGCATCTCAGCATGATGATGTGATGAGGAGTTCATCTCGCCCCTCCCATACATCCTCGCCATCGAGTCCATCCGTCCCTTCAAATTCAGTCTGGTCTAAGCATTGCGGGATCGTCCGGTCGTTTCGTACGCCGCTCGACTCTGATTCTGCCCCCTGCTTTCCCCACAATGGTGAAGCTTCCCTGGCAACCTCGCGAGAGCAGTTCAGCATGCCTCTTCGTTCAGGGACCAGCTGACGCGTAGGTGGTCGCCTGTTGGCCGATAACTGCGACAAGCTCAAGACCGTCTCGAAACCGACTCGTTGATGCTCTTCCACCTTGGTGAACGGGTGTGGTCTCTTCCGTCTACTTGAACCGGACCTTCTCGCCTCGTCCGTTGGATCTGCTCTCCAATGCTGTGCTGGTGATGAGCGGGGACCGGGCTTGTGGTTTCGGGTCCAGTGCCTGTGGGCATCCGGCCGTCGCCCTGGCTTTCCACCGGCGGGCTGCGTCGATCATGCCCGCGCGCCGCGAGAATCCGCGTCGTCTTCCGCGGTCATTCCTCCGCTTCGCGCCCGCCGGCCCGCCAGGTGCTGACGGCCTCTCTGTCTCCTCTGTCGTCGCTGTGTGGCCTCCACGCCTGGTGAGAGGCCAACACATCAACTCTAACTTAAGGAGACACACTATGGCACCTCAAGACAAGAAACCCAAGCCGGTCACCACGCTGCGATGCAGCCGCATCAAGGCGAGCATCTGGGAGAACGGCGGCATGAACGGTCCGTTCTACAACGTGACTGTCGCTCGCTCGTACAAGGACCGGGATGGCGTCTGGAAGAATTCCGAGTCCTTCGGAGTCGCAGACCTTGACGCGCTGATCGTCGTCGCCCAACAGGCGACACGCTGGATCGCGGAGCGGTCGGAACGCTGACCGTCATGGGAAGCCTCCGGCCCTCGGGTCGGGGGCTTCCTGCATCTGAAGAAAGGAGACAAGACGATGAACAGGTATCAGGAATTTGCGACGTATCTCGATCAGCTGCTCGGCGGCGTCCATGCCGTCCGTATCGCGGTGTCCGGCTACCTGCCACTCTCGGTCGAAGAGATTGGATCCAGTGGAGATGGATCCCGGCTGGTGTCCTTGTGCCACTACGGCGAACAGAACGGCGATCTCATGCGCGATCCCGACATCGTGTTTCTGTTTCACAATTTGCCAGATGGCACGGCAGCCGAACCGGTGTCGTTCCGGAACGACTACCTGGGGATCGTTCAGGAGGTCTATCGGTATAACGAGGTTGGCAGACGCACCCATGTCCTGCCCTCGCTCAACAGGAGTTAACGGAGTTTGCCGAGAGCTGGTTTGCCAATCTAAAGGATCAGGGCTTCTTTGCCCCTACCGCAGTGCGAGAGATCCTCTCTCCGTGATCGCATCGATCCCTTCAGGGGGCATGATGTGATCACATCATGCCCCTGTCACAACAGGAAACTCTCACAGAACGGTGAACCAGTGGGGCTTACCGCTTCGTGCCGAGGAAGAGAAAGCTGGTGGTTCGGGCGTTGTTGAGCGCCGCACTATACAGCCGGTTGGTCGCGGCGTCGTAGAAGGCCACACCTGTAAGCGTCTCGGTTCCCTGGCGACAGGCGCCCCCTCCGAATATCACCGAGATCTGGATTGCATTGCCCTTGGGATGGGGAGACAAGGTCCCAGTAACGGTGCATCCATCTGACGAATGACCGGACAGCATCCCAGCTGCATCCACGGTCACGGTGACCGTGTGGTTATCGCTACGGAGCCCTGCATAGGTCCCGGCGATCAGATTCAGGTTCGGGGTCGACTCATAGTCAGCATTGTACGTACTCGTAAAGCTTTCGGGGCTGCTAGTGATGTACGCGATCGTTCCGTGAAAGCTCTTGCTCGGCACATAGCTGCCACGTATCGTCGCCGCGCGAATGCCTGCGCCTTGCACATTAAAATCTCTCGTATTTGAGGAGCCGAAGGAGCCGGAGTGTGACGTGCCAGTTCCTTGAATGAGTCCAGCCAGGATATTGGGATTGTTTTTTGCCGAATAGAACAGCCAGTAGGAGCCGTCATCCAGGACTAGTCCAGCGATGGCTCGGCCCGTATGAGTCGTGCCCGTCCAGCGACCTTCCGCCGAGGTGGGCGTGGGCTGCGGTAGAGAAGAAGGGTTACTCTCGCCATACCCGCCGCCACAGGCGGCGGGAGCGAACCCACTATTGAAGCAGTTGGCGAAGCTGCCACAGGCCACGAGCCCGCTCATCAGGCCGAGGGCCAGAAGGCATCGAAGAACGTGTGTCCCGATCATGTGCATGGTGATGCCCGCAACAACGTATAAGGGGTTCCCTGTCTCAGGATAACAGGAGGAGATCCCCCCTCAAATCGGGACCCCCGAATGGCTGGAAACTGGACCAGCCGATTCCTCATGCCAGCCTGTTTTGCTTGCCGGAGGCTCCACCGACTGGCCGATCCGAGCCCGTTTCTGGCGTCCTGTGCACTGTCTGGAAGATTGCTCTGTGAGCTTGGATCCGTGTCGGCATAGGTTGGTGGAAGACCGATTTTAAGAGGTTGCAGGATATGGCTTTCGCCCGTAGTTGTCTTACATTATGGGTTTATCGTATTCTTGTTGACCATGCCTGTTGACCCTTCGGTGAACAGAATCAGACCCAGGTCTGGGAACGGGCGTCGGACGTCTCAACTGGGGTGGATGCGGGTATTCTGATGGGGCAGCGGGCGAAACGGACGACCACGGTTACAGTGGATCTGGGTGATCTGAAAGGACCCTGGCAGGCCTGGTGCCAGAACCATGGCATCACGCCAAGTCACGCCCTGCGGAACGCCCTTCGGCAGGCCATGGATCGAAAGGCGACCCAGGCTCCTGCGCCTCCGCTGCGAGTCACCCAGAAGCGAGAACGGGCGACTGCTCGCATCGAACTGAACCTGACGACCTCAGAGCTCGCCGCACTGAAAAAGATGGCTGGTCACGAAGGCTACGTGCCGACGAAATGGCTGGTGGCGATGGTGCGTACCAAATTGACTGGACAGCCGCATGTGGGACAGCCGGAATTGGAGACCTTGGCCCGGTCGAATCAGCAACTCCTTGCCTTGGGCAGGAATCTCAACCAGATTGCGAAAGTCCTGAATACCGCGCCTCAGAACAAAGCAGCCTTTCGGGTCGAGGTCATCACCGAACTCTCTCGCGTGATCCAGGCCCATACGAAGAAGGTGTCCGATATCTTACGCGGAACGGTGGAGCGCTGGCACATCCAATGAGTTCGACAGGGAGCCAGATCGACGAGCAGCTCGATCAGTGGGGGAGTCGGCTCTTCAACGTCTCAACGGAGACCCTCCCACGACCGCCTCGCAGCACGCATGGTCGTCGGAGTTCCGCCAAGCCTGTGAGTGCCGGCGGACGGCTCAGCACGCCGCAGGCTCGCGCGACCTATGTGCGACAGAAGCTCCAAGCCATGGTCCGCCGCTCCCCGCAAGTCGTAGTGAAACTCGTCCGAGCACCGAAAGGGTTGAAGGGCATCTCGAACAACCTCATCTACATTTCGCGGTATGGCCAACTCGAGCTCGAAGATCAAGACGCTCTGGTGATTTAGGGAAAGGACGCCGTGGCGGATCTGAAAGCTGAATGGCGCGATGGCGAGACAAGTTCCATCATTCATTGTTGATCAGGGGAGGTGTTGATGGTCTGTGCTACGCTCTACCCGCTCAGTCGGAAACTTGCGTTCCCGCCATGCATCAAGTCCTCCTTCAAGCGGGCGGACACGTTGAACTCCCTGTCTTTTTAACTTCAGCGCCGTGCGGGCGCTGGAGATATCGTTGGGGCAGGTGCAGTAGAGCACAATTTCTTGGTTCTTCGGCAATTCGTCTTGGCGATGCTCGATATCCTCAAACAGCAAGTGGATGGCTCCAGGAATGGCTTCGGGATCCGTTTCTCGCGACAGGGGATTTCGCACATCGACGATAATCACTTGTTGCCCGCCATCCATCATGTCCTTTAATTCATCGGCTGAAATCTTGGCCATGCGATGTTCTCGCAGGATTTGCTGTCTGCGATAAAATTTGTATGCCACAAAAGCGGCGATGCCGATCAGCGCGATCACGAGTATCCACCCACCGGCCTGGTCGAAGACGGTCATGACGGATTCCAACTGGCTGCTAAACAAGGCTCCGACGCCTTCGGACAGGATAATCAACAGGAGGGCGCCACCCGCATCATAGAAGAGGAATGCCGGAAGCGTCATGCCGGTCATGCCGGCTAAGGGAGGCGCAACCGTGCTCAAGCCGGGGACGAATTTTGCGATCAGCAACGTGCTTTTCCCATGCCGCCGAAACATATTCTCAGAACTTCGCACACACGAGTCAGGCTCAAGCGAGATCTTACAGAGAAGCCCCAAGACACGGCCGCCCTTCACGCGCCCTAAGTAATACCAAGCAAGGTCTGGAAGGACGGCGGCAAGGAGGGGAACCAGTACCGCGACGCCGACGCTCATCTTGTCCGCTCCGACCAAGGCACCTGCGGTCACGAGGAGCGGAATGGCTGGGATGGGCAGGCCTGCTTGCTCCAGGAAGACGACCACAAAGAGTACCCACCCGCCGTATTCCATTAAAAACTGCAAGGTATTCATATCGAGTTCCTTTGGTTGGTGTGCATGAGCGGCGAATCCTTACCCGCGCGGAGACAGCGTGGATTCAATGACGTGGAGTGGCCGCAGTGCCCCCTCGAATGGTCGAGGCAATGTTTTGGCTGATGGTTAGCAGCGCTCGACTATGAGCAGCGACCAAGGCATCGTAGCTCCCGTCAGACACGGCTTCTTGAACGGATGCCCTATCGGTCCGTTGCGTTCCATCCACCAATCGTACCGTCCAGATGGCATCGATCGTGGCGGTTTTCCCAAGGACTGACTCGAAGTGTTGAACATTGACCGACACTCGCACGTCGGCGTGCTCTGCTCCATGCTGGGGATAGGAGAAAATCGCCCGGGTGCTCAGAAGATGGACAAGGTTATCGGCCAACACTCGTGCGAATTCTGTTTTAAGCGGTCCGGCCCAGCGATGTGACCCGGCGAGGATGACACGGTGCTCACTCGTGCGTAGGACGAGCTGCGGGCGATCGACCATGTCTGGCAGCGTAACCGGTCCCAGGCCGACCGACTGCGCGAACGCCTCAGGCTGGGGACCGCCACGGTCTCGGATGGCCTGGCTGCTCAGAGTATAGTGGTTGAGGGTGACGGACGACGCACAGCCAGTCGTCAACACGAGACTTGCGAGTCCGGCAATGGCGAGTTGGGGCAGGTTGCTGATCATGGCCTCTCCTCTGTTCTCCCACGAATGAGGGATTCAGGGTGGCGTTCGAGAAATTCCGCCAGCTCGTGAAGTGATTGAGATGCCCGTCCAAGCTGACGCAACGCGTCACGCGCATCTTGCTGAAGGGGCGCATCAGTCTCCAGAAGATGTTCTGCGGCGAGCAGCGTACGTCGCAATTCTTGCAATGCCTCCTCAGCCTTCGGTGCAACCTGTTTGTCCAACTGCTGCGCCAACGCATCCGTACTCTGCAGCATTGCCTGCAGGGAGCCGAGGGTTCGACGAAGATCTGCCATGAGTTCATCCACCGGCAGCCGCTCCAACTTCTGCGCAAAGTGGGATAAGGTATGCTGCAGGCTTGCAAGGCTACTTGGAATCGTCGGCAGCTCGGGAGGAGCCTTTTGCCAGTTGACCGATGCCTTGGCGGCGTCATGGAAAAAGTCGAGCGCCACAAAAAGCTGTCCGGTGAGGAGGCTGCCCGTCGTGAGTTGTGCCCGTAGCCCACGAGCGACGAGCGCATCGATTTCCTGCCTTGTGGGAGCCTCCGCGTGGGCCATCGGCATGTCATCCGGTTGGACATGTCGCGCCAGTTGATCGGGGTAGAGCGCGAGCTCGACAGGAAACCGATAGGTCCTGGCCTTTTCATCGTAGCCCATCTCGATGCCTACCACCTCACCGACTGGGAGCCCGTGCAGCTCAACCGGAGCTCCGAGAGCCAATCCTCGCAAGGACTCCGTGAAATACACCGTGAATCGGAGCGTCCCCTGGTCCGGTCGTTTCATCGCCAGGTCCCGGTCTGGATACATTACGAAACTCGTGTTGTCAGCGGCCTGCGGCGCGATTGAGGCGCTCGGTGGGGTCTCAAAGGCGATTCCACCGACCAAGATCGAGATCAGGGATTGCGTGTGCATCTTCAGCCCGGCAGAATCAACGGTCACGTCCAGGCCGCTCGCGTTCCAAAACCTCGTGTTGGTAGTGACGTATCGATCATGGGGCGCGGCGACAAAGATTCGTGTCACCACAGCGGTTCCATCCGTATCGAGCTCAGTGGACAAGACCTTTCCTACGGGCACTCGGTGAAAGTAGACGGGTGTGCCGGTATCGAGCGACCCTTGGCCGGTCCCTCGGAGGACAAATTGCCTGCCTGCGACATCTCCGGTGATAATCGGAGGAATTTCGAGCCCCTCAAAATCTCGTTTCGACTCGAGCGATTTCCCCACATCCAGGCCAATGTACGATCCAGAGAACAAGGTGCCGAGTTCCGTCACTTGTCCGCCTGTCACCCGTGTGCGGACGACCCAGAACCTTGTGTCCTCGACCAGATGCGCAGAGAAGTTGCTGACCATGTCAGCGGTCACGACGACGTGAGAGAGGTCTTCACTGATGGTAATCTGCCTCACTTCTCCTACATCGACATTCTTGTATTTGATTTTCGTCTTGCCGGGCTCCAGCCCCTCTGCGGCTCTGAATGTGATGGTAATCGTCGGCCCATGTTCGAGAACGGCTTTGATCGCAATCCATCCGCCGATCAGAGCGGAGACGATCGGCACCAACCACACAAGATGAAGCGACCACCGTCCCTTCGGCGCAGCCACTGCACTCGCAACGTCCAACGGCTCGTCTGTGTGCCTGTCATTCATGGGTGCGAGACACCTTCTGGGTCGGATCCCAGATCAGCCGGGGATCAAAGGCCATGGCCGACAGCATGCTGAGCACCACCACGGCACCAAAGTAGACGGCCCCACTGCGAGGTGTTACCGTTGCGAGTGGATGAAATTGCACCAGCGCTGCCAGAATCGCGACGACATACACATCAAGCATGGACCAGCGCCCGACCAGTTCGACTAATCGGTAGAGCTTCGTTCGTTCAAGGGGTCGCCAGCCAGACTGGTAATGGGCTGTGATCAGGAGGAGGGTCATCGCCAAGAGTTTCAGCACGGGCACCACGATACTGGCGATGAACACGACGAGGGCCAGCAACCACGATCCGCTATGCCACAGGTAGGCGACTCCACTCACAATCGTGTTTTCCTCTCTGCCCAACACGGATTGTGTTTCCATGATCGGGAGCACGTTGGCTGGTATGTAGAGAATATAGGCGGCTACCAGATAGGCGGAGGCACGCTCGATGCTATTCGTCTTACGGAAACGGAGAGAACTGCCGCACCGACCACACGACGACGCGCCTTCCCGCGCCGGCCGCGAAACAAGGCCGCAAGTATGGCAGGCGTAGAGCCCGAGTGCTTTCGCCGTGCTCGGTGAGGGTCTCATTGGGGGGACACCTGTTCCCAAAGGTGCCGAAGATTGAACGACGCGCTCGTCGCAACCAGCAAGACCATCATGCCGCCCAGTGACCACAGGGCAACCCCGATCACGATATCGGCCATGTGCGCCAGCTTGACGAGAGCTACGAGCACCCCCATGAAAAATATTTCGACCATGCTCCATGGTCGCGCGAGCGTCAGCAGTCGCAGCAGCTTAGGTATCCACGTCGATGTTCGCCACATTCGCAATGCAAGCAGCACCGATAACATGACCGTCAACTCAAGGGCCGGCAACAGCATGGTCGTGGCCGCGATGAGAACCGCGAAGACGTATAGGCCATCGTTCCAGAGTTGTTGCACCGCTGTGTACAGGCTCGAAGAGGTCACATTCCCTTGTAGCTCCAGCTCCATGATCGGAAACGTGACGCCGATGAGAAACAGCACCACGGCGCCGAGGGAGAAGGCGAGTGCGCGGTCGAGACTACCGGGCGCGTACCGATACAGAGGACCGTCACATCGTCGGCAGAGCGCCCACCCCCCGGCGGGAAGGGCGATCGGGCGTTGGAGGAGGTCGCACTCGTCGCAGGCGATCAGGTTCGTTGGCGGCCGACGTTCTGGGAGTCTCATCGCTGACGTCCTCATCCGTGTCCGGCGCTTCCCAGCCGGACGTTGTTGTAATACCGGTCTTGGCCAAAGCAAGAACGATGTAAGGTACAATTGCCTGCCGCAGACATATGAAACACCGGTAACTCCTGCGAACCTCATAGAGAGACGGACGGAAAAAGATGCTCGTCACTCCGGGAAAACACGGGGAGAAACTGCCTGTTGCCATCCTTCACCAGACAGATTGTTGAGAAAGGCTTCCAAGTCCGCTCGTTCGTCGTCACTCAGAAACAGAGGTCGCATCATGGGATTCTGATGTGGATTGTTCACCCCTCCGTGGTTGTAAAAGTTCACCACTTCTCTGAGTGTCTTAAACCGACCATCATGCATGTATGGAGCAGTCCGAGCGACTTCTCGCAGTGTCGGCGTCTTGAAGGCGCCGATATCTTCCGGCTGACGGGTCACGGAATAACGGCCGAGATCGACGTGGGTTGACTCCCAACCCACTCCGAGATTGTGGTACTGCTCGTCGGTGTAGTTGGGTCCGGCGTGACACCGCACACACCCCCCCTTGCCTCGAAACACGAGGAACCCTCGTTGTGCGGCGGCAGGGAGAGCAGTCGCATCCCCATGATAATCGAATCGATCGACAGGACTGTTGCCGGAGAGGATGGTCCATTGGAAATGGGTCAGGGCGGTCGCAATGCCATCCTCGGTCACATGCGAGCCGAATGCCTCGCGAAACAGGCGACGATAGCCGGGAATTGACCTGATCATGGAGAGGAGGTCGCGTTGAGAGAGGCCATGTTCAACCGGACTGAGAAAAGGCTCACGTGTCTGTTCTGGAAGTGTGTGCGCTCGTCCGTCCCAAAAAAATGACCGACCGTACAGGCGATTCACAACGGTGGGGGCATTACGATGTCCACGCAGGCCTTTGATGCCGGTTGAAACAACGTTCCCATCGGTAAACGCACGGGAGGGCAGATGGCACGAACTACAGGCGATCGTGCCATCTCCTGAAAGTCGCTTGTCGAAAAACAGAAACCGGCCAAGCTCAACGGACTGTTTGGTGGGACGACTCTCAAATGGGAGAAAGTCATTCGGGTCACCCAATCCGAGGAGATGAGGAATCTCTTTGTCTGTTGCGCGAAGAGGATCCAGCGCCATCGCGTTGGCGCTGAGAACGAATATCCCACAAAGGCTGAAAACCCTCGCTAGAGCAAGCACGAAAGAAATGGGGCACCATGAACGATTTGGGGCGAGTTGCTTGATGTCCATGAGCATCGAGAATGTCTTCTGAATCATTGTTCATCTAGACCGAAGGTAATTCGGGACATGAGAGCTCGGTCGACACATCGCCCCGTCATTTCTGAATGGCAATCGCCGGGGTTGGATATTTACTTAAGTCCGTGACCGCCATCTGAAAGAGATACGACAGCACGGCAAACGACTCCTGGTTCCAATTGGACACCGTTTCTGGTCCTGCGGGGTACTTTTTGACCGAATAGTACCGCCCCTCAAATGGCACGGCGAACTCGATTCCTTCCGGCTTTGTGAGTGATTCGACGACTTCCAGCGTGTGTACTGGATTGCGCACTGGCGTATGGGTCCTTGGGTCGGAGGCAACGGCAAACTCACGATCCTCCTCGAAATCACGACCGATAAACCCAATAATCGCATTGATGCTTCTCAAGAGTACTGTGCCATGAAGCGGATAGTCGCCTCCTGGGTAGCCAGGTCGAATATCAACCAATACTTGGCTTTCCGGATACTGAAGCGCTTCCAGATGCAGCCGTCGTCGTTCTTCGTTGGGCAGGCGCTTCGAGTCGTAGTTGGAGATCAAGAGCCGTCCGACGGTCGGGCGCCACACGGTATGCGTGCCGTTCTCGACATTCACTTCCCAACGATACCCTTTCTCTGTCGCGTCGACGATTTCACGCGGGTCGGGGGGGCGAACCAATAACGTCTGGGTATCGTTGAACAACAGCGGTTCGACGTAGAGGTGCCGCTCTTTTTCCAGACCAGCCAAATGCAGTGCTCGGCGACGAAATTCAACGAATCCTTCTCCCTCCGAAGGACGGTTAATGAATAAGTGCCTTCCATCACTTTCGTCGATCGAAAACCCCCTGGCCATCAAACGCAACAGCATGTTGAGCTCGTAGCCTTGGTGCGCCAAAGCTTTCAATGTGCTTTCATTGAGCGGTTGAAGAATTCGCCTTGTAAATTCCTCACCCGTGATGGGGATAATAGTGATTGTCGGGTTTTCCGCGACACTCATGCCGTATTCGAGACCGACCGGGTATTCCGATGGATCCACGGCATGCCCAATTCCTCCGCGAATTCCCGCATCCGTCCGGAAATCGAACGTCGCGGCGACACTTGACACCGCTGTAAAATGAACCGGTCTATGGTATCGCGCGCGTGCAATATTGAGCAGCAAGAGATCTGCCTCCACATAACTGACCGTCCGGTCGTACTCCAGCACGGCGCGATGGGTTGCGAGAGGAGAAAGACACCCACTCACGCCGAAGACACATGCAAGGTGTAGACATAGCGATACAAGTAAGAATGACCATCTCATATACGCACGTTAAGACAGTGAGAGAATTGGCCGAACAAGGTAGCCGATGACGTGTGGTCGTCGGCTACCGAGTCCAACGGGCGGCTACTTTTTCATGCTCATGGGATTAGCCGCGCGCAGCACGGGGTAATACTGCGAGAAGACGAAATCCACAGCATTCGTTTCATGACACTTGTTGCACTCGTCGACTTTGTTCGGCTTTGACACCTCCTTGAGTGGGTAGGTATGTCCATAGCTGAAGAAACCCCAGTTTCCAGGATCTTTCGGAAAGAGCTTGGAATCCTTGACGGAGATCTCAAGCCCGGTAAACTCCCCTTGGAAATAGCCCTCTCCGCTGGCCGCTTCTTTTGCACCAACGCTGGTCAATTCCTTCACGATCACCGTACCATCCCGATACTTACCGTTCTTTTGGTAGTAATCGAAGCTCGCTGGATCTATGTAGACATTATGAAACTCAGGAAAATTCGCCTTCCCATCGTTCATGTCATTCGGAGTCACAGGGGTCCCGACAAAGATCCATTTTCGGAATGTCCAGAAGGGCGGCCTTTTCAGCTTGCCTTCAGGGGTGTACTCAATCGCCCCAGGTATTGTGGATGGGGGAGCACCGGACGGAGGAGAGCCAGCCGTTGCAGAGCTGAGGCTGCCGATGGTCGACCAGAGCATTCCTCCAAGCGCAACGGTTGCTGCTAAGACGATCCGTGCTGTCCGACTGCCACTTGTTTTATACATACAGACCTCCTTAAGATTTAGAGCGTCAAAGATGACGTGCGTATACATGCCATGTTTGTGGGGCGACCAACCGTCACCTACATGACAAAACGAAATTAAAACTACACAAGAACGTGTTGCGAAACCGAACGCACCTCACATGCAGATCCCAACATCACTGGCAACAGATTTTCTAACGGTTGCAGGACGTCTCCGAACTGCTCGGAGGCATGTGTTAAAGGACAAAGCGCTGATCTATGGGGCATTCGACCCAGAGAAGGTGTATATCGTCGAGCACGGATATGTGCGTTTAGGAACGACCCAAGCGGACGGTCGCCTGGCCACTCGTGCCCTGCTGGGGAAAGCATCGATCTTCGGAGACCTTCCGTTCTGTCCTTCCACGTCCGAGCAAAGCGGAGTTGCTGTTGCGAGCGGAGAAACCTACGTGCTCGAACTGAAACGTCCCGTCTTAGAGGCAGCTGTGCACCAGGATGAGACTGTGCGCCAGATACTCCTGGAAATTTACGGGCTTCAGTTTCGATTTCTTGATCGTCGACTGCAGTGGCAGTTTGTCATGCCCCTGGAGAGGAGGATTGCGACGGTACTGTTGGACTTAATGTGTTTTGGAGGGAAGCCTTGTCCCCACCATCCTGGGTATGCCATTGACATCCGGCTGACGCACCAAGAACTCTCCGAGCTCGTCCTGGCGGCCCGATCAAACGTGACTCCTATTCTGCATACCTTCCGTGCTCACAATGTCATTTCTTACTCACGGGCATACATCTGTGTTCGGACGCTTGATGCGCTGGCAAAGATCGGCGGAGATGTTGCCGGGAGACAGGACGCCAGCTTGCGATCGTCTCCAACGCACTATCCACCCATGTACACAAGAACAAAATAGTTCATCACATTACACATGCCCACTGTAACGTCTCATCGACGCCAAGCCCCCGGGGCATGAACGGTCTTATCTGCTGTCTTGCTCAAGAGACCAGGAATGCCCGACCAACCAACGATGCAGATCGGGCCGTCATGCCAGCCACAAAAAACTCCAGAGGCTTCTCCTGAAGCTGGGCTGGCAGTCGACTCTTGCACTCTTACATGGAGAGATCATTACGCTGAATGTACCCCTCCATAGGATTGCCTCGCTGCTCCGGCCCCGCTAGTTGGCTCCTTGAGCCTTCACATGACGAAGTCGTGTGACGACTTGATCTGTTGTCAGCACTTCATGCCCTAGAAATTCGTAATTGATCAATGCAGCATCGAGAGCTGCCTGTCCGCCCGCCGCCACCGCATCAGCGACGATGATAACGTCAAACCCATTTTCAACAGCATCTCGAGCATGAGACTCTACACACATATTGGCGGCCATTCCGTACATGATCAGGGTTTCAATCCCATATTGTCTGAGCTGCAACGCCGCATCACCAGTCCAGAAATTACTCAAGCCTTTGTGGGGATTCATGACCACCGTGTTTTCATCTGGTTTTAGTTCAGGGTGGTAATCATGTCCCCAGGTACCTTGAATAAACATCTTGTTCTCAAACATGATCTTATCGATGCCGTTCAGGCTTTTCCAATTCTTGTAGTCATTGTGCGTGTACATATG
This sequence comes from Nitrospira sp., assembly GCA_029865225.1. Classification (GTDB taxonomy): domain Bacteria; phylum Nitrospirota; class Nitrospiria; order Nitrospirales; family Nitrospiraceae; genus Nitrospira_D. The sequence continues at coordinate 19,206 of JAOUHJ010000019.1, forward strand.
AGTCGAATAGAAGACTGGAATCCCGACTTCTTTGGCAACCCTCCGGAGCGTTTTCTCACGTTCAACCACCTTATTTCTGGTGACAGTTTCACCAACCAAGGGCCAGGCACCACCGCCTTCTGAAAGGAAGTCATTTTGCGGGTCCGTCACAAACATCGCCGTCTTTTTTAAATCAATTGCTAGCGTTTGCTTGGGCATAAATGTTTGTTGATAGACATAGCCATTGGGGGTGACGGCAGCCGTCGTTTCTGCTCTGGCTACCTCTGTCTGGCCAAGGCCTGGAATAACCATCAGCAATGTCGTACAAAACACTGTTTTCAGTGTCATGCAACTTCTCCTTTCAGTCTTAAGTTTGCACCTAGAATCTGCACCGTGGTCTGCCCAATAACTTCTATCCTATCGATTGACTGTGGCAATCCCCTGTGGGCGAGAACGATAGTGCACCCCGTCTTGGCCGAGATGCCGTGAGTGCGCAACGGACGGAACCCCCTGGCCATTGAGCCGCAAACTGTGCAAGATGTTCCCTTCCTCGCGCTTGTTCTCATCGGTTTGGTTGATCCGCTGACAGATCACGTAGAGAACCGTCTCCTCGGGATTCAAGCCACATTGAAACGCGGTACTCCCCGGCTGGTTGAACATGCGGTTATTGATGAACCACTCTCCCGGGTGGGGCAGTTGCAGCCGGCTGATCTCGACAGGCTTGACTGCTCGCTCGCCAGAAATGTCGTAGGTGCTCACGGTGGCGGCCTTGTCATCTTTGTCCGTCCGAGGAAGGTTGTTCACGGTGTAGAGCCGCGTCCCTTTCTTGTTGGTGAGCAGCCAGCAAATATCTTGACCGCTGTTCTTAACGGAGCCCAAGAACGTCATGTCGCCGTCCTTGCTGAACCGGTACACCCCCAGTTCATTGCGGGTGACAAAACCCACGTACAGCAACGGTTCGGTCGGATGCGCCCAAATGCCGAGCGGCATCGACGGAACGCCGTCCATGCCTTTGTATTTGTAGCCGGCATTTGTCTCTGGGATCTGCACCAGGCTTCGCTCGGTTAACCGACCATCTCGCCCAACCTGAAAGACATGGAGTTGTCCCTGCACGCTTGGTTGAGTGCCGGCCAAGAACGATCTCGTTCCTTCACCGTCAAAATCTACGTCCACCTGGAAGTCATTGCCGAACGCAACCTCAGGATTCGACTGAGGGACATACACTTGTGTTGGTTTGTGCGAGTTCTCCACGTCAACCTTGGAGACAAATCGCAAGGCACCGTTCTGTTCGATGGCGAACGAGACGTAGCTGGCTTTCGCGGCTCCACGCAACGCCTCGATCTGATGATAATCCTCGTTCCGATTCGAGACGAGCAGCGTCGTACCGCTCAGCGAAAGACTGTTCGGTGCGACACCCTGTGATGGGAACGGCGAACCTTTCACATGTAGCAATGATCCATCGGTCTGAATATCGAAGACCGCGATGGTGTTGCTGTGCGTGTTGACAGTAAAGAGACGCTTCCCGTCCCGGCTGACAATCAACGGGGTGTCGTTGTCATGTGGACCGAGCTTGCCATGGGTGTCATTGTTGATGCCCGTGCCTCCTGTATAGAACGGATTTCCTGGCAGCGGATCCAGCGTGCCATTGTCTTTTCGGTTGTAGCCCAGTACCGCATTTTGTCCCTCACGAATGTCGTTCGTTTGGATATACAGAAACTGGCTCTGGCGAGTCGTCATATTTAGACCTCCTCTAATTTAAGAAATCACATAGGTCCACGTATCCTTCTCGAAGGTACCGGGTACGTGAACCGAATTGCCCAGGCCGCAATTCTCTGTTCAACTTTGAGCTGACTGTGCACTGGCATACGCCATTCTCTTTGATCGTGTCTGTCATCTAGATGACCATCATGATCGAGATGCGTACACCAGGGGTCTTTCCCACCATGCCGTCATCTCGCGTCAGTGCGTGAGTTACCGCTCTGTAAAATCAGCAGATCCCAGTTATCGGTGGAAGATGCACCTGCGGCGCTCCTCCTCTACTGGTAGGGACCGGCTGCTACCGATGATCTGCGGGAATTTGAATGCTGATAGCCCCGGCAAGTTCTCCTGCCCGAGCGCCTTCTCGTGGATAGCCGGAAATGTCGAGAATTCCCTTGGGGTTTCCGTGACAAGTGAGACAATCCTCTGAATAATAGATTGGCATCATGGTTCTAAGTAACCGTCCGGCATCGACCCATTCGACAATCGGAGCGGGCGAAGCCGATTGGTTCGCCAGCCGCGTCAGGACTGTCTCTTCGTACGCATCCGGAGTGTTTTTCAAGTTCCTCGGGCTCAGGGTGGTTTGTTTGATCGTCACGTGGGATCGGTTGGAGAACTTCCGTGCGGCCTGACTGCCGAATGTAGCCGGGATAAAGTTCTTATATCCGATTCCACGCTGATTGATCACAAACTGTGCGTCCCCGACGACTTCTTTGCTCGCCAGCAGCAGCGCAGCCAAGAGCTCTTTGGTAGGTGAAGGGAGAGATGAGGGCGGATGGCTCAGATCGATGCGGGTCTGTTCGAGAAACTCGTCACGTACCAGCCGTTCAAAGACCTCGGGAGTGAATCCCTTCTCGCCTTTGCCAGGATCGTTGATCAATGGTTGGTTTCGGTCGACGACGAGACGTCCTGCATTGAGGAACGTTGTCAGGAGCTGCGCAGTCTGCTCCATGTCCTTCTGCGAGTCCTGCGTCCAGCCGATCTGGGGACAGAGGAGCGGCAGGATCACACCAACCAGCCGGAAGACGTTCGACAGGATGATCATAAATGCCTCGTGTTTTCAGTTCCCTTCTGTCACACGGCATTGTCCTTGATCATAGTGATCAGGAACTTGTGTCACCTCAAGTGGCAACCCTTCCGTGGTCGCCCGGCGAGTGGGCGCATATTCTGCCTTGATCCAACGTGTGCGCATCTGCTTCAACCGACCTGATTCTTCCAAACGAAAGAGCAAGTTGTTTAAGAACCATTGGAGGCGTCGGTGCTCGTCGCTTGTCACGACCGAGAGATCCTCCTGCGTCAAAATCAGTGGAGTACGGTCTAATTGTGTCAACAGCTGCCAATCCTGCCAGACCCGCTTCGTGACATACTCGAGTATTGAATGGTCAGACAGGATGACATCGATCTTGGGGTCTCTGGTTTCGATTGCTGCGGGGAGAGAATCACAGACCACCAATCGGATCTGTTTGAGGTTGGCCTGGGCATAGAGGTGAGCGGATCGTCCCTTCTGAACCGCTATGGCTAAACCTGTAAAACCTTCCTGAACAGCTGCGAGCGTATCCCAATCCCCGATCCGCTTTCCAAACTGCGTCCGCACACGTTCTGCTACCCTAGGCTCGTGGACGATGGCGGCGATCCCGTCATCGCGCAAGTACGGAGTCGAAAACCATAAACCCGGTGGCCTTGCTCCGGGAACAGTCCCGCTCACGGATGAGACAAAGAGATCGAGCTGTCCTTCGTTCATTTTGATGAACAGATCCGGGAAACGAGTGACGTGGAGGGTTGGAACGATGGGGGCCGGTCCGCCGCAATGAGCGGTGAGTGCGTCGGTGACCTCTCTGATGAGTTCGATATCCAGGCCCGTCACCCGAACCCCTTCATCGGTGTAGACCGCGGGAAAAACGAAGGGGCGAAATGGTTCAACGGAAATACCGACGCGCAATCGCCCCCTTGCACAGATGGCGGACAGTTCATCGCGGGTCAATGGATGGACCATGGTGATCGCGTCGTAGACCAACCCACAACCCTGCAAGAAGATCACTGCCAACAACAGCAAGGTGCTGAGATTGACGCGTGTGAGTCTTTCGCGTGCATCGATGGTTTGTCTCATGTCACGAACCCGTCGCATAACGTTAGAGTCGAAAGCCGATCGTGAACAGCCATTGTTCAGACAGATCAGACGTACCCCGAAAGTCGATCTCAAACCGTGTGTATTGAAGCCCCATGTCGACCGATAGCCCATGGGTCACGGGGAATCGCACCCCGATCTGCCCGCCGTAGAGATACCCGGGAGAATGTTCACCGCGTCCAGGAAGGGTCCCGCCTAGTGCGGCTCCAACGTATGGCACCGCTCGATTTTCGAGCGGTCCGAAGAGCACATGTCGGATGACTCGATTGATCGGCCAGGCTTTTGGAACATCCAAGACGTCGATGAAATTATTCCACCGGGGGTTGAGGTACAGCGAATGTTGATCCGTGGTGAACGCCGGGGTGTGGTGGCTGTAGTACTGGTAGACGGTTCTCACTTCAAGCGGTCCATACTGAAGGGCGGTGAACCCTGCTTGAAGCACGAGGACCCGACGCGTCGGCGCAAACGTTCGGTGGTTGAAGGACACATCGAAGTTAAAGGGCCGGAGCGGGAGAACGTTGAGTACAGCTTCCTGGGCTGCGACCTCGCACGGCAGCGCTGAGGCAAAGAGAAGCATACCGAAAACGAGCCGAGAACCATAGCCATACGTCTTCAGTGCCCATCTGCTCACACCTTGTCGTTTAATCATTTTGGTCGTTGTAAGAATGTTTGACTCAAGAGAAGGCTGCTGTGCCATCGAAACCACGCGAACCATACGGCAGTCGTTTGACTCATACGTGAATATCGCCTTCGCGTAACCTAAAAAGGCTTAACTCGATATCGTGATGAAAGGTACCAATGAGGGACCATGGGCGTCTGTCTTCTAGGTGACAGACACCCATGGTGAATTTGAGCTAACAGTATGAACATTCCGCGGCGTTTGGGAACATGCTCCTCCGACTATAAACAAAGATCGTTTTGGGCGATGGAGGCACGTGGAACAGGCTGCGGGTCTCTTTTTTTATTTGAGAGAGCGGTTGTGCGTGGAGTTGGTTCAGAAGACGATGAAGCTTCCTCTCACAATTGCGGCCCCACTTCTTACCTCATTGGGTGCCTTACGGCCTATTCGCAAGATCAAGATGAATCACGGGCAGATCGTCTACAAGACCCTTGCGGTTGGCCGAACATACGTGGTGCAGGAGGGTTACATTCGTCTCATTCACATCGAGGGCGACGGCCGTACCAACTTCTGGGATTTGATAGGTATCGGAGGAATGTTTGGAGATCTGCCGTTTGCCCTCACCATGCCTCAACAGATAGAGCGTGCCATCACGGGTGGATCGACCTGCCTTTTGGAGTTTTCTCGTGCTGCGTTGGAGAGAGAGAGGCAGAGCGTAGTCAAGAGTTCAATCGAACCCTCGTGAGAACGTATGGGGCTCTCTTAAGTTTTGGAGAGCAGCGTCTTCGGTGGCGGCTTACCAATCCATTAGCACGTCGGGCGGCCCTTGTTTTCACCGACCTATTGCATTTCGGCGCAGGGCCATACCCTCACGGGCCTGGTTACTTGATACAGATTCGAATGACACAAGAGGAATTCGCCGAACTCCTTGGTGTTGCGCGTCAAACACTCAACTCTCTTATGCAAGAGTGGAAGAGACAAGGTATGGTCTCCTATACCAGATCCTGTTTCTGTATTTGCAATCTAGAGGGGCTTCAAAAGATTGTGTCCTAATACCCTGTGACATCATTGACTCGCGCCGATACACCAGGGACTGACCGCTGATCCATCTTCATCGTCAGACACTAAGGGGAAAAAGGCCTTCATCATGAAAATCCCAGACGCGCTCTCGACACGTTTTCTGGCTGCTCTCCAGAGAGTCCATCCCATCCAGCGACGCACGCTGAAGGACAAGATGTTGGTGTATGAGTCCCTCATGCCTGGGAAAACGTATGTCATCGAAGCTGGGTATGTCCGCATTGTGTCGGCGGAAGCCAGTGGCCGATACGTCACCCGTTCGTTATTTGGAGCCGGGGCTATCTTGGGAGACCTCCCCTTTGGTTTGACGATCTTCTGGAATGAAGAATCGGCAGTAGCAAATGGGACGGCCATCGTGCTCGAACTCGACGAGCCCGTATTGAACGAGCTTCCAAAACCGATGAGGATCTACGGCAGGGGCTTCTGGAGACCTATGGCCACCAGTTGCATTTTCTTGATCGTCGGCTGCAGTGGCAGCTCACCTCGCCGTTGCAACGGCGGGTTGCGATGGCACTCGTTGATCTGATGTGTTTCGCGGGGCGGCCATGCAATCATGGCCGTGGTTATGTCGTGGACGTCCGGATAACACATGAGGAGCTTTCTGAGCTTGTGGCGGCATCCCGTCCCAATGTGAGTGCCATCATGAAAACTCTGCGTGACCAAGGCGTTCTCTCCTACAGACGGGCCTATGTGTGTGCGAGACCTTGACGCCCTCGGTTGCATCGCGGCGCCTGATTTCCTGCATATCAAAGGGTTCCAGAATTTGTCGTCTAGATGACAGAAGCATTGGAAAGACAACGTGTAGAATTCCGTCGTCATTATTCAGGCACCCCGTATGTTGGGTGACGATCACTGTTACTAAGGAAAGGTGGGAATCATGAAACACATGCTTTTCGGAGTCGTTGTTCTTGTATGCGGGGCTGTCTGGCTGACCGGATTATCCAACGCTGAACAAGAAAAACCGTTTGCTCCGAACGTCGACGTCGCCACGGGGGCTCTCCGGGTTCCAAATAACTACACAGAATGGCCCACGCTCGGCACCTGGGCTCATGCCAACACCGATGAGAAACTGGAAAAAAATGGGCCTGGCCTTCACGAATACCACACGGTGTACACGCAGCCCTCAACGATTGCCCACTACAAAAAGACGGGGCAGTTCCCAGACGGCGCGGTATTGGTAAAGGAACTCTTAAACGCGGAGACGATGGCGATGAGCACAGGACCCGCAGTCGGCCATGCCACCACTCTCAAAGGCTGGTTTGTGCTCGTGCGCGATACCAAGGGGCGGTACAAAGATTCGAAGGTGTGGGGAGATGGGTGGGCCTGGGGCCTCTTTAATAAGGAGGACATGACTCACTCTGTCACGAAAAATTACAAAGTCGAATGCATTCCCTGCCACATTCCTGCTAAGGGGTTGGCCCCTGCACATGCGGCAGAAGCGGACAAATGGATCTATACGCTTGGCTATCCGATTTTGCAAAAACAATAGCTCGAGGCCTATGTCTGTGTAGTGCCTCTCAAGAGGGTGGGTGGTGATGTCCCATCCATGTTCCTGATGACGACGCATATTCAATTCGCCAACACCTACGCCAGGGAACTCGAAGGTGCGCATGTTCCCTGGCAGCCCACGAAGGTCCCTTCGCCAAAAATGTCTTCGAGTGAATGTGGGCGAGCGAGCTTTGTCGCTCGCTAGATGTTGGTTGGCTTCATCCGTGGCATCATGAATACGGACAACATGACGATCCCTGGTGAGACGATCGACGTAAAGTTGTCGAGCCTCATTCGCTACGATAAGGAGCACCACATGAGCCAGACGGAAACGGCCATTCTGGCCGGCGGCTGTTTTTGGGGCATGCAAGATCTCATTCGCAAATTGCCGGGAGTCGTCTCGACGCGGGTAGGCTATAGCGGCGGCGATGTGCCGAACGCCACCTACCGCAACCATGGAACTCATGCAGAAGCCATTGAAGTTGTGTTTGACCCTGGCAAGCTGACGTTTCGCAATCTGTTGGAGGTGTTTTTTCAGATCCACGATCCCACCACCTTGAATCGTCAAGGCAACGATCATGGGAGCTCGTATCGATCGGGGATCTACTACATGTCTGGTGCACAGCGCGCTGTAGCGGAAGAGACGATTGCCGATGTCAACGCATCCGGGTTGTGGCCAGGCAAGGTTGTGACGGAGGTTCGGCCTGCTGGTCCATTTTGGGAGGCAGAACCGGAACATCAGGATTATCTCGAGCGGAATCCTCACGGATATACATGCCACTTTCCAAGACCTCATTGGAAAGTACCGCTTCGGTCAGTTTCTTAACGAGGGAGCTCGTCATTTCGGAGGGGGACCTTGCGGTAATCATTAAGCCGTTACAGGTCGGAGATGTTTGGGCTCAACAGAATACCTACAAAGACTTCTGTAACAAAAGGAATGCACAATGAATTCAATGAGAGCACAACAGAACGTGGTAGTCATGATGGCCATGATTCTCTGGCTTATCCCATTCGCCCAGCAGACCGTGGCGGCCGAGTCCGAGGGGGGACAACAGAGTTCCTGTGTCCAGCCGAGGACAACTGCTAACGCTTCGGAAGACACTTTCGCTAAGACGAACCCGCTTCCTGCTTCCAGCGATGTCCTTCAGGCTGGAAAAGGACTGTATCTTCATGACGCGAAGCCGATGGCCTGCGCGCTGTGCCACGGCAAGCGGGGAGAAGGGAAAGGACCGGTCAGCGGGGGAATGATGCCGCCTGCGCGCGATTTCACATGCGGTGCCATGATGCGCGAGATCTCGGACGGGCAGCTGTTCTGGATCACAAAGCACGGTTCTTCAGGCACAGGGATGATGGCGTTTCCGGATTTGTCGGATGAAGAAGTGTGGCAGCTTGTTCACTATATGAGAAGCCTCGCAAAGTAAAAGAGGCCTTCTGACATCTGTAACTCAAGACTTCGCCTGAGAAGCAGCGAACCCTCATCGGGTTTCGACAACCATAGCTATTCAAAGAACTGCAAGGCCGAGCCTAGATTGGAATAGCGTTACCGTTCGGCCACTACAGCTCTACATCAGGCATTCTGAAGACCATCTTTGCTCCCCTGAAACCAAGCTGCAGCGGTGGATTTCCGTGGAAGTACCTCCCATCGAGATACGAGAAACTTCTATTTCTTGTCGTAAACATGACAGAGAGGTGTTCGCTCACCATGTAGAGTAACAACTCGGTCTACTACATCTACATCTTGTTTTTTATGTGCTCATCGACCAGTGGGTTAAGGAGCCGTTGTACCTAACCATATGGATCTCTCCAGCACGCAAGATCCAGCAGCTAATCGTTCAACGGGCAAGAGCTTTGTATGTTCGACCAATCGAGTCATGTTCTGACCAGGTCAAGGGTACATGCTTTGGCATCTACGTATGCCTGAACAATAGGTGACAGACATGAAACTGCAGATCGCGACATGGTGTGGATGGTCACTTCTTTCTCTATTGTTGTTTTGTTCTCAGGCCGGGGCTGAGACGGGTGTCCAATCTGAATCTGGATGGCATGTTGGCGGAAAAATGAATGCGTTTTACACCGACGATGTCTCTGTGTTCTCGACATCACAACGACTGTCGTTGCGAGAGGATCCCACACAACCATTAGTCCAGGCGACCCGTCAAGGTGCGAGTGGAGTATTCGAGCCCGTTGCCTACCTCACGAGATCATTTCAGTCTGGCTGGGGGAATACCGAGCTAACGGCACGTGCACAGGGGTTTGTGTTTACAGACCATACTGAATTCTCTCACGGCACCTATGGAACACAGCTTGCGCACATGCTCCCTGGCGAGACCATTTTCAGGATGCGGTACCACTATGGCCCGCGTATGCTCTTAGGCAATCACGTCGAGAGTCAGTTGGAGCCGTTGGGTTTTGGTATTGGGAAAGAGTACGTAACGACACACTTTGGAACCGCAGAGCTGGAGCGAAAAATTCTCGACACTCTCAGCATTCGCGGTCTAGCCCGATATGGAGATCGATCGTACAACGACAGATTTTCACATCGGGACACACGCTTTTGGACCCTTGGGACTCACCTGGAGTGGGAAATCAGGCCAGGAGTCGAATTCATAATCGGTTACCATTACGAACGAGGTTTGGCACAGGGTAGAAAGACTCCACAGTTAGGGGAGGATATCTCCTCCTTCACGCACTACGTCGAAGCGGAACTAGAGGTTCGAGTGACAGACAAAATCACAGTCAAGGGTGGCTTTGATTTCGAACGAAATACCTTTACCTCAGGTTTTCCGGATGATGACTTCCGGGGCGCACACGAAATGATTTACCAGGGAGAAGCAGCGGTACGATACCAGCTCACGGAGGCTCTCGCGTTCACGATTGGCTATATACACGGGCAACGGAAACTAAGTTTTGAAGAAGAAGCAAGCAAGATAAACATCGTCTCGTTTGGGAGTGCCTTTAATTTCTGATCAGATGGTTTCTGTTCGATTCTCTCCCCTGCGGTAGACTGACCGTCTCCTGATTTCGTAAGCCTGTTCAGAATGGGGAGTATGAGTAAACCAGGACCTTAGCACAAACCAGAGACAAGAAATTGTATGCCTGCTTGTCCCACAGGCAGAAATAGAATAAATCGCTGATCCGGCAGGATGGGTCCCTGCTCGAAGATGGGTTTATGCAGAACGACGCACCCGGGTCAGCCGTCTGTGCTTGGGATGCTGTAATTCGACTCGGACCGGCCGCCCAAGCGCCGCGGCCATGTTCACCAGCGCATCTAAGGAAAAGCGAGAGATCCGTCCGCGGAGGAGATCATTGATCCGCGGTTGCGTGACCCCACATTTGGCACCCGCTTCAACCTGAGTCCATCCGTTCTCCTCAATGACCTCGGTGAGCTGCCGCATGAGCTCAGATCGCGCACGCAAATTCGCCGCTTGTTCGGGTGTATCGGCCAAGGCATCCCACACACTCTTGAAACTATGGATCGTCTTAGTCATGTCTCCCTCGCCTGAGTTCAGCGTACCGCGTTCTCGCCAGCTCGATGTCGCGCTCGCTCGTGGCCCGAGCTTTCTTCTGAAACGCATGCAACACGTAGACGGCCTCCGCGAAGCGGGCTATGTAGACCACGCGATACGTACCGGAGTCACCCCATACTCGGAGTTCTTCAACTCCCTTTCCAACCGACGACATCGGTTTGAAATCGGTTGGCTGCTTGCCGTGCTGGACTTGCTCCAGTTGGTACCCCGCATCATGCCGCACATCTTCTGGAAACTGTCGGAGACACTCCAGCGAGTTTCCAAGAAAGCGCAGCGGTTTCACAGAGTGATTATACCCGTTTGGATATACTGTGACAAGCCCAAGAAGATGCGATCAAGCGGGAGGTTCAAGGGCACCAGGTTAGGTATCATGCGGCAAGCACTGTCCCTTCGATTGTGAAGGTGAGGGAGGGGCTGAGGCAGGCTATCAACGATGGGTTGAGCGCCTCGCCTCCACCAAACCTCGCTTGCGCGTACCGCCGCGTTCGATCAAATCGCGGCGGATAGGTACTTTGCCTCCAGTGGGCTCTGATTCTTAACGTCGGCTGACCCGTCGGCTTCTCCCCTTATTGATGCCGTCGGGTAAACCCCACCAGCAAGTCCGCCTTCCCGTGCTCAATCGAGCACATCCATGCTCGCTCATGGCGGGCCGGTATTAGAAGTTCGACTCGCCATTCGATCGCTCGGCCCAGAGGCTCTCGACGGGCGGACTCAGGGCTCGCCTGTCCCGAGCGAAAGCCGAGGGGCGGTATGTATTGCGTGTACCTGCTGCGCTGTTCGGATGATTCCTTTTCTGTAGGCTCAACGAAGAACGTGGGAGGTCGCGTTCGTACCCACGATAGTGGTCGAAGGGCAACCTACACATTCAAACGTCGGCTCGTTCGATTAATGTACACAGAGGTCTTTGATACGGAAACGCAAGCCATCAAGCGAGAGCGTCAGCTAAAAAGATGGAGTGCTACAAAAAAGGCAGACCCTGATTGCTGGCAAGATCGAAAAGCTCAGAAGTTTGAGCAAGCGACGTGCGTCGGGATGTGAACGCTCCAATTAGCTGAGCTGGAAAGAGTCTTCAACCCACCAGTAGGTCTATCTCCTCCTGCTCAACTGTTGGGGGGTTAGGCAGAACGACGTTCTCGGGACAACCGTTTGGGCTTGGGATGCTCTAATTCGACGCGGACCGGCCGCCCAAGCGCCGCGGCAATATTCACTAGCGCATCCAAGGAAAAGCGCGAGATCCGTCCGCGAAGCAGATCATTGATCCGCGGCTGCGTGACCCCACATTTGGCACCCGCTTCCATTTGAGTCCACCCGTTCTCCTCAATGACATCGGTGATCTGCCGCATGAGCTCAGATCGCGCACGCAAATTCGCCGCCTGTTCGGGTGTATCGGCCAAGGCATCCCACACACTCTTGAAACTGTGGATCGTCTTAGTCATGTCTCCCTCGCCTGAGTTCAACGTATCGCGTTCTCGCCAGCTCGATGTCGCGCTCGCTCGTGGCCCGGGCTTTCTTCTGAAACGCATGCAACACGTAGACGGCTTCAGCGAAGCGAGCTATGTAGACCACGCGATAGGTACCGGAGTCATCCCACACCCGGAGTTCCTCAACTCCTTTTCCAACCGACGACATCGGTTTGAAATCGGTTGGCTGCTTGCCGTGCTGGACTTGCTCCAGTTGGTATCCTGCATCGTGCCGAGCATCTTCCGGAAACTGTCGGAGACACTCCAGCGAGTTTCCGAGAAAGCGCAGCGGTTTCACGGATCAATTATACCCGTTTGGATATATGGTGACAAGCTCAAGTAGAGGCGATCAAGTGGGAGGCTCAAGGGTACCGAGTTAAGTGTCATGCGGCGAGCACTGTCCCTTCGATTGTGAAGGTGAGAGAGGGGCTGAGGCAGGCTATCAACGATGGGTTGAGCGCCTTGCCTCCACCAAACCACACTTCGTGTGTACCGCCCGCTATTCATCGCCTTATCGTGATAGATGCGGGCGGATAAACTCCTTAAGTGTCGTTTCATCTCTTCGGTTGACCCAGCACCTATTTTATGGTTTTGATTCGTAATCAACGACGCCGGATGGAACCCACCAGTGTGTTGCCTTTTCTCTCCCGTCTACCGCGGGCTCTTTTTCGCTTTATCGAATCAGCGCCCACGGATAAACCCTACCAGTGTTCAACTTCTTCTTCCGTCAGCTCGACCTAGAGCCATGCAGATGGCTCTGGGGACGGTATATAGTCCACAAGCCGCTGTTCACTAATCCCGCATTTCTCTCCTGTTGTGGGTATCTCGTCACACTGTCCGGCATGATCGGTAGAGCCATCCGTTTACCTCTCCCGATCAATGCAGAAATCCGACGGATATAGAGTAAATACTGTAGGTATACAACATGGGTATATTTAGTTTATGTGCACAACGTACACTTATGTCCGCACATGAGACTCTCACTACGATTCATCATCCCGTTGGCGTTCGTCTTGGGCTTTATTGCCTATGGGGTCATCAGCCTCGTCGATTCTCTGGAACAAAAATGGTTCGTCCGGGATCTCGACCTGCGGTCCAAGCTGATGGTTGGCACGATGGAAAAGCCGCTCGCCGACCTCGTCGCGACGAATTCCAAGAACAAGATCCGGGCGTATTTTACTCGTATCGTCCAGGATGAACGGCTGTACGCGATCGGCTTCTGCAGTCGCGAGAACCGCCTGTTGTACGAGACCCAATCCTACCCCGAAGATGTGACGTGCCAGGCGACCATGAGTCTCTCTCCAGGCTCGTCGACCATGATGTCGCTCGGCCACGGGCTTGTTCACATCACATCGGCGACGATCGAATCAAGCGGACATCCCATCGGACGGCTGGTTCTACTCCACGACATGAGTTTCATCGAGCAACGCAGCAGCGACACCCGGTGGTACATCTTCTACTTTTTTGTGGGACTTGCGGCGGTAATCTCGCTGATCACCGTGTCGGTTGCACACATCAGCTGGCATGGGTGGGTCGTGAGTGTTCGAGCCATGCTGGGCGGGGAAGGGCTCCTCGCTCGTCTGAAGCACGAGGACCATGCGCCGGAACTCCGACCGCTGGCCCAGGATCTGCGGTCGCTGGTTCAAGCGCTGGAGACCGACCGCCGCATGCGCGATGAAAGCCAGGTGTCGTGGAGTCCAGCCAGCCTCAGGTCGATCCTTCATGAACAGCTTGCCGGGGACCAAGTCCTGATTGTCTCCAATCGGCAACCCTACGCCCATAATTGGCAGGATCAGAACATTGTGGTGCAGGTGCCGGCGAGTGGGCTGGTGTCGGCCCTTGAACCGGTCATGCGGGCCTGTTCCGGGACGTGGATTGCGCATGGAAACGGGTCGGCTGATCGAGCCATGGTGGATCAACGGGATCATGTTGCTGTCCCACCCGCCCATCCTACGTATCAGATTCGTCGGGTATGGCTGACGCCGGAAGAAGAGGCTGGATACTACTATGGATTTTCCAATGAGGGGCTCTGGCCGCTTTGTCATATCGCCCATGTCCGGCCCACATTCCGGTCGTCTGATTGGAAGCAGTATGTCGCCGTCAACGAGCGGTTTGCGCAAGCCGTGTATGAGGAGGCGACGAACGACAATCCGGTCGTGCTCGTGCAGGACTACCATTTTGCCCTGCTTCCAAGGCTGATTCGAAATCAATTACCGAATGCGACAATCATCATGTTTTGGCATATCCCCTGGCCGAATGCCGAGAGCTTCGGGATCTGTCCCTGGCGGGAGGAAATTCTCGATGGTCTGCTGGGAAGCAGCATTCTGGGATTCCACACCAGAGTACATTGCAATAACTTCATCGATAGTGTCGATCGTCTGCTCGAAACACGGATCGATCGCAACAGTTCGACGATCTCCTTCGGGGGCAAGATGACCGCGGTCAACCCCTATCCGATTTCCATTGAATGGCCTATCCAATGGCTGGCGGACCAGAAGCCGGTGCCGGAATGCCGAATGAGTCTACGAGAGCGCTACGGGATGCCTTCCAACCGCCTTATTGGGCTGGGAGTAGAGCGCCTGGACTACACCAAGGGGATCATCGAACGGTTCATGGCTGTGGAACGGCTGCTGGAACTTCAGCCAGAGTGGATCGGGCGATTTACTTTTCTTCAGATCGCGGCTCCCAGTCGATGGGTCATCGAACAATACAACAGTTTTAACAGGCAGGTCTTGGCGTTGGCGGAGCAGATCAACAAGCGGTTTGGCCGAGACGGCTATCAGCCGATCTCTTTAAAGATCCAACATCATGAGCCGGCGGAGGTGTACGAGTGTTATCGTGGCGCGGACCTATGCGTCGTGAGCAGTCTCCATGACGGCATGAATCTCGTTGCCAAGGAATTTATCGGTGCCCGTGATGACGAGCAGGGGGTGTTGATCTTGAGCCAGTTTACCGGTGCAGCCCGTGAGTTGACGGAAGCACTGGTGATCAACCCGTACGACATCGATCAATTTGCCGCCGCACTACACCTTGCGTTGACGATGCCCACAACGGAGCAACGAGCCCGCATGCAGAGCATGCGTGGACTGATTCAAGAGTTTAACGTATATCGCTGGGCTGGTCGTATGCTGATGGATGCCGCTCGCATGCGCCAAAAAGAGCGAGTGATGAAGCAAGTCGGGCAGGCAAGTTTGTTGAGCTGAGAGGGTGGTGATCAAGCGATGAACTACCTCTTGTCTGAAAAAGGAAGACGAGAGCTGGAGGCGCTCTCGAAGGGGCGGTGTCTGTACGCGTTTGATTTTGACGGCACCCTCGCCAAGATCGTTTCCGATCCTGGTGGCGCTCGACTAGGGCGCTCCGTCCAAGTTTGGCTCGAGGCACTCGCGAAACGCGCTCAGACCGCCGTGATCTCAGGTCGTTCATTGGAGGACCTTCGGTCTCGTATCGGGGCTGGGGTCTCTTGTCTAGTCGGGAACCATGGTTCAGAAGGTCCTCATGTGGTACAGGAGGAGATGTTCCAAGTCCAAGAGACCTGTAACGGCTGGCTTCAACTGATCACCGATCAATTTCAGGCTGACCTAACCCAATGCGGAGTGTTCGTTGAAAAGAAGTCGTACTCGCTCTCATTCCACTACCGAACAGTTCAACAGCGAAGCGAGGCTCGGGCGCTGATCTCCCGGATTGTTGCTGAATTGGCTCCCACTCCACGGATCGTGCTGGGGAAATCGGTGGTCAATGTCATGCCGACAACGGCGTGGCACAAGGGAACGGCGTTGCAGAAATGCATGCGCCAACTCGGTTGTACGACCGCCCTCTATGTGGGTGACGATGTAACCGATGAAGATGTGTTTGCTCTACGAGATCCTCGGGTCCTTACCGTGAGAATCGGGAAGAAGAATGCCTCATCAGCCCGGTTCTTCCTCAACCGCCAAACGGAAATCGCGCAGGTATTACGGTTGATTGTTGAAATGGCTGGGTGAAGAGCCAGCACGAGCCCTTGAGTTACTCCGCTAACGGAGATCGTTCTCGTCCAAGAAGTAGGTCATAGGGAGCAAAGTCATCGGTCAAGACGACACCGGCAGGCCAAGGTTCCGTCCGGCGGGTACCCAATAGCGCGATGGATTCCATTGGTAGGCGATGACTCTGAGCCATCTCAGAAATCCGAGTTTCAATCTCTGCTGCCGGTTCAGCTTCGATGGGACGGCCCCCAAAAAAGATCAAGTTTTTTGCCGGCGTCATGCTGGTCCTCCATGGGCCTTCGACTGCGAATGTTAGGAGAGCAGGGAAGGACTGGCGCAGGGTTTGTACAACTGCGGCGGCTCGGGCAAGGTCTCCTTCCTTACTGGATGAAGCGAGGTTCACCGCGAGGACCCCGTCTGGATTCAGTCGCGTCCGCACTAATGAGTAGAACTCCGCCGTGGTGAGATGAAAAGGGATCATGTCTCGGGCGAAGGCATCGATCCACATGAGATCGTAGGTCTGCTCTGTGGCATTGAGAAAGGCCCGCCCGTCTTTCACGAACACATGATGGTTCACTGGGGGGTGATAATCGAAAAATTCTTCGGCCATTTGAACCACCACTGGATCAAACTCAATGACATCGAGTTCCAATGTCGGCCAATGTTTTGCCAACCATTTGGCTATGGAGCCGCCGCCATGCCCAAGGATGAGGCCGCGTCGTGGTTGTGGGGTCAGGGCCAGCGAAGACACCATCATTTGACTATACGGAAGAAACAGGTATGTCGGGTCGGCCTTCCACATGGTGGCATGAAACGTTCGATCCAATACCAGATACCGAAAGAGATCATCTTCTCGAATCCGAACCTGCTGATACGGACTTTCCTCTTGGTGAATCGGGACCTTCAACCGTTCAATCGGATGGAGGGCGGTCGCTCCTAGAAGAGAGCAACAGCCCAGAACGATCAGCACGATGAGGCGGCTTGTCGAGGTCCCTTTCGCAAGCCACAAGATCCCAAGTCCTACCTGTATGCCGCCAAGCCATGCGACCAGCGAGTGGCTTCCGAGCCACGAAAGTAGAAAGAACGCCGTCCCCCAGGTTCCGGCCAGGCTTCCCACCGTCGACAGGGCGATCATCCGTCCGGTCTGCCGACCGAGATGGTTCATATCTGCCACTGCCAGTCGTAACATGGCCGGTAGCACACCACTGAGCCCGAACGCAGGTGGTGCGAGCAGAATGGTTGCCGCTAGACAAGGGCCCAAGCGAGGGTCTTGGACCACTTTCTCGATTTCGAAAAGAATGGGCTGGTTCGCCCAGGCGATGAGAAAAGTCCACGCTCCAGAAAAAAGCAATAATGCCGCCAGCACCCGTCCATCGGTGTAACGATCGGAGATCCACCCGCCGAAGGCGTATCCGCTGCTCATGGCGGCCAGAATCACTCCGATTAAGGCGCCCCACACAAACAGTGAACTGCCGAATACCGGTGCCAGCAGGCGACTGCCGAGGATTTCCAATGCCATGACCACCGCGCCGGTCACCAGAGCGGTCAGGAGCAAAAACCAACGTGGAATTTTTGGAATTCTTGGAGGGGACATTGACTAAATCGAGGAGATACAAAGGCTCCATACCAACACGGAAACGCGGTTGGATTGTACTCAACGTGTTTTTCGAGAGTCAACGAATCCTGGAAAGTTGTGAACAAATCCCTGAACTCATTGCCTGAGGTCGCCCAGGTTGCTATACTTTCCACCTAATTCCCTAGTGTAAGGAGGGTGAGGCATGCATATCAGTGTCATTGGAACCGGTTATGTCGGACTCGTTACTGGAGCGTGCTTTGCCGAGTTCGGCGTTCAAGTCACCTGTATGGATAGTGATAGCCGAAGGATTGAAAAGCTTGAGAAAGGCGAGATTCCGTTTTATGAACCTGGTATTGCGGAACTCGTCGCCAAGGGGGTTAAGGAAGGACGACTGAGTTTCACGACGAACATTGCTCAAGCGGTGGACAAGGCATTGGTGATCTTTATTGCCGTGGGGACACCTCCTAGTGCCGATGGCAGCGCCGACTTGTCTTTCGTCAAAAAGGTGGGAGAAGGGATCGCCCACCATATGAACAGTTACAAAGTCATTGTGACGAAATCGACTGTTCCGGTAGGGACGGGAGAAACGATCCGTGAAGTTGTCAAGAAGACCCAAAAAACACCGATCAGATTCGACATCGTCTCAAACCCGGAATTCTTGCGAGAAGGGTCTGCCATCGAGGACTTTATGCGGCCCAATCGAGTGGTAATCGGCGCCGACAGTGACCAGGCGATCGCCATTATGAAGGATCTGTATCGTCCTCTTTACCTCATCGAAACCCCGATCGTCGTGACCGACGTTCCGACGGCCGAGCTCATTAAATATGCGTCCAATGCGTTTCTGGCGACAAAGATCTCATTCATCAATGAAATCGCCAATCTTTGCGAACGAGTCGGCGCCAACGTTCAGATGGTGGCGAAAGGGATGGGGTTGGATCATCGAATTGGGTCGAAGTTTCTGCATGCCGGACCTGGATTCGGTGGATCCTGTTTCCCTAAAGATCTGGCAGCACTCATTCAGACAGGAGAACGCAACGGCTACCCGATGCAAATTGCCTCAGCTGCGTCACGTGTGAACGACATTCAACGTGGGCGGATGATCGATAAAATTCGCGAGGCAGTCGGAGGGCTGAAAGGGAAGACATTAGCTATGCTCGGGCTTTCCTTCAAGCCGAATACCAATGACCTCCGGGAAGCACCGGCGTTGGCCATCAGTCGTGCGCTCTTGGCCGAGGGGGCATCCATTCGAGCGTACGATCCCGAAGCCATGACGGAAGCATGCCAGTTGATACCGGAGCTACAGCCGTGCCGAGATACCTACCATGCAGCAGAAGGGGCTGATGCGTTGGTGCTCATGACGGAGTGGAATGTCTTTCGAAATCTCGAATTTGAGAAGCTGAAGTCTCTTATGCGTACCCCGATCTTGCTCGATCTGCGAAATGTCTATGAGCCGGAGCGTATTGCACTAGCCGGGTTCAAACATCTCTCCGTAGGACGTGTTGCTCAGAATCCGCGAACCACCACCTAACTCAGCCTAGGTCAGGCGTGGCAACTCGGTCTTGACTGACTCCTTGGTTTTTGGCTTATACCCCATTCGGTCTAACACCTTCATGATCCGTGTCTTCAGCCGGTCGTCGGCGTCGGTCAACGCGGTCGCCAGCGGTTCAACGGCTGGTTTGCCGATCTTACGAAGAATCTCGGTCGCCGATTGGCGAGTCTCGTCTTCCTCGGAGACCAGCAATGGAATCAGGGACGGGACAGACGGGCCGCCCAGCTTGATCAACGAATCATAGGCACGTTGCCGAACATCGCCGACCTCGTCATTTAGTGCCGCCACCAACGGGTCCACGGCTCGAGGGTCTTTCAACTCGCCCAACACTTCTGCCGCATACTTGCGGTTCAACCAATGCGAGTCATTCAGGTCGAGCAGCATCGCGTCTGCTCTGGCGGTGTTCGGATCCTTTGGCCGGATCCTAAAGTTGGTGGCGACGCGCTTCCCACCTTCCTCCACCACACGGATGGTCGCTCCATCGCCGGCTTTGAGCTTCTTAAGATCATCCAGAGCCTCCTCAGCCACATCGAGGACGACGGTCTTGCCGTCGTAGGCCAGGAGCTCAACTTCGAGCTGTCGACTTTCCAGGTTGACCGCAACGACTCGTTCCGTCACCAGATTGAAACCGTCTTTCTTCTCTCCACCTTTCGGAGCAATCTGAATCAGCTTTGGAGTTTCGTCCGCCATGGGTCGTTATCCTCTAGTAATAATGATTTATTGCGCTGTGGGTTTCCATCCAAGACTCGCCAGGACTGCCTCAACCGTTTCCTGGACCATCGTGTTCTCGTCTTCAAGTAAAGGCAACAAGGGCTGAACGGCGTCTTTTGCACCGAGTCGTGCCAGCGATTCCGCGGCATTTCGTCGGACCAGCCAGTCCTCATCTTGCAGTGAATCGATCAGCGGGGTGATTCCTCTCGGATCGCCGATTTTCCCAAGCGCCTCCGCCGCATGACGGCGAACCATCCAATTGGAACCTAGAAGCCCGTCGATTAGGGCCTCAACCGCCCGTACATCGCCGATCTTTTTCAGGACGCGAGCCGCATCCTCGCGCAGGGTGCTGTCCATGAGCGCGTCGATGAGCCCAGGCACCGCTTGTGAATCCCCGATACGCTCAAGAGCCCAGACTGCTGCCGTGCGGACCGCACCGTCTCGGTCTTTTATGGCTCTGACCAGGGGATCCACGGCACGTCTGTCACGCAATTTTCCGAGTGCTGAAGCCGCCTGTTCTCTGATCGCCCACGAATCGTCCTGCAACGCGTCGATCATCGGTTCCACCACCGACGGTCCCATGCGGACCACCGCACTGGTTGCGGCTTCCCGAATGACGGCATCTTCATCGGACATGAGGTCGATCAAACGAGGAAGCGCGTCTGGGCCGGTCTGGCCAAGACTGGCGATCGCGTGGTCGCGCAGCGCTTCGTTTTCATCCTGCAATGCCTGTATCAGCTGTTCAATTCGACCGGATGTTCCTTGTTCAGTCATGCGCTGTGTCCTCTGCGTGGCTGTGGGTTTCGCTGGCCGTGATCGCATCGAGCTTGTCGGCGATGAGGCCGGCATTGTAGGAGACCAGTCCATCACGATCGGTTTTCAGCTGATCAAACAGCTCTTTGTGCGGGCGCAAGATTCCCACATCCTTGATCTTGGCCAAGGCTTCGATCGCGTACACCCGTAAGGGTCGGATCGGAAGGGCGTCAAGATAGAGCCGGCTCGGACGGGCATCGCCGATCAACCCGAGCGCCTTGATCGCCAACTCTTTCACGCCGGTATCCTTGTCATGTTCCAACCGTTGCATTAACGGTTCAACCGCCCGCACATCCCCGATTTTTCCCAGGAGGTCTGCTGCCGCCTCGCGGACGAGCCAGTCCTCGTCTTCAAGGTATTCGATGAGGATCTCAACACTCGGACGGCCGATCCCAAGCAGACCGATGACCGTCGCCATCCGCGCCTCCTCGCGCTCGCTGGCTCCTTCGACCTCCCGTAACTCGTTGAACGTCGTATCGATCCGCTCGCGGATCGCGCTCAATTTCTTCAACGTGCCGACCGCGATATCTCGGACAACCGGCTGACCCATCGCATCGATGAACGCATCAATCGACCGAGGATCTAAGAGTTGATCCAGCATCGAAGCGGCCGCGACCTGTGCCTCATCGTCGGGATGTTTCAACATCTCACAGAGTGGAAAGATAGCGGTTGGAATCGCCCCGATTAAATGAGTCAGCACCTGCTTTCGTTGGCCGTCGGGTGTGTTAGGAAGCAAGGCCACTAGGGCGCGGGCGGTGTCTGTATCGAGCATTCCCGCCATCTGTTCAAGGGCTCCTGCACCCGCACCTCGGACAGCCTCTTCATCATGTTCAAGGAGTTCGACGAGCGCCACGCCGGCTTCCGGATCTTTGATGCGAGCCAACATCGCGGCGGCTTCCTTCTTCAACTCGGGCGGCCCGGACCGTAGCGCCTCGATCAGCGCTCGGACGGAGCGAGGTCCGCCGGCCACACAGGCTGCCGTCGCCCGCATGCGTCGCCAGTCTTCCTCATGAACTAGCTCTGAGACCAATGTCTCGATTGTTTCTTTCGACATGGCGATTAGGAGTGGATGGTCGAGGCCCGTCGTGGCCTCCATCCAGCTAGGGTCAACGTTTCACGAACATGGAAGCGAATATTGTCGTCTGTCGATTCATTTAACAGCGGAATCAGGAATGGAACGACCTTCGCTCCGAAATTGGCCAGCGCGGCTGCCGCTTCTGCACGGGTATAGGTCGGGCCCAGGGCGGCCACAAGAGAAGGAATCGCCCCTTCGTCACCGATCAGACCCAAGGCTCGTGCCGCCGCGCTTTGGGTAATGAACTCTTCATTCCACTGATCCCCGCAACCGGCTACGGCCCTCGTCGTCTCCGGAGGCCTGACCCCTGTGAGGACATCGATTAGGACGGGGACGGCGCGCGTATCGCCGATCCGGCCGAGTGCCTCAACCGCCAAGGTTCGGAGCCCTGGTTCACGCATGGCTGTCAATAAATATTCCACGGCTTTGGAGTCTCTGATTTCTCCTAACGCCCGCACGGCATCTTCACGAACCGCGGAATCGTGATCGTTGAACAAGACCCACAGCAGCGGCTCAACCGCCTGTGGGGATCTGCTCTTGCCTAATGATTCCACGGCGTGGAGACGGACAAGCCATTCGTCATGTTGCAAAGCGGTCACCAACGATGGAATGGCCGCGTCGCCGATGGCGGCCAGTCCTGCAGCGGCTTCCTCACGCACTGCTTTGACCTTGTCCTGGAGCAGGGGAATGAGCGGCGCGATCGCATCGGCATGTCGTACCAACCCCAGCGCCTTGGCTGCGTGCATCCTGACGATCCAATCGTTGCTCCGGAGGGCCTTGATGAGGGAAGGGAGCACACGTTCATCTGCGATAGTTGACAAAATGGCTGATGCGGCCTCCTGGACTGACAAGTCAGGCTGTTCAAGACAGGCACCGACCGCTTCAACCGCCGGTGTTCCGATCGAGCGCAAGGCTTCAACCGCTGCTTCTCGGACAGAGCGATCCTCATCTCGGAGCAGGGCAACCAGAGGAGCGACCGCTCGCGGGTCCTTAAAGGTCCCGAGAAGACCGGCTGCCTCCTGGCGGATCGCCCAGTCTTCGTCTCTAAGCGCCGCGATCTGTTCCGTCACCGGGTTGCTCACTTGATCATCCTCAGACTCAGCGTACAACCCTAACATGGCGTTTTTCGCGGGGTCAACGAAGCAGAAATGTAGACGCTCACTCAGGCTGCGGGAAAACCTCCGCTCATCCTTCGAAAACCTCAGGTCGAACGAAGTGGTGAGTGAGGATGCTGAGCATGGGATTCGAACCAGCCAAGAACGTGTAGGGGCTTCAGTCTGGCTGGGGAGACTACCAACCACAATAAGTCAATGCTCATGCCAGGACCCGTTCAAGGCCGTTCTACTTGACAGAGCCGCAGGCTCGGCGCAAGAATCTGCCGCCCTGTTCCGGCTCCTTAATGTTGCCCGAGTCGGTCAAGACGGCACTCCAGGGTCACCTTGCGAAGGTCAAAGCTGTTCATCAACAGGATGTGGCCGATGGGTGGGGCCGTGTGCAGCTTCCACATGCACTCGACCGGAAGTACCCCAATGCGCCGAAGGACTGGCGTTGGCAATGGGTCTTTCCCCAAGAACATCGCTGGAAGAATCCCCAGACGAAGGAAGAAGGTCGCCATCATCTTGACGAATCTCTGGTGCAGAAGGCCGTCAGAGAGGCCGTGATGATGGCCGGTCTCGCGAAGCGAGCCACGTGCCATACGTTCCGCCATTCCTTTGCCACGCATCTCCTCGAAAGTGGCTCTGACATTCGAACTGTTCAGGAGCTGTTGGGACATCGTGATGTCAAAACGACGATGATCTATACGCATGTGCTTCATCGAGGGCCGTCCGGTCTCCGCAGTCCGCTGGATGGAATGTGAGCCCAATACGGGAAGAATGTTATGCCGATCCGCATAAGAATCCAGGATAACTGGCCAGGCAGACGCAACTCATTGAAACGACAATAGTTATGGCCTATTGTTCGCGAACAGTAGCGGCGTGTTATACGGACAGGAACTGGCAGATCCGGCTCTTATGCGGATCGGCCTAATCATTGTTAGGCACTTAAGGAAGACCGACCATGGAGCAGAGTACCGTTACGTTGGTGGTTGGCCTCGCAGGCATTGCCTCAACGCTCATTGTCAGCGGTATGGGCTTGTATTACACCGCTAGATCGAGGGCGGCACCGCTTAGGCAAGCACTCTTCTCAAAACAGCTAGAGATGGTGGTCGAGATAGTTCATCTCCAGTCAAGAATTCGCGTGTTTGCCACACTTCTTTCTTCCAAGGAAAGCCCGTATCTCGAAGAAGCTAGGCGTGACATTGGGGAGCACTATAGACAGTTCGCTGAGGCACAAGAGAAGGCAGCAGTCCTCCTTCCTGTTGAACTATGGGTTGAGGTCAAAGGCCTATCCGACGAAATGTCAGACGCAATCGGCGAGTTTGACTCTCAGGGAATAATTGAGCAGAGAAGAATGAAGACCTTGATTGCTCGAATGACGAAGGTGGCTCTTCTATCCCGTGTCGTTACCGGTTCTGACGAACTAACCGAGCAGTCAATTGACCTCTTCTCAAGCCAAAAGGAATACGTGCGGGTTGCCAATCTTGAGATTGCTCATTTTGAAGAAATCCACTCCCGGGTAAATCGAAAAGATGCCTAACCCTGCAATCAACCGGACCTGTGCAAAAAGCTGCACAGGCCTGTTATTTCCACGTTGGGCGTCATGAAAGTCACCTGCACTAAGCCCGATGCTGCTACCAGGCAGCTCGATGTAGCAATCGGTTTGCTGTTCACCGATGGCGATCCTTTAGCTGTGCGGACGCTAGCTGGAGCGGCATACGGCATTTTGGCCGACCTTGCAGAAGGCAAAAATAGTGGGGCATCTTGGCGAACCCAAGTCATTGAAGACTCCGGGTTGAGTAAGAAGGATGCTCTGAACATCCTAAATGCGGCCCAGAACTACTTAAAGCACGCAGATAAAGATCCTGAGTCGCCCTTGTTATTTGACGAGGAAGAAAACGACCACCTAATATTCATCGCGTCTATTGAGTGTGGCGGCCTCGGCCATCCTCTGTCCTTCTCGATGCAGGCGTTTCAAATTTGGTACCTCGCAATGTATCCAGAGAAGATTGGCCATGACACGGACCCGGTGAAAACATCCAAGAAAATTTTCCCTAGTTTTTCCATGAAAGAGCGTCCTCAACAACTAGCGCACGGGCACCAGTTTCTGGAGAAGGTCTTGAAGCACAAAGGTCTGCTGTGAGCGCCACAATGCCGCCCAACCATTCGGCGTCAGCAATAAGGGGTCAAGTCTTGTATCTTGCATAACCGTAGAGAAGAAATGGTATGCATCCGTGACGGGATTCCTTCACCGTGAGTTGGTCCGGTTCCGTGGATTTGCTTGTCCGATTCCACGGAGGCACTGACAGTGGAGAAAGTCTCCCGACCTGACCAGACACTCGTCATGGCAGGCCGTGGTCACGTCTTCCGGCTGTGGGTAGACGTGGAGCAACACCCTGTGAGATATCGGTCAATCTGTATGGGGGATGACCAACCACTCGATCAAGTGAACCAGTGTATATGCAAGAAGCAAGACCTGACCCTACTCATTTCATGCTATTCATCTATTCACTATTCATGCTTAGTATTCATGATTAGAATCGACCTCAATTGAGGTCTTGTTTACGCACAAGCCTCATAGCATGAATTGACAGATCTCTTGATGGTGCACGCAAATGGGATACTGGAAGGACCGAATGATACGGCAAGAGGAGCAGGGATGGGATTTTGTAGATGATGGCCTCAACGTTTGCACAAACTGCTTTGATGATGAAGCAATCAAGCGATTCATTGAGGAAAACGCAAGCGAGAAAGAGTGCTCCTACTGCGAAGCATGTTCGGAAGAACCCATTGCCGCATCAATGAATTCGGTCTTGGAAGTTATAGGGTCCGCTGTTGAACACGGATATGAGGACCCAGCCAACTCTCTACCAGTCGAAGGTGGGGAGTACGTCTTTAGCACCATGGATATTGATGACGTTCTAGATGAGATCGGGTGGCCTACTCAAAGTGACAGCGTAGCGGATGAAATCCGGGAAGCGTTTAGCGGTCGAGCCTGGGTGCAGAAGAACTTCTTCGGTCTTCCTGAAGACGACCAACTCCGTTATGGTTGGGACGACTTCGTCGAAGCTGTGAAGTATCGGACACGATATCTATTTGCGATGCCCTTCACGGACGAATCCCAACTTGGTCTCGATGACATTCCACCGCACAAGATGCTCGAGAAGATTGGTAATGTTATCGACAATGTCGGGCTGATCCGGGAAGTTAAGGCGGGTACCAAATGGCTCAGGGCACGGATTCATGACCCGAGAGAATCCTACTCTACGGCATCAGAACTTGGGACTGTTCCACGAGACAAAGCTGTGTACTCGAATAGAATGAGCCCTGCTGGTATTCCAATGTTCTATGGAGCGATGAACGAGGTGACGGCAATTGCTGAAACCTATCTGCCTAAAGCGGAAAGAAAAGCTGTGGCAACTGTGGCAACATTCAAGACTGCCCATGACATGGACATGCTTGATCTAACGAATCTACCAACAATGCCGAGCGCCTTCGACGAGGACTCCAGACACCTGCGTCCAGCGATTGGTTTTCTTGAGGATTTCGTCGAGGAACTTACTCGACCGATTACCAAGGATGGACGCGAGCACATTGAGTATGTGCCAACACAAATTGTAACGGAATACTTCAGGCACGTATTCAAAACTCCGTCTGGTAAGCCGGTGAGGGGTATTCTGTACCATAGTTCGCATATAGACGAAGGGATATGCTGTGTACTGTTTCTTGAGAACGAGAACTGCTGCGAGACAACTCCGGGATGGAAAGTAGACGAGAAGAATTGCCTTGGGCTGATTGGGATTATACGGAAGGTGTTATAAGTACTGCTTGCGGGAAAACAACAAGCGGTTGTGAAAAACAGGATCGTGAGTCTGTTTTGGGCATCGAGTGTACTGTTAGGGGGCATTGCTTGACCTTTCATGTCGGGTACGCGGCTGGGCCTGCCGCTGGCGGAGAGGCGGTGCAACGTCAAGAACCGGCCCCCATGCGCCCCCTAAAGCACTGTTGAAACTTGGTTGCTGACCTTATCCCCTCTCCCAGCCTTCGGATTCGGCAGGAATCCGCCCATTCGGAGAACTGACTGGATCCAGCTCCTCACACAAACCGGTCGCGTTCGGCAGGAGTCGGAACACGACAGGTGTCGGCTTTCCCCATCCATCGGTAGCGGCGGCGCGCGACGTAATCATAGATGGCGTCACGGAGGGGACGAGGAATCACAATGCCGATATAGAGAAGCGGCCAGAGGCCGGATAGCTGCCTCAGAATTCTTAGTGCCGCCGTGGATTTGGTGAAGCTACGGCCCTGTTCCAGCAGCAGAAAGGTCTCAAAGTCGTCGGTGGGAAGCCGGAGGTCGGTCAGAGCCTGCTGACCCGTTGCAGATTGCAATGTGCCGAACTTGAACGATCCCTGAGGATCGCGCGCGATCGTGAAATCGACCCAGGCGTTGCACCAGTTGCAGACCCCGTCGAACAGGATGAGCCGTTCCTGCGTGGCCCATTCATGGGCTGTGGGGGCAAGCCGTTGGGTATCCGTCACACTGTGTCGCCGGACGGGCCGAATCGTCCGGTTTGACCCAATGGCCGATCGATGCGCAGATTGTCCGCTTGGCTTGAACTGATTTCCACCTCTTCGTCAGGAGGGGTCCAACCAAGCTGTTCCAACGTTTCGAGCGTGATCTGTTTCAAGGCATCTTTTGCCGTGAGTCGTACAGAGGCGTAGGACAGCACCCGCTCTTTCTCGGCCTCGACCTCGGAGGCTTTAGGATCGAAGAGGAAGGCGATCAGCGGTTCGATGGCGGTATCGCCGATCACGGTCAGCGCGGACGCGGCCTTTTCACGCAGCACACCGTCTTTCAGCAGCATGATCAAGTCCGGAATAACACGCGGGTCTCGAAATTGTCCCAGGGCAGTGGCCGCCGCTTCCTTGATGAAGGCGTCTTCGCTGACGATGCACCCTGGCGTCGGCGAGCCTTCTTGCTTGATCCCTTTTCCTTTCAACGCATCCAACACGGCGGGGAGCGCGCGTGAGTCGCCGATCATACCGAGGGAGGCAATAGCATGTCGCTTTACGGCTCCGTCTTTCATCGCATCGATCAGCGCATCAATCGCTCGCGAGTCGCCGATCATGCCGAGCGCAATCGTTGCGTCTTCGCGAACGGCGCGATCAGAATCCTTCAGCGCGGCAATTAGAGCATCGACCACCTTGGCATCGCGGACCCAGGTTTTGCCGATTTGATAGTCCGTCGTCATTCCGCCCAGCGCGCGGGCGGCGTGGCATCGAACCACAAAGTCTTTATCCTTTAAGCTGTCGATCAGCGGATCGACGGAAGGATGTCCGATGTACACGAGTGCGGTTCCCGCTGTTTCGCGCACAATCTTGGAAGAATCTCGGAACAGTTTGACCAATGCCGGAACAGCCTTTGGATCGGCGATCCTGCCCAGTGCTTCAGCAGCAGCGCTCTTGACCGCTCCATCACGATCGCGACAGGCGAGGATCAAGGCGTCGACCGATCGTGCGTCCCCCATCTTGCCGGCGGCTTTTGCGGCATGTTCACGTACGCGCCAACGTTCGTCCTTCAGACTTGTGAGGAGTCGATCGAGCACGCCCGGTCCCATTCGCACTGTTGCGTCCACCGCTTGATCACGAACTTCCATGATGGGATCGTTGAACAGCCCGATCAGGGCTTCGAGCGCTTTCGCCCCACCGATTTTTGACACCGCACAGCCGGCGTGAGCCCGAACGGACCAGAAGTCATCGCTGCACGCACCGATCAGCGCATCCAAGGTCGTGGGGTCGCCCAGGTCGGCGAGGGTCTTTGCCGCTTCCTCTCGGGTGGCATCGTCTACGTCTTCAAGGGCTTCTAGGAGGTCTTCGAGAACGTCAGCCATGGTTAGGGGTCTGCTCGTAGTACGGGTCAGGTTGTCCGCCGTGAGGGTATGTCCGTTTGCACAGGATCACCAGGGTCGCGGTTCCTCGGCCTTGGACGCATTGGTCCAATGACGTCGAGAAATCGAGTGTGCCGTTCAGATTAACGGTAAAGGGAAAGTCGAAGGTGAAGCTGATGAACTTGTACTTTCCCGGCCGTAACGGTAGTTCAAGACGTTCCGATGTCTTCGGGGCATCCAATGACTCGGGATCAGAGTTCCAGATGGAAGGGGTGATCCCCGGTACTTGCCACCATGAAGTCGGTACCAGCTTCGTTGCATCGATGGTAATCAAGTGTTGTTTGAGATGAGCAGGAGGCTCTGCCCCATGGCTCCATTGGGCGGAACCGATCATCAGTAAGACGGCCAATGTCCATCCGAACGCCAGGAACCGTTGTTGTAGCGCAACGTTGTCGTGCATAGCTGTTAACGCTTTTTCGTACGAGGCATGGACTTCTGAGCTGTCGCCGGCGGTTGAAAAATTTCTTCCACAACCTGGCTGTCCCATTCGGTGTGGGTCTCAAGCTTGAGGATCCGCATCACCGTGGCCCCCGTGTCGATGATGGATACCGGCTGATTGATGGTTTGGCCTCGCTTGATCCCCGCGCCTGAGACGATCCATGGAACGACCGGTGCCTCGCTTGGCGGCGTCTCGCCTCCAGGGTCGGTTCCCTTTCCACTGAGCGCCGTGACAAGAACGGTGGTCCGGTCCAAGAGCTTATGGCGCGCGAATAGATCGAGCACGGATTTCATCGATGCGTCAACGGCCTGTAGGGCATATCGATACTCCTTCGAATCCCATCCGTGGGTTAGACCGGCCCTGCCTGCTTCCGGAAGATGAACCACCAACAAGTGGGGCAATGAGAGGACGGCATGACCATAGCCATGCCCGCTGGTGGCTTTCTGGAAATACTGCTGGATGTAGGCGACGAGTTTTTGCGGGCCGCACTCGGGCCGCAACGCCCCGCAGAGTTGATAGTCGGTATAGGGAGTCGGTTTGGCCAGCTGGTAGAGGGATTCATCCATAAAGAAGATGGCACTATCACGGCCTCCGCTCAAATCCAGATAGTCGAAGAGACTGGGTGGGCGGGGATAACCTCGGCTGAACTCAAACGAATTCCAGGTGATCCCATGCTTCTCCACCGGCATGCCGGTAATCAGTGAGGCCATGGTTGGCAGTCGCAGGGCCGGTTCGACCCCGCCTGCGGTCCAGGTAACGGACCCTTCCTTGATCAGCTTCTTCAGGACCGGCATCGTGACGCCCTTCAGCGAGTCGTGACTAAACCCCTCGAGAACGAACAGGACGACATGTTCGGCCTGAGGGGTGGAGGGGGCAGTGCCTTTGCCGGTTGATGGCGCTGCATGACTGCTGGTTGGGATCCCGATCTCGAGAGATAGGGCTACCAACCCAAGAAAAACCAGAGAAAAATACCGAGAAGGATGTTGCATGACCAAGAATAATCCTCAATATGTGCGAGCCGGTGACCTGGTACCCTAACATGCAAATTTTCTGGAAGGCAAGGTGGGGCAATGCTTTCGCAGAATGCTGGCTAGGCCGCCGTCCTGCTGTTATGCTGGATGGGGAGCGTTTCCGCTAGGCTTGTACCTGAGCCGCTTGTGTGAGGGGGGAAGCAGAGGTGATGTTGAACAGCCTGCCATACCAACTCTTTCGCGTTCTTCCTTTTTGCGGCGCTCTGGTCGTGATGTCTTCTTTTGAGGATCTAGCGTTGGCCGACATCCGGGTCGTGAATGCCCAGGGCGAACATCGGATGGGAGACCGTGATACGCGTGAAGATGCGATCAGGCTCGCCGTCGAAGCTGCCAAGCGAAACGCGCTCGAACAAGTTGCGGTCTACCTGGAGAGTGTCACCGTTGTCAGTGATATGGATGTGACCAAGGATGAAATCCGTACCTACACGGCCGGATTGGTAATCGTGCTCACCCAGCAGGTCACGACCACCCTCGACGGCGATGTCGTGGTGATACATGTGAATCTGCTTGCACAGATGGACACGGACGAAGTGGCGCGGGCGATCACGGCGCTTCGGGAAAACGAAGATGCACGGATGCAACTGGCTGTGCTGAAACAAGAGAATGAACAACTGCACGAAGAGTTAAATGCTGTCAATCAGACACTGGGCACTGCGGCCACTCCGGAGCAAGTCCAGCAGGCGGCTCAAAAGCGGAAGGAGATTCTCAATCGTGTCCAGTCGAATGCGATGGTGTCGCAAGCCTGGACGAACTGGGTGCTTGTCTCGCCAGGCAGCGTTTCTCAAGGTTTATTGAATAGCGCTAGCGGACTCTCACCTGCTAACCCCCATATCGCAGTTGCACAGCAGATTATCGCCTATCGGCAACCACGGGTCCCCGGACAACCGCCTATGCCCGGAAGCAGGCCGCCACAGATGCCAAAACACGAGATGATTCCGCCGCCTGGCGCATCAGGTACTCCGCGCACGCTTAACGAAATGATCCATCGTGCTCCGACGAGGCCACCTCAGTTGAACCATTCGAGGGGAGGGGAGTGACGATGAAGAACCAGGTTGGAATTCTCATCGTCGCTCTCGGGTTCTGGATCAATGGAGGATGGGTCTCCAACAGTCTGGAAGCAGCGGCATCCGACAACGGTGACTACTCTACAGATCAGTATTGGATTGGTAGGGGACAGGGGGACCTCACAAAAGGGAAGGTGGTTTGCCAGCGAGTGTCGGAGCTTTCGGCTCGAACGGATTTAGCCAAGCAGATTCGCGTGCTTGTGAAGGAACACCTGATTGATCGTGTCCGCGAACGATCCGGGCGCGAGAGCGAGCAGGATATCGAATTGACTCGTGAAGAAATCGTGCAGGAATATTTGCAAGATGTGAAGATCATCGACCGTCGGATCGATGATGAGAATAAGATTTGTACTGCGACCGCAATTATGTCCAAGAACCGTGTTCAATTGACCCCCGCTCCCGATCAAGAATCCGCCCCTGCTCGTCTTCCCTAGCCCGCATTATTCATGATGGGCCCAAACAAGCTATTCAAGCAACATCCGCAGGGCAATCAAGCCGATGAGTGGGGCGTGCAGGCCTCATGTCGACAGGTCCTTCCCGCTGGCCAGATGGTCGG
>JAOUHJ010000163.1 GCA_029865225.1 Nitrospira sp.
ACTGTGACTTTACGAGGGCTGTGCCTGTAGACTTAGGAACTGACCCTGATCAAGTAAGGGTTCCCTGGGTAAGGGGGGCTAGTTCTGTGAAATTCGACAGGATAGAATAGGCGCCGGGTTCTAATCGCACGGCATTGAATTTCAAAGAGCACCTAACCTCACCATGGCGGGCAGACTATAGGAGAAGATACGTTTACGTCCAACAAAGGAGCACATCGTATGTCAGATGTTAAAGAACAGATGACGAAAGCGCTGGATCATCTCAAGCAACAGCGTGATGAACTTCAGGTTCAGCTTCACCTCGCAAAGGCGGATGCCAAAGACGAATGGGCTCGTCTGGAAACCCAGTGGGATGAAATTAAGCCTAAGTTGGAGGCGGCGCGGGAAGAGGTTGGGAAGACGGCGGAATCCGTGGGTGCCGCATTGGGTATGGCGATCGAAGAACTAAAGAAGGGCTATGAGCGGCTGCGGAGCCGGCTATGAGAGAGGCCCCGTAGCAACCGCATCAGTCGGCGAAAGGATATCGATACGGTTGGCTTAGGGTTCCTCTTTGGGGGGCTCCTCACTCTGTTTTAACCAGAGTTCAAGCAGTCTTGTTTCCCGTTCAGACTGGGAAATACGCTCCAATGCGAATGCACCAGTCAAACGGTCTTCATAAAACGCGCGTTGCTTCGCGTAAGTTTTCTTAAACGCTTCGGTCTTTAGGGCCTTCCAATCCGCATCAGAGATTCCAGCACGAGCACGCAGGAGGTCGATCTCGATGGCCTGGAAAGCGAACACCTTCGCTAACGCCTTAATGACGGTCGCGTTGGTCATGAACCGGGGCATCTTTTCAGCCATGATGCATCGTTTCACTTATGTCAGGAAGGTAAAACAGAGCCGTACCGCCGAGATTGGATTAATCTCAAACGGTACGGATTCTCGCAGAAAACCTTCTCAGTTCCGTACGCCGCTCCAGACTTTTGCCGGATCGATTGGCTTGTCCGGGTTGAGTTGCTTCGCCTTTTCCAGCAAGACGTCAGACGCCTCAGGGTAGGCTGGATCTGAAATACAGCAATCATCGACAGGACAGACTGCTGCACATTGCGGTTCGTCATAATGGCCGACACACTCAGTGCAGCGATCGTGGGCAATCACGTAGATATTGTCTCCCACCCCTTGACCGTCGCCCACGTGATTCCCCTTCGATTCCGCGTCGCTGCGGGTTTCGAAGATGGCCTCGTTCGGGCATTCCGGCAGACAAGCTCCACAGTTGATGCATTCGTCGGTAATCAGCAATGCCATGATTCTGGCCTCCTTATTCTGGAAGATTTAATTCTGTGCTATTTACCATGGCCTCGTTCGGTCTTCTTCTCGCATGTGCCGCAACGTGCCACAATGGAAAATTTTTCTCCACTTCCTCGACATAAAGGCGACTATCAATCAACGATAGGGGCATGTTGCACTTTGGCCAGTGTCCATGTCAATGCGGTCATTCGAATAGAGAGCTTTACCGGTTGTAGATCGGAGGCAGATTCTTGATCTCCAGAGGGGGTTGCCCGTATGATCGCGCGCGCAATCCACCAGTGTCATCATTGCTGCTACGAAAGCGAGGTTGCCGATGCGACTTCTTTTTCTTGGCCTTTTGCCCATCATGTTGAGTGGGTGTCCGACGACGACGGCGTTGGTGGTTGGAGCCCCCGCACTCTTGTCTAAATCTGAATTTGATGAACGGCGGACGGAAACCAAGCAACAGATTGAGAAGGGACTGATTTCAAAAGAGGCCGGGGAGACGAATTGCCGGCAGATGCTGAATACGGTCGATCGAAATCATGCGGCGCCGCCACCGGTGGATCCTGGTATCTGTGCGTTTGGGTCGTTTGCCGACAAGCGTTATGAACTCACGAAATCGGTTGAGAGCGGTGCGCTGACACCGGAGCTCTGGGCGGTCAAATGTCAACAACTGGCTCAGCAGTCTTCTGAGAAGGAGGCATGCCGGTATGATCCGTTTGCTGATCGCATGACTCACTGGCGACGGTTGGTTGATGAAGGGAAAGCGTCGAAGGAGGGGGCTGAGATGGATTGCCGTAATTACGTGAAGCAGGCTCACGAGCATCATATTCCAGGTCCGGAAATCACAGAGGACGTCTGCAAGCTGTAGAGACTTGGTGGGAAGAGGCGCATCAAACCTGTAAACCCAGAGTTTCGTGTTCACGGCTGAGGAAGGAAAGCATGATCTTTAGACGGCCCGAGCTTGAAAAAGACAATCCGATTGCTCCGGAACCGTATGTGGGACCACGCCGACGATTGGCCATGACTCGCGCAGCGGCGTTGAAGAACGAGGCTGGCGTAGGAAATATGAAAGAGACGCTGCAGGCATTGGTTCGTGCGGCAGCTCGGTTCCTGAGGGAGCAGCCGAAAGGCAGCAAGCCAGGAAAGAATCTTGTCGCGTTACGGGATGCGATTGCGAAAGCCGACGAGGTGCTTGCGACTGACACCCGTTCCAGAGGCTCACGAAAGGTGGGGCGGTGATACAACGAGCCGCTTCAGAATGTTGGCGATGTCTATCAATCAACGATTTCGACCTTTTTCCCTAAAGCCTTTGCTCGCTTCTGACAATCTCCATCGGATACGGAGCAGCGGAGGGTATCGAGGTCTGCTTCGTCTACAAGCTCCACTTTCTTGCCCTGTGTTTTGGCCTGTTTGAGACAGCTGGTGTCGGTCACCACACATTTCACGGAATCGGAGCTCGAAGGGGCACTGATGACGGATACCTGTTTCCCTTCTTCTTTGGCTCTTTTGGAGCACTCTTGGTCGGTCGCGACGCAATGCATGGTTTCTTCTGTCTTGTTAAGGCCAGGATCGATCGTTTGATCGAACTGCTGATTGATTCGATATTACCAGGAAGTTACTCACAGTTGGCCCCACCTAGCACAACGGCTGAGTGGACGCATACCGACTGAATGGAATCGGGAGGAGTCTGTTTGGGTTGAAGACTGAGCAGTCGTGATTTGGTATTTCCCTTCGGAAACGGGGTCCTTCGGGATAGGGTGGAGGGAGGTCCTGCTTCAGGGGGTACCAGAGATGAGCATTATCGTATGGGCTATCCTCCTTGTCGCGTTCATGTGGGCCCTCGCCTCAGGAAGCAGGATCGTCCGGTATCTCGCGAGAGGTCTTGCCGTAGTCATTGCGTTGGTTGCTGCAGCAGCAGCGTTTGGGCTCATGGCTGTCGGCCATAAAGCGCATTGGACTAGCGACGGTCCGGGCATGTTGTTGATCATGCTCGGCATTCCCATTTGCGGCATCGTAGCCTGG
Source organism: Nitrospira sp. (assembly GCA_029865225.1). GTDB lineage: Bacteria > Nitrospirota > Nitrospiria > Nitrospirales > Nitrospiraceae > Nitrospira_D. The sequence continues at coordinate 3,295 of JAOUHJ010000163.1, forward strand.
TTCTTCGGCATGCTGGCGTGTACTGCGACATCGAGTCTAGAGGAAGGCAATCTCGAGAGTCCCGCTCGCATTAGTTCCTTGGCGCAAGTCTGGGAACGCTACAAAGAACTGACCAAGGGACCTCACTAGA
>JAOUHJ010000108.1 GCA_029865225.1 Nitrospira sp.
TAACTGTGGCTTCCCGCCGACGAATTGCCAGACATATCGGTCGAAGGTGCCGAATTCTTTCTGCACCGCCAGAAACGCCTGTGCGTTTATCACCGCCGCATCTACCTTCAATCGATTTCGGATGATGCCAGGATCATGTAATAACTGGTGCTTGTTGTTGGCTGTGAACTTGGCTACTCTCGCAGGATCAAATTCAGCGAAGGCTTTTTTGTAGTTCTCTCGTCGCTTTAAGATTGTGTCCCAGCTCAGGCCGGCCTGTGCGCCCTCAAGCAAGAGCATTTCAAAAAGTCGGCGATCGTCATGCACCGGTTTGCCCCACTCCCGGTCGTGGTAGCGAATCATATGCGGCTGATCTCCAGCCCAGGGGCAGCGCATCCTTGGTTCCTTTACGATAGCCATCACCCAGCCCTGCGACGGACCAATCTACTTGAGGAGTGGCCTTCTCGATCTCCCACTCGTCTTTCCTCGCTCTAGCGCCGGAACGCGTCTTTGCCCTTGACCACGTCTTCCAACATTTTGTCGGCTAACTTGCCGGCCTTCCAGCGGCGGTACCGTTGGTGAATCACCAACCAAAGCACCAGCCCACCGATCCCGATGAGAATCATCCAAACCGTGTCGTCCATTGAGACACATTACCCGGCGGCGCCTTGCTGAGCAACCCTCCCTTCTGTTCTATCGAGCTGCGGATGATTCCGCTACTCATCTCTATAGACGGAGAAGGTTAGAAAAGGACGCAAGGATGAAAAGGAAGGGGATGGCAGGACTTATTTGTGCCACCCAGACGGCAAGCTCGATGGAGACCGTCAAATCTTGGATGACATCTCCCTTCACACGTCAGATGCACGTGAGTAGGTTCGTCTGAGGAGGAAACTCTGGAGAGCGACGGCCTGGTTATGCTGCTCATCTTTGGCGGAATAGAGGAGCGTCACAGGACGAGTCTTTGCTTGTTTTTTGATCGTGGAGATGAATGTCGTCTTCTGCTTCAGCTCAGCTTGGTAGCGGCGGAGAAACTCAGCCCAACGTTCCGGGTCATGGTTGAACCATTTCCTGAGGGTGGTCGATGGGCCTAGGTCAGGAAGCCAAAGATCAAGCTTGGCGTCAGACTTGGAAAGTCCCCGTGGCCAGAGTCGATCGACTAACACCCTAAAGCCATCGGACTTGGCCGCCGGTTCATAAATACGTTTGAGCCGAATCTTCCCCATAGTTGCTAGAGGCCGATGGTTTCAATCTGAGCAATTTCTTCCGGTAGCAAGTTGAATCGCTCGCACTCGAGATCTTCCTTCATGTGTTGAGGATTCGTCGTACCGGTCAGAGGGAGCATGCCGACCTGCTGCGAAAAGCGAAACACGATCTGAGCTAGGCCGGTCTGATACTTGGCCGCCATTGTGCGGATAGCCTGGTCCCTAAATACTTCCCGGTTGGCAGTCAGGAGAGAGAACCCTTGGTAAATTATCTGGTTAGCCTGGCAAATCTCGCGTACTTCTTTATCCCAGCCGAACGCCGCATAGCAACGGTTCTGCACCACCATCGGCTTGTGTCTGGCTTTCGCGCAGAGCAACGTCAGCTGCTCAGCCATGATGTTGCTGACCCCGATCATCTTCGCCTTACCGGCATCGTAGTGGGATTCGATTGCCGCCCAGACGTCCCAATCCTCCGAGCCTAAGCCTCGACGCGAATAGGGGCCATGCAACACGTACGAGTCAAGATAGTCGGTATCGAGATGCGCCAGCGAGCTGGCAAAGGATTGTTGCACCTGTGTGGTGATACTCGCGCGCGCATCGTACGGGAGACGATGATCCTGCCCGTCAATGGGTGTGAACTTGGTTTGCACAAACAGCTTGTCGCGGGTGATGCCTTGCTTAGCTAATTGTAGGAGTGCCTCCCCTACTCGCGCTTCATCATAATGAACAAGCTGATTGGCCGTATCGATCGCCGTGAAGCCTGTTTCCACGGCTTGCACCACTAGGCCCGTTGTCGCCTCTTTCTTCCAGGCAGTGCCGTACATGAAGGAGGGAATTGAAACGTGATTGTATGTGGTCAATGGCATCGAATGATCTCCCGTGAAGTCCTCTACCTTACACAGTTCACGCTGGTGGTCTCAACGGACGAGAGGTATAATACTCCTGTGTCGAGTCGCCCTTTCCATGGAGGCTCGGATGGTACGGAGCACCCGAGAGCAGCCCTACCGAGCACGCGCGTTGAAACTATTCCCCTGGATCTGTGCCCACTGCGGACGCGAATTCGACGGAAAAAAGCTGAACCAACTCACGGTCCATCACAAGGACCACAACCATGACAATAATCCCCCGGACGGCAGCAACTGGGAGTTGCTCTGTCTCTACTGTCACGATAACGAACACCAACGCGATCAGGTCGGCGACGGATCGGGCGAATCACCCTCGACCCGTGAGCCTGATCGCCCCTTTACACCCTTCGCCCAGCTTGCCAACCTGATTAAACGCGAGACCGCAGCCTGATCAAGGCCTGGCCAAAGGTTCGAGACAACAATCCATTTGGCCACAAGCCTTCGCATCGTTCTCTTGATTGTCCTCGGCGGCTCAATCTCTGGTTACTCCGACAGCTCCCTTACTTGACTGCCAGATCTGCCCGCAAGCCGCCCGGTCCAAAATGGTTTGGCAACAGCATGATGCAGTTGGGGTTGAATCCCTGTGCTTTCAGGGTATCAATGCTTCCCCAAACTTTGTCCTGTTTCAGGTCGATCACCGTAATAGACCCGTCGCTCAGACCATCCAAATTCAGTAGGCTATTCTGGACGAACAGGTACCGCTCGTCTGGTGACAGCACGCTATGATGCGCCCCAGCTGCAGCCGCGATGGTCTTGAGAAACTTCGGGCGGCGCGGATCACTGTTGTCGTACAAATTGACAAACCCCGGTTTGGCTGTCGTGACGAAGAGACGGTCCCCCTTCGCGTTATAGAGCATTTCCAGCGGCATCCCTTGTTGCCGCGTCTCAAAATCATCGATCTGGTGGAAAGAAAACGCCTTGCGACTCGGATCCCAAACCCCTGCCCACAGCGTGCCCTCCATCATATTGGTGATGTGCATGACCGGAGGATCGGCATTGGGGCTGAACATGATTTCGACCGGTGCCGATTTCGCTGGAGCTGGCTTCGACCCGATCTTATGGGTCGAGAGCACCTGTCCTGTACTGGCCTCGATCACAGTAACCGAATCACCCTGATCGGACATATCCGGCTTCACCGTGCTGGTCACAACCACTCGATCAATCCCGTTATGAATCGCGATCCCATGGGGATAGAGAATCGTGGCCGCAGTAGGATCCGTGGCGCTGATTGTCTTGATCGGCTTGTCGACACGCGCGTCCCCCACGATCACCGTGCTCGAACCCATACAGGTGAGGTACCAAGTTCGGTTATCCTCTGACACGACCAGATCCTCCCCGACCTGACAATCAGGGACATCAATGGCGCGTAGCCGATAGGGAAACTTCGTGAGGTCCACGACGTGCAAGATGCTTTGCCCCAAGGCTGTCACGTAGGCTTTGGTACGATCCCGGTTAAAGAAAATGTGGTGGGCCACGAGATCCGACGGAAGCGGAATCTCCATGAGGATCTTCCCGAAGTCGACGGACTCCGGGTCGATTTCCATAATCGCGATCCCCTCTCGTCTCACCGGTTGATTGGCTTTACTTTCATAGTTGATCAGAGCAAGAATTTCTGCCGACGCCAGAGTCGTGCCGGTGAGCAACACCCCGAGAGTCCACGCGAGTACTTGACCTGGTTTCATGGGAGCCTCCTTATAGATATCGTGAGGTCGATGATAATGTTATTGGTGGGTCCGTTACTACCAGACCCATCTAAGCTGCCCGCTCCTGTAGCTCTTCACATGCGTGAATACCCTCATACTCGTCGTGGGTGACTTCACAACTGCGTGGCTCCGAGACAATCCGAGGCATCAGCAACGTCAGGAGCATTCCTGCATTGACCAAGAAGAACCAGATCACTACAACTTCAATGTCGTGCATGTGCATGATCGTCGTCCCTTTCTTTGGATGAATGTGTGTCCAACTGACTCATGTTCTCGTTGAATACGCTTCGTTACACTCGAACACCGATGACTTCCAGATACTCCGCAAAGACCGTGGTGCAATCATTCCCGGCTCGATTGTGCGCTGCCCAAAGCTCTTCGAGTTCTTGCCGCAATTGCGCTTGCCCCTCGTCGTCGAGCGACGCAAAGGCTCGATTCGTCGGGCCGTAGTAAAGGCGGAAGAATTCCACGACCTCCGACGGTGGAAAGGGATAGTCGAAGAGGTACTGTCGCTTCGTGAGGCTGAGTTCTGAGAGTCCGTGGCTCAGTCGCTCACGCACCGTCGGCTCGTCACCCCACAGGACCGGCGACGGCATGCCGGACGGTGCGATGAACTTCGACACCGTCTTGAACATCTGCCCGACGAATCCCTGTGGCGTCCAATTGGCCATGGCGAGGGTGCCTCCCGGCTCACAGACACGAAGCAATTCCTTCGCAACGAGGTTGGGGCGCGGGGCAAACATGGCGCCGATCAGACTGACGACTACGTCGAAACTGGTATCTTCGAACGGAAGCGTTTCGGCATCCGCTTCTTCGAAGTGGGCACGTAGTCCCTCCGCTCGCGCACGGGCCCGTGCCCGCTCCACGAGGTTGCTCGCGATATCGACGCCCGTCACCTCCACACCATCTTTCGCCGCCATGAGTGCCAGTTGACCGGAGCCACAGGCGACGTCCAAGAGTTGGCATCCTGGCGCAAGATCCAGTCGCTCGTAAAATGCTCGTGCGCCGCCTTCCATGTACCGGGAGAAACGATCGTAGTCGCCGGCCGTCCAGACCTCTTTGAGTCGAGCCTTGAGACTATCCACTTCCCTTACCGTTGCGCTCGTCATGACATCCTCCTCCTTTGTGATGTATTTGCGATGCCGTGCTGTCTCTGGTCATGACTATACGAGAAAGGGCTTCTGCCGTCTTAGCCGCACGTCTAGATCTCTTATCAGGGGGAGTGCTAAGCTCCAGGTCGTTTATCCGAACGTCCAGTAGGTTTAGCCAAAGCACTTGTGTGAGAGGAGCCACATCCCAATGGATGTGCTGTCTGAAGTTCTGAAGGCCGTGAAGCTTGATGGAGCGGTCTTCTTTAACGGTGAGTTCTCGGCTCCATGGTGTTCGCGTGAGCCCGACTCCCGCACCATGGCGTCCTATTTATCCGCTGGCCCCAAGCATGTGTTCATCTTCCATCTGGTCACCGAGGGCCACTGCACGTGTCGCGACGAAGAAGGCAGCCCCGTCGTGCCGCTGAAAGCCGGCGATCTCGTCATCCTTCCTCATGGCAATGTGCACCTCGTGGGAAACGGCACTCCGGTAAAACCAAGCAACGCCATCGAGGAGATGCGAGAAGTCCTCGGAACGGGGAAAGTCCTCGCTCAGTTTGGAGGTGGTGGTGAACTCACTCGACTCGTCTGCGGGTATTTGACATGCGACCCACAGCTCAGCCAGGTGTTCTTGGCTGGGCTGCCGTCGATCGTCAAGGTCCATATTCGCGATAGCCCATCCGGAAAGTGGCTCGAGGAATCCCTCCGCTATGCGGTTGATCACGCGGAGGCCTCCGGCCCAGGCGGTGCCGTGGTCATCGCGAAATTATCCGAATTGCTGTTCGTGGAAGCCTTACGACGCTATATCGCACAACTCCCAGAATCTCAGACCGGCTGGCTCGCCGGCGTCCGTGATCCGGAGGTCGGGAAAGCGCTGGCGCTCCTGCATCAACAACCCGCTCATCCGTGGACGATTGCGTCGCTGGCCGAGGAGGTCGGGCTCTCGCGTTCCGTGTTGGCGGAGCGATTTCGGCATTATCTCTCAGACACCCCGATGGGATACCTGACGCGCTGGCGGTTGCAGCTCGCCGCTCAAGTGCTGACGACCACGTCCAAGAGCGTGGCCGAAGTGGCGGGCGAGGTGGGCTATGAATCAGAACCCTCGTTCAATCGTGCCTTCAAACGGGAGTTCGGCGTCCCCCCGGCGAGGTTCCGTACCCAGGCAAGATCTTCTCAACGTCGGACCTAATAGAGGCAGGATGGAAACCAGCCAGGACATCACGGTCACCGAGCTCCGGCTCAGCTATCGCTATATCAAAGACCATCCCTGGGTCGTGACGGCCGTGAACGGTTTTCTCTCTGCCTACTTCATGGAACAGCCGAGCTTTCGTGTGCAACGCCATTTCGAAGAATTGGAATCAGGCATGCACGTGTGGATTTGTGAAGTGCCCAACACGATGAAAATAACGACACTCCTGCGAAGACTGCAAGCCGATATCCCTCCTTGTCGCTATACGCAACCCACGACAGAATCGCCCAGCGTTCCTCAATATCTGATCGACTCGCTCGAACAGAACTAATCAACGACACGTCTTGGACCGCAAGAATTCTCAAACCAAGTGCTCGTCATCCAATGGAAGGGTATAATGCAACATCATGAATCATGTGCTTATTCTCGGAGCCGGTAAGATCGGTTCGTTGATTGCCTGCCTTCTCAATCAAACCGGTCGCTACAAGGTACATCTGGGCGACATGACGTTCGACGCGCCCAAGCATTTGGTCGAACACCTCGGGCTGGAGCGGGTGACTCCCTGTCTGCTCGATGTTCGGCATCCGGACGCCGTCAGCACCTATCTTTCCGCCCATCACTTCGATGCGATTCTTTCGAGCCTTCCCTATTTCTGCAATCCAACGGTGGCCGGTCTGGCATTAACCCACAACCTCCACTACTTCGATCTGACGGAAGACGTTGAAGTCACCAACCAGATCAAAGTGCTCAGCGCTGGATCCAGCCATGCCTTCATGCCTCAATGCGGGCTTGCACCCGGCTTTATCAGTATTGTCGCGCACGAGCTCATGACTCATTTTGTGGCATTGGACACGGTCAAGATGCGGGTCGGTGCATTGCCGGTGCATCCCAGCAACGCGTTGAAGTATTCGCTCACCTGGTCGACAGATGGGCTCATTAACGAATACGGCAATGTGTGCTACGGCATCGAAGAGGGTGAGAAAGTCCCGCTGCAGCCGCTCGAGGGATACGAGACCATCGAACTAGATGGGCTGCTGTACGAGGCGTTCAATACGTCAGGAGGCTTGGGCACCTTGGCCGACAGTTATGCTGGAAAAGTCAGAACGATGAATTACAAGACGCTCCGTTACCCAGGCCATTGCGAAAAAATTCACCTCTTGATGAAAGACCTCAAGCTCAATGAAGACCGCGAGACGCTTAAACGAGTGCTTGAACGTGCTATTCCACAAACCCTGCAAGATGTTGTCTTGATCTATGCGTCGGTGACTGGAACTAAAGACGGTGGTCTGTTCGAGGAGAATTACGCAAAAAAGATTTACCCACAATGCATCAACGGTACACTGTGGTCGGCGATTCAGGTGACGACGGCTTCCAGCGCGTGCTGTGTCATGGACCTTGTCTTGAACAACCCTGCGCAGTACCATGGATTTGTCACACAGGAATCCATTTCGTTGAAGACATTCTTGGACAATGAATTAGGAGCCTGTTTTAAATGAGCACCATTCATACCGCAGTATTGCGAGACCTTGGTATCCAAGCCGTGAATTCGGGAGGAAGTACCGGCCACCACTGGTGGTCCGGGCGCAATGATGGTTCCCTCATCTCATCGATCAATCCTGCCACTGGTGAGTCGATTGCAGGTGTGTATCCCTGTTCACCCGACGATTACCAACGGATTGTGAAGGAATCGATTGATGCATTCCGCACATGGCGGATGGTCCCGGCTCCGAAACGTGGCGAACTGGTGCGGCTCATCGGCCAGGCCTTACGCGAGAAAAAAGATCGGCTGGGGACACTCGTCTCGTTGGAAGTCGGCAAGATCAAGGCAGAAGGAGATGGTGAAGTTCAGGAGATGATCGATATGGCCGATTTTGCCGTCGGCCAGTCACGCATGCTCTATGGTGTGACGATGCAATCGGAACGGCCTGCCCATCGGATGAGTGAACAGTGGCATCCCTTGGGTCCGGTTGGTGTGATTACCGCCTTCAACTTTCCCGTTGCCGTATGGGCGTGGAACGCCTTCATCGCCGCCATTGCCGGCGATCCCGTCATCTGGAAACCATCGCCCAAGGCGCCTCTCTGTGCCGTTGCGGTGCAACAAATTTGTAATCGTGTGATGCAGCAACAGGGGTATCCTGGAATATTTTCTCTCTGCATCACGGATCAGCCTGCCCTCGCGGACCAGATGGTGCAGGATGATCGCTTGCCTCTCATTTCTTTCACCGGATCAGTTCCGGTGGGACGTCGAGTGGCCGCGCTCGTCGGCCAGCGATTAGGGCGAACGCTCCTGGAACTCAGCGGCAACAACGCCGTCATTGTCGACCAGACCGCCGATCTCGACATGGCGGTGCGGGCCATCGTATTCGGATCCGTCGGAACCGCTGGTCAGCGCTGCACCACGACGAGACGTCTGTTCATCCATGAGTCACGATATGAGGAACTCGTCGGCAGACTAGTGAAGGCCTATGCACAGGTCCAGATCGGCAATCCGCTGGAAAAAGATGTGCTGATGGGACCGCTCATCGACCCGATAGCCGTGGAATGCTATCATGCCGCACTCGACGAGATCAAAAAAGAAGGCGGCGAGGTGCTGTACGGTGGACAGGTACTGAGTCGCCCCGGGTATTTTGTCGAACCGACGATCGTGCGGGCCAAGAATGAATGGCCGATCGTGCAGCGTGAAACATTTGCGCCGATCCTGTACGCCATGCCGTTCCAAACCATTGACGAGGCGATCACGTTGCAGAACAACGTTCCACAAGGGCTCTCCTCGGCCATGTTTTCTAATGACATTCGGCATGGCGAGCAGTTTCTGTCGGCGGCTGGAAGCGATTGCGGGATCGCCAATCTCAACATTGGCACGTCCGGGGCGGAAATCGGCGGCGCATTCGGTGGAGAAAAGGACACCGGCGGAGGCCGGGAGGCTGGCTCGGATTCCTGGAAAGCGTACATGCGTCGGCAAACCAATACCGTCAACTGGGGTAGGGACTTGCCCCTTGCCCAAGGGATCAAGTTTGGATCGTAAAGGGGGACGACCATGGATCAAGCCCAGTTACTGGATGCACTTCTGGCGAGGATGGTTGCCGACTACATCGAGCGCAACCGGGCGGCTAGTGCCCTCAAGACCATGCTCGATCAATCTGGAGTGGGATTCTCTCCCGTCATAGATCATGTGACGATCCGCACGTTGGACATCGATCGAGGAGCTGAGCCCTTCGTGAAACTTGGCTATGACTACGACGAAACCCTTCAATACGACGACTGGTACGCCAAGGTCTTCCGCAAGGTCGGCTACCCCGCTCTCTTTGTCGACCAGGCGTATCCCGATGAACGAGGACAAACCAGTATCATCCCAGGGTGGGTCAAGAAGTTCGGAGACAAGGTCTTCCACCACGTCGCAGTTCGGGTTGAAGATATCGAACTGGCTGTCGCGCGACTCCAGGAACAAGGAGTGGTTTTTGCGGGAAACATCGTTGGAGAGCGTGGCGGGTCACTTAGGCAGATTTTTTCTGCACCGGAAACCATCGATGGACAGCCCTTCTCCGTTTTGGAGCTGGCCGAGCGACACCGAGGGTACTTGGGCTTTCTCCCACCTCAGGCTGACAGTCTCATGAAATCTTCGACCGGTCGTTAAGTGCCTCACCCCATGTCTCGCAACACATGATCGGGATTGCGGTCTCGGGCGATGGTCTTCATGAGCTGATCACCGAAGAGGACGACGACTCGATCGTGATGGTCTTTTACCATCATTGAGGCGGACGGTGATTTGAATGTTGAAGGATCTCCTTCCAGCCATGCGCTGCAGGTAAAGGGCAGGGCATCCAAGATCGTCTCCACACGATACTCTTGGCGGAGCCGATACTGAAGCACCTCAAACTGAAGACGACCAACTGCGGCAATCAAGACTTCCTGATCGTTAAGGCTTCGCATGATCTGGACGGTACCCTCCTGCGCCATCTGCGTGAGTCCCTTGTCGAAGGACTTGCGCTTCCCGACATCCGTCGGTCTCAGACGAGCAAAGATTTCAGGCTGGAATTGCGGCAGCGGCTTGAAATTGAAGCCACCGGTCACCGAAACCGTATCGCCAATGGCAAAGACGCCGGGATTGATGATGCCGACAATATCACCGGGGTAGGCCTCTTCAACCGTGCTTCGTTCCTGCGCGACCAGACTATGTGGCCGCGCCAATCGAATCTCACGACCCAGTCGGTGATATTTGACGACCATATCCCGTTCAAAACGGCCGGAACAGATCCGAAGAAATGCCGTGCTGTCGCGATGCTTCGGGTTCATGTTGGCTTGGAGTTTGAAGACATAGGCACTGAAGGGCATGTCGATGGGATCAACCAAGACCTCGGTCCCATCATCGCCATCAGCCGGTCTGGCACCGGGGCTCGGCGCCAACTCAACAAACGCATCAAGAAAGCTTTCCACCCCGAAGTTCGTGAGAGCCGACCCGAAAAAGACCGGAGTAACTTCGCCTTGAAGAAACCGGTCGCGGGTAAATGGATTTCCAGCGGTCTCCAGTAGTTCCAAATCGTGAAGAACCTGTTCCATCGTCTCCTGTGAAACTCGGCCGCTAGCTCCGAGCTCCGCCAAGGCCAAGCTGTCCGTTTCGACTTTCGTGGCTCCGCCGTGTGCAGTTCTGCTGAAGAGCTGCACACGGTTGTTGGCACGGGTCACAATCCCGACAAAATCACTCCCTGACCCAATGGGCCAATTGATGGCGCTGGCATGGATGTTCAAGGCCTGTTCGACCTCAGTCATCAAATCGAGAGGCGGACGTCCAGGCAAGTCCATCTTGTTGATCAAGGTCAGCACAGGGATCCGCCGCATGCGGCACACCGCAAACAGCTTCCGAGTCTGCGTTTCAACACCTTTGGCCGCATCAATGACCATGATGGCACTATCCGCCGCCGTCAGCGTACGATAGGTATCTTCAGAAAAGTCTTGATGGCCAGGGGTATCAAGCAAATTAATGACCGCACCTTTATACGGAAACTGCATGGCGGAGGCCGTGATGGAGATTCCCCGCTCCTGTTCCATTCCCATCCAATCGGATGCCGTGGCCTTTCCACCTTTGCGGCCCCGCACCATCCCGGCTGTTCGGATGAGCCCGGAGTACAAGAGCAATTTTTCGGTCAAGGTCGTCTTGCCGGCATCAGGGTGGCTGATGATGGCAAACGTCCTCCTTCGCGCAATGGCGGCAGCTAATTCACTCGCAAACGTCGTGTCAGTTGTCATAATGGGTCGGCAGCATATCACATTCGTGTTGTCGGAAGTGGAACTTCATAGGAAAGACGAGTCGCCGAGCTCTCCGTAGCCAGCCCGCTCTAATGCACGGCGGACGGCACCCAGAACAGCAGGTGTATCGGCATGAGGCAGAACAGATAGGTCTGGAGCGGCCCGCAAGCGAGCCAGCAGCTGCTGGCTCTCAGCACCGGCTAACGCGTCGCAGGTCTCGTACAAACCCTCGGGTCCCTCTTCAATCAGGTTGTGCTTGTTTAGGATCTTTTGTAGCGTCGCAATCAGACCGTCTGTTGGAGTCGGCATGAGCAAGGCCGCGATGGCACCGTGATCAAGGCGGAGTCTGGCGGTAAATGCGAGAGGCTCTCCGCCTCTGAGACGTTGGGCGATCGGCAACAGAATTTTTTCCTCCATCCCGATATGGCGAAGCAACCCGGCTCGGAACTGATCATAAACAGGCTGATCAATTCGACCGCCTGAATGAAAAGCTGATTGGAGGAGCATCTCCAATCGACGATGGTCCTCTGTCAGAAACTGAGTCACCAGGCCAGCGGTTTTATCTCTCTGTGAAGACATCGAGTGGGTTGGCATACAGCTCGAAAAGGTTCAACTGCCGTTCAACTCTGAATGGTGACAGCAAGAATACAGGCTCAGATGGCACAAATTCTACTCTCAGTGCGAGACATGTGCGACCGGCGACGTTCACATGGTGTTACACCAGCGTCATCGTGACGAGGGCAACAGTGTGAAGGATCCGAAGCTCTGAACTATGCGGCAGTTAGTGCCAGACAGCTTGTGTGTAGACTGCCAAAGCGGAGATGCAGAAGATCGCAAGCGCTCCAAAGAATGAGGCGATGAGGGAGAATGGTCCGTATCGCTGAAACTGTGGTCGCCGTGTGTGGGGAAACCGCATGAGGCAGAATGTCACAAATGACGCCCCTATCCCGATCAGTGCGAGCAGAATCTGATCCGATTCCATAGGCCTGCCCATCCCACGGCTAGGCTAAGAAGAAAAATAACCCGGCACCACCAACAAGAAAGAAGATCACCCACCGAAGCAATCCTTCTCGTGCATCCGCATGAGTTTGGACAAGTCGACTTCTAAGAGCCGGTTGCGTGTGCACATAGGCCTCGACTTGCTCTTTGGCTTCTTTCAATCCGACGTTCTGCTCCACACGAACCAGCTTGATGGCCTCAACAACCTGACCACGCCACAGAGCCGAGACTGCGGCTTGTGGGAGCGCCACGCACATGACCGAAGCGGCAGGTACGTTACAAGAGCTCGGCTGAATAGAGGCGGAGGGCATGATTGAACTAAGCCTATCACTGCTGGGTCAGCCGCCGAAGAGAAACCACGAATTGTGTCAGAGAGAGATCGTGGACGGGTTTCTGATTACAGCATGATCAATGGTAAAGAATTCCGCTCTTGCTTCATCTTTTTAGAGTCTGGTCGTAGAATCTCACCAAGAGGTGGGTATGTTTCTCCGATTGGTCTCAGTCGTCCTGGCCACCGTTTCCGTGAACCCTTGGGATACGGTAGGCT
>JAOUHJ010000109.1 GCA_029865225.1 Nitrospira sp.
GCAAGAGTTCGCATGTGGACGAGGGGATTGCAGAGCTGAACCAGGCCATTGAGCATGGGAAAGCGGGCCACGCTGATGCGGCTACCAAGCACGCCGAGCAAGCGGTTACGCACCTCTCGGCGATGTAATAAGGGATCAGTGTCAGAATTGCAGGAGAAGGTGAGCGGGTTGGGAGGAGACGAGTGATATGCTGGCCTTCTGAAAGAGGACCAGGGCGTCGCCGCCGGCGTGGCTCCGGATTCTGAGCTTCCCAGTAGTTGGATCATGACCTTCTCGTATGATGTCATCGTGGTCGGCAGTGGGCCGGCTGGATCGACCGCCGCGTGGCAGCTGGCTAAGACCGGCATAGCAGTTGCGGTCCTCGAGAAGGCTGCGCTGCCGCGGTACAAGACCTGTGGCGGTGGAATCATTGGGCGTGCCTTTCAGACCTTGCCGCTGGATGTGCGCCATGTCGTGGCGCAAGAATGTCATGCTGCGCAGCTCAACGTTCTCCCCACAGGATTATCCTTCACAACTCATCGACCAACGCCCATCGTCTCGATGACGATGCGCGATCAGTTTGATTTCGCCCTTCTCTCAGCTGCAGAAGCAGGCGGAGCCACTGTGCACCAGCGCTGTGCGCTCGAAGACATCTCGCACTGCGGCGACGGTGTTACGGTTATGACCAACCTTGGCACGATGAAGGCCAAGTTTGTCATAGCGGCCGATGGGGCACTCAGCACGGTGGCTCGTAAGATGAGGATGGCCGACGGACGTGTGCTCATTCCGGCGCTTGAGTACGAAGTAACGGTTCCACCTAATCAGTTGGACGGCTTTCGTGGTATCGCACGGTTTGACTTTGGTTTGCTGCCACATGGCTATGGGTGGGTGTTCCCAAAGCAGAAGCACCTGTCGGTCGGTGTGCTGTCGACGGTGCAGCAGGGGGGCGATCTTAAACAGGCAATTGGAAGGTATCTCCACCTGCTGGGTTGTGGTTCGGCGAGCCAAGTTCAACGGCACGGGTTTGTCATTCCGGTCCGACCGCGAACGGGGCCTTTTGTTGATCAGGGTGTTCTGTTGGTCGGAGATGCCGCGGGATTTGCGGATCCGGTGACCGGGGAAGGTATTTCGTTTGCCATTCGCAGCGGTCTGATGGCGGCGCAATCACTGATCGACGGACATTTGGAAGAAGAGCCGGTACGACAGGCATACACTCATTCACTGGCGGAGACAGTCTTTCCTGAACTACGAAGGGCTCGATTGCTGGCCAAGCTGCTGTATGACCTTCCTCGCCTCAGATCGTGGGCCTTTTCGCAACACGGGCAACGTCTCTGTGAAGTGGTGACGGACGTGATGGCTGGAACACGACAGTATCGAGATCTCTCGTTCATGCCTCGAACTGTGCTCCGCCTGCTGTTGCCTCGAAAGTGGAAGCACTCGGCGTACGAGCCCGCACGTCACGGAGACGGCCAGGCAGGATAGACGACGGAATCTGGAGAGGATATCGCAACTATCGCCGGAGGAAGGTGATCCAGCGCCACAAGTTCAACAGACTTGCGAGGGAGGCTGTGACATAGGTCAGCGCGGCAGCGGTGAGGATGCTGCGAGCCCCTTGCTCATCTTCGGGCGATAAGTATTGTCCTTGCCGGAGGACTGGGAGGGCGCGTCTGAAGCTGGCGTCCCACTCGACGGGAAGCGTGATGAAGTGGACGAGCGTGGAGATCCCCATCGTCGCCAACCCGGCGACCATAACCAGAACGCCAGCCGCGGGAGTCTTGGCCAAGCCTGCCGCGATGGGAATTCCCATCATCACCACGGCACCAATCTTCTCTGCTCCCTGGGCGACCCGTACGAGCTTCGTGCGCTCAGCAAGTGGTTGATACCCCAGGTGGTCTTGAATGGCGTGTCCGACCTCGTGGGCTGCGACCGTAATGGCGGTGAGTGATTTTCCGTCGAAGATCGCAGGTGTCAGGCGGACCGCTTTGATTACTGGATCGTAATGGTCGCCGGTCTCGGTGAGTTCGACCTTCACATGCTCCATGTCGAACCGATTGAGCAGGTGTCGCGCCAGTTCTCCTCCGGTTCCCGGATAGTCAGGACGGGGCGCACTATGTTTGGCAAACACACGCTTGGTCCAGAGCTGAGGTCCGAAAATGACGAGGCCGATAATGACTACTAGTAAGACAAGACGCATTGTGTACCAGATCTCCCCGCATTCTTGTCGGGCGAACCTCTCAGCCAAGGGCTTTGGCCCACACGGTTGAACGATGGCTGCCTCTTCACACAGGCTAACACAATTGAAGGCAGGAAGAGAAAACCCGGTGATGTTCTGTCATCTGCACCTTACCCCGGAGAAACTCTTGCACAAACCCCTCCTCGAATGGGCATAATGCCTTTGTTGATCGAAACGCCTGACACCGGTGAAACCAGACGGTCTCGACAATGCGCTCTGGGATCCGGCCTAGGACAAGCCGGCACAGGGTAGTTCTTGAAGCGCCGATGAATACCCATGGTTTCTTGCAGAGATCGTGATTTCCGACATGTGAGAATCAACAAGAGGTAAGGGCGGCGCGAAGCGATTCCTACGGAAGGGGAAGGGTGGGATCAACAGAGGATGGCTGTTTCTCTACAGGGAGGTGGATCTTGTCTGAAATTATAGCCTGCGACAAAGTCGGCGCGGTGCTCCTACAGCATGGTGAATGGTATGAGGTTGAACCTGGGACGCTGACGGTCGTCTCAGCCTCGAACTTTTTGGAAGGCCAAACGAGCTCGTGCGCCTTTGCATGGACTAGTCACGGCACTCGTTTCGCTTGTCCGAGCAACGCGCTCCTGCTCGTCCGATATTCAACATAGTCAGGTCGCATCGCGTGTTCCGCCTTGTCCAGCACAGCACCGGGCCAATCCCGGCGCGTCCACTTGGTAAGACGGGCGTGTCACTTCCGATCCTTGAGTTCGGGACCGCCGCTGTTGGCTGTCGTCTGAATACCAGAGAGGCCGTGGTACCTATGAAAAGGCCTTTGGCGGAGGCATTACCTACTTCGACACGGCACCGGAATTCGCCGGGTATGGAAAGGCTCAGATCCAGTGGAGTCATTTGCTCAAGCAGGTGCGGCCGCGCATTTTTCCGGTGATCAAGTGTTATGAACCGGACGTTGACCGTGCCTTATGGCTGCTCGAGCGGAGTCTCAAGGAACTTGGAACGACACTCGCTGTCTGGTCTTCGTACATGGTGTCGGTGCTGACAAGATGGATCCGCGGGTGGCCTTCAGCAGGCACGGCACCTACGCCGCGCTGCTGAAAGCCAAGTCGCTCAGGCTGATCCGGTTCGTCGGCTTGTCTGGGCATAGCCGTCCTGCTCGATTGGTGCAAGCCTTGCATGAATTCGACGTTGATGTTCTGTTGAATGCGGTCAATTTCAGGGACCGCCAAAATCTGCTTTGATCTGTCGAACGAGCTCAACCTGAGCCAGCTCTTATCGGCTCTTCTGAGTGAAACGGCGTCTGGGTTCTGACCGGGTGTCTTTTCTCAGAGAGAGCTGGTACGGTATCCTACGGTTCTGTTGTGATCCACAAACGAGTAGGGGTATTGACTGAACGGCAACATGCTTCCACCTGTATCCCGCCTTCTCAGTCGATTGTCAAATTGTGCAGCGATGTGCCTCGTGGTTGCCAGTGGTGGGCTCTGGGTTGGATGTAGCAGTGCCCCGGTGACCGCTCCTGACCGCGACCGAGAACCCAAGAACGCTTTTCGACAACTGGCACACCTGGAGGTGTCTTCAGATCGACTCTTTCAGGCGGTTGTGGATCAGGCTGACGCGGTGGGATATAGCCACCAACTTGAGATGCAGTCGGACCTTGCCGACCCACTCCAGCCGGCTGACTTCACGCGCATCAAACAGTCATTTGAGGGATCACTCAAAGTCATGCTGTTCGAGTTGGCTCCTGCCAACTTCTGGGAACAGCATCTCGCCGAATACTATACCGGAACCATCTCTCTCGAAGAGGCGCAGACCCTTGTCGATGACTACGAACCTCAGGTGCTGAACCCCTCGTCGCGAGTGCAAGGGCTCCTCAGGGGTTTTGTGGCTGATCGCCTGCCGAATCTCTTACCGGTCGTACGAGCTCGGTCGCAGTCGTTTGAAATCTCCAGTGTGACGATGGTTCCGACACTCTTGCCCGGTGATCAGGTCATTCTCAATCGGGCTGCCTATCAGGCGGTCGCTCCGCAGCGGGGAGATATCATCCTGTATCGCTATCCTGACGAGGAGGGGAAGCTCTTTGTCCATCGAGTCGTTGGTCTGCCGGGTGATCGAATTGAGATTCGCCGGCAGGTGCTCTCGGTAAACGACGAACCCGTATCGGAACCCTATGCGCAGCACACCGATTCACCGATGGAAAGAGGGAATGTTCGCGATCATCTCGGTCCAATGATTGTTCCTCCGGATTCCTATTTCCTGTTGGGGGACAATCGAGAAGAGAGTGTGGATAGCCGCTTCCTCGGAACCATCAGCAAGGCCTCCATTCTAGGGCAGATCGTATTTCTCTACTGGTCGGTGGATCCAAACATCCGGTCACCTCGTTGGGAACGGTTGAATCAGCCGGTGCATTGACGCGAGTCTTCTTGCGGTATAGGAACCTCTCCTCAGATGCTCGCAGCTTGCGGGCTGAGGCCTAACATGGTAGGTGATACGCAACTCCAGGTCGGTCATTCCCAACGCTACTTTGCTGGTGTTTGGCAGGGCCTGATGAGCGTTTCAAGAGGCCGAAGAACGTGATGATCTGATCGCTCAGATGAGGTGATCTTTCGTGCTGGGGCTTTGCGATCCAGTGCTCGCAATCTGTTCGATGCTGCTCGGTGGCGCGGCGGCCTACGTCATCCTCAGCATTGCCGAACGGATGCGGGCAACCGAACAAGGCTCCTTCAAGGTGCGTTGGCTCACAGTCGGAGCTGTCGCCGGTGGGCTCGAGATCTGGGCGATCCACTTTACCGGCAACCTTGCCTTCTGCCCGCCAATTCCCGCCGCACAGGACGTTGGCCTTGCCATCATTTCCATCCTCTCCGCCGTGGTGGCTGGAGCGCTAGCAGTGTATCTGATCAGCACGCATGACGGGAATCGCCTCACGCTCATGTCCGGTGGTTTGATCATGGGTGCCTGCCTCATGGTGACACATTTCACGAGCCTGATGGCGATCCACCAGGTGGCTGATGTGCAGCAGGACTTAACCCTGTTCATCTTCTCCGTCACAGCGATGGTCGGCTTGGGTATCTTCGTCCTCCTGGTCGGTGGATGGAACATTCAATACGGCGATTGGCGGGTGACGGAGAAGGCAAGTGCCATGGGCGTTGCGCTGTCGGCTTCCCATCTGGCAGGGATGATTCCTTCCTACAGCTTTTCCGGCCTTCCGACGGCTGTTTCACCACCGGGAATCGAAGTTGAACTGCTCGCGGTTGTTGCCGTGTCCCTTTCGACCCTTCTGGCCATCATTGATCGGCAGGTGACGCGAGCGTCCAGTATGGCGCGCCGCAGCCATGCGCGGTTGCTCGAAGCGATCGAAAGTGTCCCCCAATGGTTTGCGCTTTTTGATGCGAACGACCGTCTGGTGATTTGTAATGACAAGTATCGGGAAGTGGTGTCCGGGACGGGGGCTCAAGTTAAACCAGGCGACTCGTTCGAGTCGATCATCCGACGTATTGCGGAGCGAGGCGATGTTCCGGTGGCGATCGGCAATGTCGAGTCCTGGGTGAAACAGCGGCTCGAGATGCACCATAACCCAGAAGGGCCCTACTTGCAGTACCGCTCGAGCGGCGAGTGGATCCAGATCCATGAACGAAAGACGCATGATGGTGGGATTGTTGCCATCGCCACGGACATTACGGCTCTCAAACATGCCGAACAAGCTGCCGAGGATGCCAAGAGTCGTTTGGCGGATTCGTTGGCGTTGGTGGAAGCTGCGAAAGCCCGTATGCAGGAAGAACTGAATGTCGGACGGGATATCCAACGGAGCATGCTCCCACGTGCGTTTCCCGCCTTTCCCGATCGAAAGGAGCTGGAACTGTATGCGGTGCTCGAGCCGGCTCTAGAAATTGGAGGCGATCTCTATGATTTCTTTCTGGTCGATGATCATCGGCTGTGTTTCGTGGTCGGCGATGTATCGGGCAACGGTGTTCCAGCCGCACTCTTTATGGCGATGACCAAGATCATGGTCAAAACCAGGGCCATGTCCGATCCCTCCCCCGCCAGCATCGTCACCCACGTGAACGATGCGCTCAGCGCAGATAACGATTCCTGCATGTTCGTGACGCTGTACGTGGGTATCTTGAATCTTCGTGACGGGACGCTGCTCGCGACGAATGCGGGGCACAATCCTCCGCTGCTGAAGCGGCAGAATGGACCGTTCGAGTGGATGACGGCTCAGGACGGACCCATGGTCGGTCCCATGCCGGGGATTGCGTTCAAGGAAAGCACCATTCAATTGGGTTCGGGAGATGAGCTATTCCTGTACACCGATGGAGTCACTGAGGCCGATAATCGACGGCGCGAACTGTTCGGCAACAACCGGTTGAAATCGGTGCTCAACTCATCTCAGGCCTCGTCCGTCGTCGAACGTCTCAACGAGGTCATGAATGCGGTGAGAGGGTTTGCCGGGGAAGCGCCGCAAGCCGACGATATTACCATGCTGGGATTGCGCTATCACGGCGTCGCTCCGTCGGACGTAGCGGCGAAGGTCTTTCAGCAAATGATGCCCAACCAATTGATGGCTATTCCCGACCTGCAGATGGCGTTTGAGGAGTATGTCTCGCAATGGGCAGGGGCCAGGCCGCTGATTCCCACTCTGAATATGGCGCTCGATGATCTTCTGAACAATGTCGTGCAGTATGCCTTCCCCAATGATCCGACGGAACATCAGATCGAAGTAGAAGGGGAAGTGCGTGAAGACTGTGTCGTGTTGACCATCGTGGACGACGGTATTCCCTTTAACCCGCTCTCCGTCGCTCCACCGGATCTGTCGGTGTTGTTGCATGAGCGTGAAATCGGAGGTCTTGGGATTCATCTGATCCGGTCCATGTTCGACGAGGTGACGTACCATCGCAAGGTCGGACAAAATGTGTTGACCATAAAGAAAAAGCTGGTAGCCGAAAAGACTGCCCCAAGCGGCCGTCCGGACATGACCGGCATCAGTGCGCTTGAAGCCGAGCGACGTCCGCAAGAGGCGCATGAAGATTCCCGGAGGGTCGGTAGGGGTGTGAATATACAGCACAAGGGGACCGTGCTTCTCGTCACTCCACGGGACCGCTTCGACACGAATAGCGCTCCGGAGGTGGAGCGTGTGCTGATGGACCAGATTGGCCGAGGCGAGCGGCAGATCATCCTCGATCTCTCACAGATTTCGTATATTTCCTCCATTGGGTTACGGGTCATCCTCAAAGCTGTTGTGACGATGATGCCAACGGGTGGAAAGGTGGTGCTGTACGGAGGAAACGACCATGTTCGAGCGGTCCTCCAACTGAGCGGGGCACTGATGATGAGCCTCCACGCTTCTACCTTGGATGAAGCGCTCTCGAAAGTTCACGAAGGCGTCTCGTGACCAGTGCTCTGCTTACGGAGTCTCTCATTCCAGTAAGAGGCGAGCTGTCCATTCCTACGCTGTTCTCAGGATGGAAGCGCAGGGCTGTCTTTGCTATGATTCGGCCGGCTGTGGCATGTGCGATGCCTGATAAACAAGGATTTCTGTTTGCGACGCACAGAGCAGAACTGAGGGTCGGTAGCCTATGTGGCGATGGACTCTTATCCAGACCCAGTCCTATTCTTCAACGTAGCCATCCTCAACGTGAAAGGAGCACCAGCAATGGATCAAGGAACCCGACACACATTGACCGTGACTTCGCGTGAAAACGACGGGATCACCATCGTAACAATGCAGGGCAGCCTTGCCGCCACTACGGCTGATCACGGAAACCAGGAAATGAAAAAGATTGTCGACGCGGGTGCGAGAAAGGTTGTCGTCAACCTGGCTGATGTAGACTATATCAGCAGTGGCGGCATCCGAGTCCTTATTCTGGCGTGCAAGCAGCTCAACAACGCGCAAGGGGAGATGAAGATCGCTGCGGCGAAGGGCATGGTCAAAGAAGCTCTCGAAGCCAGCGGATTCAATCTCCTGAATCGAGTGTATGGAGAAAATGTTCAATTGTGCAACA
Organism: Nitrospira sp.; assembly: GCA_029865225.1. Taxonomy (GTDB): domain Bacteria; phylum Nitrospirota; class Nitrospiria; order Nitrospirales; family Nitrospiraceae; genus Nitrospira_D. The sequence goes on from JAOUHJ010000109.1 coordinate 8,176, forward strand.
CAGAAGCGGAGGCTGTCGCTGCCTTCAAGGCCTAATGATCGAGGACTGGATTCGCCCCACGTAGCACAATCAGTTTGACCTCCCACCACCAAGATTCAGGCCGGTATCTGGTTGATGGCCTGAATAGTTCTTTCTTTGCTCTCTTCTCGCTCTGATCGTTTAGTTTCACCTTGATGCTGGTGTAACGCGACACCTCTCCCAGGATGCCCAAAATGTTTTTTGTACGCCCCATTCCGTACAGGACCGTCGGTTTGAACCTTGCGCGGGTTTTATGAAGAAGTTTTCATCTTGTCCTAATCATCCCTTCATCTTGCTGCATTATAAGGTGAGATCAGGATGAGCTCTGACCCTTGGCACCTGTGATGCCACGGGTATGGTGCTCAGGACAATGGGTCAGGCACATAGCAGAAGGAGGAATTCGCCATGAAGGACGTCTCCAAAGGACTGGCCATATCCACATCCCTTATCCCTACACCTTCACGACGGGGAGCACAGCGGTTATCCCCGAAGCATTTGTTGGAGTTGGCGACCAGATTATTTATCTTCAAAGCCGAGCGATGGAAACGACGCGCACTATTCTATGAGCAGCATCGGGACTACTTTCCTCGCCTGTCGACCAGTCGATTTGTGGATCGATGTCATGAGCTGGAGGCAGCCTATCGTGCTCTCGCACACATGATGTTTCTGCTTCCGGCGCAAGACCAGTTAGTATCGGTTCGTGCGCTGGCTTTACGGAGGTTGTGACGGTAGGTTGTTTTGGTTTGATGCACTGATCTCACGTGTTCTAAATGGGATCGGCTTCTGATCGTCCCTGGGCGGACCGGTGAAGTCTCACCCGTCCGCCCAAGATTCAAGCGCGATCACTCCTCAACGCCTCGATTCCTCTCTCGTGAGACGCTCGATCTATTACCTACTCACGATCCTCGCCAGCCGGTTCTGTTGATGCCTCCAGCGACTTCAGGGAGGGATGAGTATCGGTACTCCCTTGCGCTCTCACATCATTCAACGTAACATCAACCGCCCGCGAGGCGGTCGCGTTGCGTGCCTGATTTCTGTATGTCTATCCACGGCGGAAAGGTAGTGATATCGCTCATGAAACATAGTCCATCTTCTGATTCTACGACACCGACTGCGACGGGCTTTTCACCTGGGTTCGCATCATTAGGTCTGGAGGCGTCACTGCTCACGACGTTGGAGGCCCTCGGCTACGAGGAACCGACTCCGATCCAGCGCGAGGCGGTTCCGCCGCTGTTGGCAGGACGGGATCTTCTTGGGCAGGCCGCCACAGGAACGGGGAAAACGGCAGCGTTCGCCTTGCCGATGCTCCAACGGATCGGGCACGGACCGAGGACGCGCCCCTCGGCGCTGGTGCTGGTGCCCACGCGTGAATTGGCGATCCAAGTCGGTGAAGCCGTCCAACGTTATGGCAAAGAGTTGCGAGTGAGTGCGCTGTCTGTCTATGGAGGACAGGCCATCGGTCCGCAGCTCGCTGCGCTCAAACGCGGTGTCGACATTGTCGTGGCCACTCCTGGACGGGCACTTGATCACATCCGTCGGGGAACATTGAAACTTCAGCACATCCAGATCGTCGTCCTGGACGAAGCGGACGAAATGCTCGATATGGGATTTGCCGACGATCTGGACGCCATTTTGCAACAAACGCCGGACACCAAACAGACCGCCCTCTTCTCCGCGACCATGCCACAGAGAATTCGGTCGATCGCCCACCGGCATCTCCGCAATCCCGTCGAGATTACGATCGCGAAAGAACCGGTCAAGGCCGGCACGGCTCCTCGTGTGAAACAGACAGCCTATGTCGTGGTTAGGCCCCATCGATCGGCCGCGCTGGCTCGGGTGATCGATGTGGTGGGTGCGAAGTCGGCGCTCGTGTTCTGTCGCACCAGGCTGGAGGTCGATGAGGTGACCGCAATGCTGACGGCGCGTGGGCATAAGGCCGAAGCGATCCACGGCGGCATGAGTCAGGGGCAGCGTGATCGGGTGATGCAGTCGTTCAAGACCGGGCAAACGGAATTATTGATCGCGACCGACGTGGCGGCGCGTGGGTTGGATATTCCTCACGTGTCCCACGTGATCAACTACGATCTGCCGTCTTCTGCCGAGGTCTATGTTCATCGGATCGGTCGGACGGGTCGAGCAGGTCGGGAAGGTGACGCCATCACCATTCTTGACCCGCGGGAACAACGTCTGCTGCGGAGTATTGAGCAGCACACAAAGGCCCGCGTCGTTGTCCAACCGATTCCCACGGTGAAAGAGCTCCGGCTTAAACAGATCGAGCGTGTGCAGGCCGCGATAGAAGACGTGCTGAAAGAAGACGAATTGGAAGTCTTTAGGACTCTCGTCGAACGGGTGGCTGCCGAATCTCCGGCAACCGACGTGGCGGCGGCTGCAATCAAACTCCTGGTTCGTGCCCAGGGCGGCGAGCGTCCGGAGAAGGAGATTCCTACTGCTCCAAGCCGACCCCATGATGTGGGACGGCCGATTCGGGATACCGGCCGATCCGGAGGTCGGCCTCAGGCGGGTGTTACCGCAGCGAGGAGTCAGTCAGTTGGGCGGATGCGGCGGGGTGGGCGAGAGGCCGGCATGGCACGTGTCTACATTGGGGCGGGGCGAGAGGCCGGCATCCGACCTGGTGATTTAGTGGGTGCGATCGCGAATGAAGCGAAAGTCCGGTCCAGCGTAATCGGTGCCATCGAAATCGAAGAGAAGTTCTCTATTGTGGATGTCCCGGAATCTATGGCTCACATTATCATTGATGTTCTGGGACGCGCTTGGATCAAAGGACGAAAGGTTCCGGTCCGCCTGTTCCGAGAGTAGGCTTGCAATGTGGCATGGTTAGATTGTTCACTCGCTTGTGTGGTGGCGTGCGCTGAGTTTAGGTTGCGTTGATTAGCGAGCCAGATAGTATGGGTCTATCGTGACACTTGTTCACTCAGGCATGTCTACTCGATCCTCCTCATGAAGGACGAGCAGCCTGTTGTCCCTGCCTCAGTCAGGCTCCCAGAGCTCACAGTCAAAGCGGTTGTGTTGTCGGTGATGCTTGCGGCGCTTCTGGCTGCGGCCAATGCCTATCTGGGATTGTTTGCAGGGATGACGGTGTCGGCTTCTATCCCGGCAGCTGTCGCCTCCATGGCGATCTTGCGCCTGTTCCGCACGTCCAACATCCTTGAAAATAACATCGTGCAAACAGCTGCGTCCTCCGGCGAAGCCCTGGCCGCTGGTGTCATTTTTACAATTCCCGCGCTTCTCCTCGTAGGGTATTGGTCAGACTTTGACTATTGGGAAACGGTGCTCATTGCCACAGTCGGTGGGATACTCGGCGTGCTGTTTACGATTCCACTACGCCGCGCACTGATCATCACAGCGCGGTTGCGTTTTCCGGAAGGGGTGGCGACGGCGGAGGTTTTGAAAGTGGCCGGGTCAGATCAACATGGATCCGGCCGTCGAGATTCGATAACGGCGTCTCGCTCCTTATTATGGTCTGCCTTGCTGGGGGCACTGGTGAAACTCGGGGAGAGCGGCCTACGCCTGTGGGCGGACTCGCTGGAAGCTGCCGCACAGGTCTGGAGGACCGTCTTGTATGGCGGTCTGAATTTATCACCCGCGTTGCTGGCCGTCGGGTTTATCTTGGGAGTAAGAACCGCGTTGGTCGTGCTTCTTGGTGGGATCATTGGATGGATCTTCTTGGTGCCGGCGTATGGACTTATCCATGGACTGCCATCCGATCGGACAGGAGTGGCGGCGGCCATGACGATCTGGAGCGAGCACATCCGGTATGTCGGTATCGGGGCGATGTTGACTGGTGGGTTGTGGACCTTGACGAAACTGCGTGAGCCGGTCTGGAACAGTCTTCAGACCCTTCGAGCGAGCTACCGTGCGGCCGGATCAATAGATGCGAACCGGCAACTTGTACGCACGGAGCAGGACGCCTCGATCATGTGGATTGTTGTGCCACTTGTGCTTTCATTGCTCCCCATGGCGTGGATCTATTCGCGTGTCGTGGATAGTTGGTCGGTTGGTGTAATCATGACGTTCGTGATGGGAATCGCCGCATTTCTCTTTTCGTCGGTCGCGGCCTACATGGCCGGACTGGTGGGAAGTTCCAGTAATCCTGTGTCTGGTGTGACGATCGCCACGATCATGATGGCCTCGCTCTTGCTGCTCGTATTTCTGGGTGCTGGACATCCCGCTGGACCGGCTGCAACGTTGGTGATCGGCGCTGTCGTCTGTTGCGCTGCCGCCATGGGAGGAGACAACCTGCAGGATCTCAAGACAGGGCATCTGGTCGGAGCGACACCCTGGAAGCAACAGGTTATGCAAGTTGTCGGTGTTATGACCGGAGCCCTGGTCATCGTGCCGGTTCTCTCTCTACTCCAGGTCAAATATGGGATAGGTCCACCCACGAGTGATCACCCCCATCCGCTCACTGCCCCACAGGCGACACTCATGGCCAATCTCACGCGAGCTGTGTTCGGCGGAGATCTGCCGTGGTTGCTTGTGGGGTTGGGGATGGCCATCGGCATGTTATAGCTAAGCCCACAATTAGTGATAGCCTCTCACGATGTCGTCGAGGGTGGCTTGTTCCTGATACTCCCGGCGCTTCTTGAGGGCGGCGAAGTCATGCTCGATGGGATTGAGGTCTGGAGAAT
>JAOUHJ010000164.1 GCA_029865225.1 Nitrospira sp.
CCACCGCGCGCCTCGGCCAACAAACTCGCCAGCCGGTCAGACGGCGTGAGCAGAGCCGCGCCCCCCGCCATGATGGCGATGACGATCGTACCCCACCGCACGACACGAAACCGGGACGTACCACGCAGCGCGACCCACAGCCCAAGCATGGCAGCGACGACGGCGAGAATCGCCAACGTGGTGACCAGGCCGAATCGCGGCACCAACACAAAGCCGGTGATCACCGTGCCGACAATGCCGCCGAATGTGTTCAGGGCGACCACCTTGCCGATATCGCGGCCGACATGCCCGGAATCGACGACCAGTTTCAACGCCGCAGGAAACGCAGCGCCGAGCAACAGCGTGGGGACAAAGACGACGTACATGGCTGCGATGGCAAAGCGAACACACATCCCGACGAGCCTGCTAGCAGTTAGCGAGAACACGACCTGCTCCCCAAAAGTCTGCAGCACGGGAAGCCAGCGTCCGAGCAGGGTGATTTCAAGCAGGGCGACCAACCCGGCGGCCGCGATCAGGAGACCGAACATGCCCCAGGGGTCGCGCACGCGGTCGGCCCAACACGCAAACAGGGCGGCGCCGCATGCAAGGCCTGCAAGATAGGTCGCCAACATCACAGAGAACGCATAACTGCGCGTGCTCATAAATTGCACGATGGATTGCGACCAGACGACCTCGTAGCCAAGTGCTAGCCCACCGGCAATCGAATACACAAGAATTGCGACCGAAGCCGATGTCGCGAGTGGTGAAGACTTCGATTGTTGTGCGACGCCGGCTTGGTTTGGCGCGAAATGATCGAGCCGGAAACTGCCCGCAGCAGCGAGCAGACCGATGCCCGCAGCAGCCAGCCCCGTGCCCTGAATGCCTAGTGCCGGGATGAGCAAGAACGAGGAAACCAGTGCGCCGATGATGGCGCCGACGGTGTTAGCGGCATACATCCAGCCGCCACCGGTGCCGATCCGGTCTGCCGTGAGCTGGAGTGAGCGAATCATCGCCGGTAAGGTGCCGCCCATCAGGAACGGTCCCACGCCGACCATCAGGAACACCAGTCCCCAGGCGAGAACAACGCTCTTATCTTCGAGTGTCGCAAACAGGGCTGCCGTATGCGCGAGTGCGATGGTCATTGTAACGCCGACCAGAGCCACTCCGATCTCCAGCGCCGCATACACACGCAGCGGTCTTCCAACCCGGTCTACCCAACGCCCAATGACTAGCCCACCCATGGCAAGCCCTGCAAAGAATGCGCTCACTCCGGTCGTCACCGCATAGACGTCGACACCGACGATCAGGGTGAGCTGCTTGATCCAGAGCACCTGATAAATCAGTGCGGCCGTTCCGGATGCGATAAGCAACAGGGCTGGCCAGAACAGGTGAGCCGTCTCGGTATTCTGCAGAGGGGAACGCCGGAACCCAAAACCTTGTCGAGATGGTTGTGCCGCTGGGACTTGCATGCGCCTGTTGTGCGTCGAGTCCAACAAAAAGAAAGGCCGCACCCGTTTCAACGGGTGCGGCCAGGAAGGTTAACTGAACGTGACCGTTACCGCCAGCGCACGATCACTGATTACTCTGACCGGCCGACTGCAGTTTCTCCAACACCTGATCCAGCCCAAAACTGCCGACTTTCTGGCTCGGCGGATACTCCTTAAATGTCGCAAGGAACTGTCCAACATATTGCTGCGCCGGCACGAACAGGAACGCGCGATCAACCCGCCAGTGGGGGTAATCCATGGCGACATGGTCTGCCTCTTCGAACGGATCCGAACGGAGGTTGAAGATCTTCGGCACACGCAACGTCACAAACGGTTCCGCCCACACATCGAAACCATGCGCACGTTGCTCTTGGAACACGATCTTCCATTGGTCGTATCGCAACCCTACCAGTGAGCCGTCGTCATTCCAATAGAAGAACTCGTGGCGCGGGGATGGTGCCTTACCCGCCAAGGTGTCGGTGATGTTGTAGCCGTCGAGATGCACCTTGAAAGTCTTATTGCCGACCTTCATCCCCTTCAACAATTGCTCCTTGGCGTCCGGCACACCGACTGCGGCCATGATCGTGGGGAGCATGTCCATATGCGAGAAGATGTCGTTACTGACCATTCCGGGCTTGATGACACCCGGCCACTTGATCAACGTGGGTACGCGGTAGCCGCCTTCCCAATTCTCATTTTTCTCACCGCGGAATGGCGATGTGCCGCCATCGGGCCACGAAAATTTTTCCGCCCCATTATCGGTGGAATACATCACGATGGTGTTCTCGTCGAGACCAAGTTCCTTGAGCTTGTCCAGCAGCTGACCGACCATCGCGTCGTGCTCGACCATGCCGTCAGGATAGACACCAAGACCGGTCTTGCCCTGTGACTCCTTCTTTAGATGCGTAAAAATGTGCATGCGCGTGGAGTTCCACCAGAGGAAGAACGGCTTGTCGGCCTTCTTGGCTCGTTCCAGATAATCGAGCGAGGCCTTGGTGACTTCCTCATCGATCGTCTTCATACGTTCAATGTTGAGCGGGCCGGTGCTTTCGATTTTCTGTGTGCCGTCCGGATTGGCCCAGGTGTGAATCACGCCGCGCGTGCCGTATTTCTTGATCAGTTTCGGATCCTTGAAGTAGTCGGGATTCTCCGGCTCTTGCTCGGCATTGAGGTGATACAACGATCCCATGAACTCATCGAACCCATGCGCGGTCGGCAACGTTTCGTCGGCGTCACCCAAATGGTTCTTGCCGAACTGGGCGGTCATGTAGCCCTGCGCCTTGAGCAGCTGGGCGAGGGTCACGTCGCGGGCCTGTAGCCCTTCTTTGGCGCCCGGCAGACCAACCTTAAGATTGCCCGTGCGGAAGCCGCTCTGCCCCGTGATGAACGCAGAGCGTCCGGCAGTACAACTCTGCTCGCCGTACCAATCGGTGAACATCGCGCCTTCTTTAGCGATGCGGTCGATGTTCGGCGTCTTGTAGCCCATCATGCCATGGTTGTATGCGCTGATATTGAACCAACCGATATCGTCTCCCCATATGACAAGGAGATTGGGTTTCTTGTCAGCAGCCGAGGCAATACCGGCGACGCCTACTACCATCCCAATCAAGCACATTCGGAATGCGCTCAACAGATACGAAATAACCATCCGTTACCTCCTCATAGGAATCATAAAGAAATCGTTCCGTGATCATGACGAGAGTCATAATGTTTTTCAACTTGTTTTTCACAGGACTTGACTAGCCCGCACTATTCATGATCGCTTCTAACAGGATGCTGAAAAAGTCCGCCAGCGGCGTTCTCGCATCGCTCAGAGGCTCAACGTACCGAAGCGTACGCCTTCTTCACTCGCTGCGGCCTTGCTGGACGGCCTTTTTGAGCATCCCGGGGAGTATCGTGTCGTACTTCCTTCTGTCATATTTCAACGGTGGTTGATGTATAAACTGAGT
>JAOUHJ010000003.1 GCA_029865225.1 Nitrospira sp.
GCATTCGCTCTCATTACAGAGCCGTGACCGAACAGATTGCATTAGATCGTCGAGGGGCACGGCCGCCTTTGCCGGGACGTAATATCGTCATTATCCCGATCAGTGGCTTGAATCGAGCAGTGGTTCGTGCGCTAGACTTTGCCAGAAGTCGGCCGGGTGAAATCCGAGCGGTGTTTGTCGATGTCGACCCGGAAGAAAGCGCCAAGGTCAAAATCCAATGGGCTCAATGGGGAGGCGGCGTGAACTTGATTGCGCTCCCCTCTCCCTATCGCTCAGTGCTGAGCTCGCTACTGGATTACGTCGAGGAACTTTTGGAGAAAGACCAGACTACCTGGGTGACAGTCGTGATCCCGGAAATTCTTCCCGCAAAGTGGTGGCAGGGCATTCTGCATAATCAGCGAGCATTGATGCTCAAAGCCGCACTGCTCTTCAAAGACCGCGTCATTATCACCGACGTACCTTTTCATCTGACACGATGATGGAGAAACGGGATCAGGCACTATGTAAGGCTCAGTCGAGCATCACCACAAGCGTGTCGATTCAAATTATGTGTCACGGACAAGGAGGGAACCGATAGATGGACCACAAACGCTATTTTTCCGCCTCCCGTAAGATTTTCATTCCGAGTTCATCATGCAGTTTAAAACCCAGTGCATTGTCAGGACCATGACATTCTGTGTGGAAATACCCTCCCGGTCCAATCGGCTTAAGATACGTTTGCCTGTTATAGATGCAGGAACTCAGCAAGAGCTCCATGTATGCAAGGACCAGTACTCCTGCTCACATATTCAAACCCCTATCTTTCTAAAAAGTTTTACTTCTCCGCAGCAGTCCAGAGATTTAGTGGGCCTCTGCAAGTCTTCGATAGATTCTCGAAGGTTAAGTCTTCTTACCGACTTTCTTCTGAATCCACTTGGTCAACGCATCCTTGTCCAGCTCGCCAGCCGCAACCTGAAGCGTAATTGATTCCAACTCTTTCGGAGGAGGAAGGTTTTCGATCTCGTTCACAGTGAGAAAGGCAAGCGCAGAGAGAACTGCCGCCCTCTTGTTTCCGTCTATAAAGGGATGATTCTGAGCAATATGGAACATGTAGGCAGCTGCCATCGCGGGAAGGTCTTCGTGGAGATATTCTCCTCCGAATTGCTGACGCGGCATTGCCACCGCAGCATCCAGCAAGCCGTGATCTCTCACGCCGTGCGAACCACCATCTATATCAATGGTATCGGTGTGGAGCAACAGAACGTCGTCCACGCTAAGGAAAATGATGTCTTCCACTGCATCAGTCCGCGAGCCGTTTCAGCATCGGCCCATACCTTTTCCGCAGTTCTTTAAGTGTGGCCTTCATACGCTCAGGGCCAACACCAACGTTGGCCGGCGTAATGACGAGTGCATTGCCACTCACAGTCACTTGCAACGGAGTTTCCTCCGTGATGCCCAGCGCCTGCATCACCGGTTTTTCGATGATCAGCGCCGCACTGTTTCCATGTTTCTGTAATTTCTTGATCATTCCTCACCTCGCGTCCTTACAATGTTACAACATGCTATTTGTGATGTCTAGTTCGAGAAAGACTGGCTCTAGGAGAGAACAGGACTATATACGCACTATTCAAGCGAACCGAAGTAGTTTTGAGAACTTGGTGGAGTCCTTTGATGGGCTTACGTAGGACCAAGACTATATTGAATGCACTCGCTAATTGGGAGTCTTCACTGTTCTCGACTGGTGATTCTACTTCCAGGCAAGCGTTGGACAGATAGTAACAAATCTATTAATGCTAGGCCCCTTGCTTCCCTTTGCCCCTCACGACCAGAGCGATCACCTGAAAAAACTTTTCGACTCGGGCCTTGTATTGATTCATGAATTGAGCCGTCCACATCTTGTTGTATTCGATGGCTGCGCTCTTCTTCATACCTGCATCCTTTTCACCAAGTGGAGAGGAATAGTGGGCAATGAGGCGGTCCAGTTCGTCTTCTCTAAAATTGCTCGAGTACGCCTGCTTTAAATGATCATGGAGCGTCTCAACTTGTCCGATCGACTTTCTCATGTCCTTCAAGAAGACTTCCAGGAGCGCCTCAATTTGCTTCTTTTTTTCACCCTTCAGATCAGGATACGTACTCACAATGGATTTTCGTATTTGTTGCTCGTAGTCGCTGACATATTTCTGAGTGAGTGCGTCATACTCCGATTCCAGCTCCCCGACTCGAATGAGAGTGAGAAGCTTCTCAACCTTCACGGCCTTTGCATTCTCAAAGGCAGCTGCTCCCTCAGGGATCACACCAGATACGAGTGGTACACAAACACACGACATGATCAGCGCAGCGTAGGAAGTTCTCACACGAGATGTCGGCATGAACATCGGCATGATCCATACCTCCTGTATCGAGTCTACATCCTGTGGTTCGATCGTCAAGAAATAGAGAGCTTCCATCATCTGCTCAGGTCTGCCTAGGTTGGGCGACGGACCCGATCAATACGGCTGAATCGGCACTCACACCTTCCCCAATCTCATCGGCCCATACATGTGACGAGCCAGGTGGAGTTCTTTGCCGTGCTTCCGCAGCGCCGAACCAAACTGCGAGTGCTCCACGTCACGTTTAAATTGTTTGCCCCTCGATTCGATCTCATCAATCGCTTCCGCTAATTGTGCGACCAAGCGCCTCCCAGATCCAGTCAGCCATCCGAGATGATGATCGGCGTAACGAAGGTCTTGCAGGGAGTACCGGACAGATTCGATCTCCTCCAAACAACGAAACCGCGCTCGGTGGAGGTCTTGCTTGCTAAGTCCTGCCTTCTTCCACCGTTCCGCCCCCCCTCTGCCTGACGCCCAGAACGAGAGACGCTCGAACAAAAGGGCGCCCATGGTGAACGTAAACGTCGCATGAAGAATGCCCCGGAGTGGCCGGAGACTTCGTCGCCAGGGCGAATAGAAGATCTGTTGATGATGGTCGCCACGATACATGACGTATTTCCGGAGCAAGAGATTCAACTGGTGATGGCTGTTCTCATGGATGAGATCGTCGATCAAATCGAGGTTGTCGCGGTCGAAGCAGTTGATGAACGACAGTCCCGGTCGATGCCGATAGCTGAAGCTCACGACCCCTTTCGCCTGTAGTGGGATGACGCGAGATGTGAGAAGCGCAAGGATCTCATGACCTTCCGGCCAAGCAAGCTGGATAGTCTGCCAGGCACGAGTGATACGATCAACTTGTCGCCGATCAGTGGTCTTCACAGATCTTGGCCGGTGGTCCTTCCCATACACAAGTGTCGGGCCGACGGTGATCGAATGCCTATCTGTCTGGATGGCAATCTTCGGCGGATGGTACACCCACTGCCATTGTCCCTGTGCTCCCCACCCTGACCAGACCGGCGAAAAGCTCTTTCCGATCCTTACAGAAATCCTGGTTGGCTCCACCAGAAATGCCACGCGGTCTGCCGATCGACGCAACGCTCGTCTTATGTCGCCCGGTGCCTGACACCATTCGCCGGTGTCACCAATGGAGAGGGTTCCCTGGACTTCGGCTTTCTCAAAATTGTCCTTCAAGGTTCCCTGTACCGACCACCGCGCCAGCTTTCGCTGTCGACACCACGTGACCGATACAGCCGGATCAAACCAGAGAGACTCTTGAGTCAACTCCTTCGCCAAGGACCGACACAGATCGTACAGCCGTTTTTCAAACCCGTTGACCCGTGCCTTGCCCGTTGGGAAGAGATCATCACAGTATCCGTGTTCAAAAAACTTCTCCTGACATTCGTCGAACAACTGCTCCGTAAAATCTGCCCGATCCTGTTCCAGTTTCCACTGTTTGAGCACATCGAAGAAATAGACGAGGTCATTGAGCGTCTCAATCCATCCGACCACTTTCCAATTGGAATACGCCTCGAGTGCGAACCGTGAGCGGAGACGTTCAAAGAGCCCCGTCGGTAGGCACAATTCTCCGGTCAGATCAGCGTGCTCAGCATGCAGTTCTCGGCAAAGGTCGGTGAGTAACCGCCGCATTGACAGGCGAAACTCATTTCTCAATCGCACAAGAGGCTGAGTATCAAGCAGGCGCATGAAGGAACATTGACGTGACAAATGTTACTCGGACTCTAGCGCAATGAAGGAGCGGTCGCAAGCTACACGGCTAAAAAAGCGGATACACCTTCTCGACAGGCTCTTGCCTGTACATGCGGCACATCGTACATTGGCTCTTCAAGAAATTGTTCCCAGATAAAATACCCTCGCTATGCTGAATGTATCGGATCTTGAACAGGTCCTTAAAGAAATCTCCCCTACTCTCCGTGGCGGATGGATCCAGAAAATTCATCAGCCCGGCGCTCGTACGCTCGTGTTCGACGTTCGAGTCCCTGGGCATACGCACCGATTATTGATCTCATGTGAGGCGAATGCGACTCGCCTTCATGTCACCACTCGTCCACAACTCAACCCTCCGGCACCACCGCCGTTCTGCCAATTTCTCCGAGCCCATGTTCAAGGGGCACGCATTGACGACATTCGCCAGTTGTCAAATGACCGCATCGTTGAGCTGGCTCTCACCGGAAAGGAGGGGGCAGGCACGATCGTATGTGAGTTGACCGGCAGGAGCGCCAATCTCCTGGTCCTCAACGCCGAACGCCGAATCGTCAGAGATCTCTCTCAACAGAAAGCCCTTGTCGGACAGCTCTATACCCCTCCAACCACACGCACAGGCGCACAAGAAGGAACATCGCCTCGATTCACGGGGGTTGCCGGTACCCGGTTCCCCATCTCGGCGGAAATCGACGCCTTTTATCAGGATCGGGCATCAGCACAAGCTGTTATCCAAGCCAAAGAGACCCGAATCCGTTTCCTGAAGAAGGCCATCAAAAAGGAACTGCGATTGATTGATGCCTGGCAACGAGACCTGTCAAAAGGCACAGCCTATCGGGGCTATGGTCGATACGGAGAACTGCTCAAAGCAAACCTGTCTCAGATCAAAAAGGGCGATGACCATATTGAGGTGACGGATTATTTTGACGAGCTCCTTCCTCAAATCTCGATACCACTTGATTCCACAAAATCGGCGCAGGGGAACATGGATGACTACTTCCGCAAACATCGGAAATATCTCGCTGCCGAGCGTGAGCTCACACCACGCATCCAACGAGCGGATGAATCAGTGAATCGTCTACGTGATGAGTTGAAAGAAGTAGAGTGTGAGGGCTGGCAGCCCACTGATCACCCCTCACTCCAACTGCGCCGCGTTCCACTCACTCAGCCGTCTACCGAGCGCCGTCCACTCTCCATCGAACGAAAAGGTCCCTTCCGACGGTTCACCTCGACAGATGGTTTACCTATTTTTGTTGGACGGAATGCCCGTGAGAACGACGAGCTCACGTTCGGCCTGGCCAAAACTGATGACCTGTGGCTCCATGCCCGTGGGGTGCCGGGATCGCACGTCGTCGTTCGATTGGACAAAGGCACAGATCCTCCTTTCGAAACGCTCCGCGACGCGGCCATGTTGGCTCTGCTCTACAGTGATCTGAAGAAAAGCGGCAAAGGCGAGGTGATCTATACACGCCGCAAATGGGTCAAAAAGGCGAAAGGTCAGGCACCCGGTGCTGTTATCGTTACCCAAGAGAAAACGGTACATCTGACCTTAGATAGGGTACGCTTAGAAGCGCTCAAGTACCGCCACAATCGAGAATGACAACACAGCCAATCCCAGCCTTCTATCCTCCTCTTCCCGTGAGGCATGGTGGAGGATACAGGTCTACCTATTCTAATGCGCACTCGGTACTTCTGACTGCCCGGTGGCCATGAGCGATGGGTATTTTTTTCATCGGTACGATCGGGTACGATTGATTCTGTTTCCTCGGGTCGCTCCCGTTCCACCTCATTGCCCCGAGCCAGAGGACACACGGTGAACTACGTCGCCCTTAAAATGCTGTTCGGCGATCGCGCCAAATATCTCATGCTCCTTTGCGGCTTGAGCTTTGCTGTGATGTTGATCGTTCAGCAGGGCTCCATTTTCTGGGGCCTGATGATGTGGTCCCAAGCGAGCATCACCAATGTGAATGTGCCCATCTGGGTCACAGATCCAGGCATTGCACAAGTCGATGAGGTCAAGCCGATTGCTGATACGGCCGTTGATCGAGTCAGAAGTATAGACGGGGTGGAATGGGCGGTTCCGCTCTACAAAGGGCTTCTCAGAGCTCGACTTCCTAACGGCGAATACCATCAAGTCACGCTGACCGGACTTGAGTCGGCGACCCTGATCGGACGTCCCGCCGAAGTCCTTGAGGGGCGGTTCGAAGATATCCGTCAGCCGGACGCTGTCGTCTTGGATCAATGGGCGGTCGAACGAATGGGGGGACCAACGGTCGTTACGGTCGGGACCATCTTTGAATTAAACGACAAACTCGCCCGTATCGTCGCGATCGCCAAGACACAGAAGAGTTTCACAAATATTCCTGTTGTCTATACCACCTATGAACGCGCGATTCACTATGTCCCACGGGAACGCCGCACCTTGTCCTACGTCTTAGCCAAGGCCAAGGATGAGATTCCTGTTGAGGATGTCATTCGACGGATACAGAGCCAAACCGGGCTAGGCGCCTTCACGGCCGAAGGCTTCGGCATGAAAACCATCGTGTGGGTTCTGAAGAACACGGGAATTGGGATCAACTTCGGAACAACGATTCTCCTTGGATTCATCGTGGGAATGGCCATTGCCGGACAGACTTTCTATCTATTCACCGTTGAGAACCTCCGTCAGTTCGGCGCGCTCAAAGCGATGGGAACGTCGACGCTCACACTCGCACGAATGATCATCCTCCAGGCATTCACCGTTGGGCTGACGGGCTATGGAGTCGGCGTCGGTCTGGCCACACTGTTTGGCTTCTTGGCAGCGCATGGAGGCAACCTCCCGTTCGCCGAGACCTGGCAATTGCTGCTCCTGGTCCTTGTTGCATTACTCGCAATCTGCATTGTGTCAGCCTCGGTCAGCATCATCAAACTGGTTCGACTTGAACCCGGGATTGTCTTTCGGTGAGAGAGATGAACGACGACTCACGACCGGCGGCCGTGCGTGCCCAGAATGTAGTGAAATCCTTCGGCAGCGGAGACACACAGGTCACAGTCCTCAAAGGTATCGACCTGGACGTTTATCTCGGTGAGTTGCTGTTACTTGTGGGAGAATCCGGTGGCGGCAAGACCACCCTGCTTTCTGCCATCGCCGGGATTCTGGACATTGATGACGGTCAGATCGAGGTGCTGGGTGTTCCGCTCAGCGGCTTACCATCGAGCAAACGGACCAGCTTTCGAGGACAAACCATGGGGTTTATCTATCAACAATTCAATCTACTCCCTGCGCTGACCGCTGCTGAGAACGTGGCCGTGCCGCTCTTCATCCAGAAGATGCGGCGCCCAGAGGCCTTACGCCGAGCACGCGCCATGTTGGAACGAGTCGGCCTTGCGGATCGAACCGAATTCGTCCCGAAAAACCTCTCCGGAGGCCAGCAGCAGCGCGTCGCTATTGCGAGGGCTCTGATCAACGAGCCACGCCTGCTCATCTGCGATGAACCGACTGCCGCCTTGGATGGACCCAACGGCCAAAAGATCATGCAGCTCCTGCGTGAAGTAGGGCGCTCTCCGGATCGCTGTGTCATCGTGGTCACACATGACAGCCGCATCTTTCACTTTGGTGACCGCATGGCCAACCTGACGGATGGACGCATCGTCAACATTGAGCATATCCCGCAGGAAGGAACCGCATGATCGTCATGAAACGACTGAGCGTCTGGCTGGCCATAGCAGGCGTGGGGTTCGCCGGATGGGTGCTCACGGGTGCAAATCAGAAAGACCCGATGCCTCCGCCGATCTTAGAACCACCTAGATCACCCTATGAACAAACCGTCGCCGCCTCCGGCATTATCGAAGCGGTGAATGAGAACGTTCGTATTGCGCCACCAGTGGCAGGGTTGATCACGAAAGTCTTCGTCAAAGTCGGAGACCAGGTTGCCGAACAGGCGCCGCTGTTTCAACTAGATGACCGAGAATTGCATGCTCAACTCTTGACCCGTGAAGCCGCTATCCCCCCATTACAAGCGCAGATTGAAGAGCAGAAATACAAAGTCGGCGATCTCGAGACCCAATTCAAACGTCTGCGATCGGTATACGATGAACGAGCCGTCAGCGAGGATGACCTCCAGCGCACCTGGTATGCACTTGAGATGGCCAAGAGAGGCGCTCAACGTATCCAAGCAACTCTGAAGCAGGCAATGGCCCAGCGTGATGAAGTCACGATCCTGTTGGATCGTTTGACTGTCCGCGCTCCCAGACGTGGGACGATCCTACAGGTCAATATTCGAGCCGGAGAATATGCCCAGCTGGGATCAGCTGAACCCTTGATGTTGTTGGGAGAAACTGAGCAATTACAAATCCGTGCCGATATCGACGAAGTCAATGCCCCACTTGTCGTTCCACAAGCCGGCGGAACGGCCTCTGTCAGATCTTTGGCCGATCAGAAAATCCCGCTCACCTTTGTGCGTATCGAACCCTATGTGATCCCCAAGAAATCGCTCACGGGCGACAATACCGAGCGAGTCGACACACGGGTACTGCAGGTCATCTATCGATTTAAGCGGCCGTCTTTCCCCATTTATGCTGGTCAACAGGTCGACGTCTTTCTCGAACGGCGAACCTCAACCGCATCAGGTCAAGAGGTACCACCTTCCAGTCCGACAGAAGAGGAACCATCGTGAGCGATCATGCTTTCCCATTGGGAGGTCTTGATTGCGTAGGGTCCGACTCGCTGAGATGGTCGGCCTCTTCAAGGCGTTGTGTGGAAGAAGGATAGGAACCATCTCCGTCTGATCCTCCAGTCCGATCTAAAGATGCACTACGAGAAAATTTATGGTTTTGCTCGCCATGCAGCCAGTTCAGCACTAAGATGACCATGGTAGGTTACAGAGATGGAACAGAATCAGGAAAATCCAATGGCAACGGCTACGTCGACCATCTTGGTTGTGGACGACGAAGCCTCGATCATCAACCTCTGCAAGGCTCTTCTTGAAGAGACTGGGTTTACGGTGCTTGAAGCCGAGGGTAGTTCGGAAGCCCTCAGACTCTGCACACACCACCAGGGACCAATCGACCTCCTGATCACGGACCTCGTCTTACCTCCACCAGGCTTTCAACTCGCCTCTACCTCCAATCAGTTCCCTCATGTCAATGGCCATGAACTGGCCGTTCGTGCCACCATGATTCGGAACGGCCTCCGCATTATTCTCATGTCCGGGAACCCTGATAAGGAACTTGCCAGTCATGGAATCAAGCGAGGGACACTCCCGTTTTTAGCCAAGCCGTTTGAAAAGGACCGGCTCATTACCCTCGTCCACAACGTACTCGCACAGCCGGCGCCGACGTTGGCGGTAGAACCACGGGCATGTGCGGCCAACGATTCCGACTGGTTCGGCTGAGAGTCTGAAGTCGCTGCCGTTGGGCTGCGATTCAGCAAACTGTGAAGCTCTGTCTCGATCTAGACGCGAACCACTGTTCTTCAAGTCCTAGGCGTGCTCAGTCATAAACCATCCGGCGATCGATAACCGGCGATGCGATCCGGCTGTGAGATCCACACGGCAAATCCTGTGATAACGAGGGACGGTAAACATGACAAGCGTTCCCGGACGTGGTTCGATGCACTGTGTCGGCACAAGGTCGACCGAATCGGACGATCGGCCTGCGCGCCTCGCGTAGATAATGAGTTCCCCACCCCAATCAGATTTCCATTCTTCATGAAGATAGCTGACGACGGCGATTCGACGCCGTAGTGACGGACGCCCCACCGTGATCCGTCCTTGATCGGTATCATCATGGGTTAAGAGGCAATCACCTGCCGAATAGGAGTAGTAACTAAACCCGATGTGACGCCCGATGATATTCGGGAACGATTCAACATGCTCTCGAATACATGGAAGCTGTAGCCGCGAAAGAAAGTGCTCGCCCTCTGCTGAGCCGATTTCAGCCTTTGCCCAGTTGCCCGAGTTTGGGAAATCCTGCTGGACATTCTCCAGATCTGAGAGCTGCTTCCAGGTCGCCTTGTTCATCCCTTCACGAAAAAGCCGGCGCTCCTCAGCCGACCAAAAGTTTTCTACCACGACCACCGGCCTGCTTCGGAACGAGACCGAAGGTAACTCCGCTACTCCTATCGTTGATTCCAAAACCGTCATCATTGATCACCGTCTGACTAGGAGGGATATTCAGTATCCGTTCGGACTACGTGATGCCACCATTTTAGCCAGAAAAAAGAAGGGGTGCCATTCACATGGCACCCCCTCCCGTCTACATGTACATGCAGGTCGTCAGTTACCAGCGGTCACGTTTTCCGCCGCCTCCGCTGCGGCCGCCGCCTCCACCGAATCCACCACGACCACCGCCACCCGTACGTGGTTCTTGTGGCCGTGCTTCATTGACTGTAAGAGTCCGGCCACCCATCTCCGAACCATTGAGGGCCGTAATCGCAGCTTGAGCTTCGGCATCGGAGGACATTTCCACAAAGCCAAATCCTCTCGATTGGCCGGTGAACTTATCCGTGATAATTCGAGCCGAGGCGACTGCGCCATGGGCCGCGAATAAGTCACTCAATTGCTGCTCGGTCGCCGAATATGGCAACCCACCGACATAGATCTTCGAACCCATCGGGGTTCCTCCTTTAAAATAATGACATTGTCTTGAGCACGAGGAACGGGGAAGGAGCGGGCCGAAGACGCGATCGCAGCAGCGACTTAGGTCTGACTTCCGACGAAATTCCCGGACAAGGCAACATCGACATTGTGGGCCTCCTCTTATAGACACTCAGCACCGCAGAGGCCCCCGGCGATACGAGTCCAAACAAGGGTAGCACAGAGTTTTTTAGATTACAACCTTACTCTCCCACTCGCACGAGCAATCCCTGATCCTTACAGTACGCCATCGTCCGGTAGAACCAAATGACGACACCGACCAGCAAGACACTATTGAGTCCGACTGCCCACACAAGGTTCGAGAACGGGGCCTGTCCTGATATCAGGACTCCCCGCATCCCTTCAAAGATATGGGCGGCCGGGTTCGCCCAAGCAATCGCCTTGAGCCACCCAGGCAACACCTCCATGGGATAAAACACGCATGAGATGGGCTGGAATAGAAACACCATGCTCCAAGCCAAGACCTCAGCCTCCTGTCCAAAGCGCATGATCAGTGAGGTCGTCAGTACCCCGATGATCCAGCCTGTGATGACAAGATTAAGCACGAATGGAATCAGCCATACTCCGATGATCAGGACGTTATAAGAGTAAAAAACGAGCGCACACCCGGCCAGCACGATCGAAACAAAGGTCACTTTCATCACACTCATCGCCATCGTGGCGGCTAAAAATTCACTGGGCTTCAACGGACTGGCGAAGAGATTCATCAGATTGCGCGCCCAAAGCTCCTCCAGAAACGTGATGGTGATGCCCTGTTGCGCACGGAATAACACATCCCAGAGAATCAAGGCTCCGAGAAAAAATGTGACGAACCCAGGCACTTCGCTCTGGTATCTGGCCAAATACAGCGTGATAAATCCCCAGATCACGAGATCCAAGAACGGCCAATAAAAAATCTCCATGATCCGGGGCAAACTTCGCCGGTACAGATAGAGATGTCTGAGAATCAACGCCGTCACACGATGCAGTTTCATCGACAGGTCTCATGATCGTGATCAGGACGGCACCCCCCACATCGTTGATGTGCTCCCAGGAGATCCGCTCTAAGGGATCGGATTCCTTCGATCAAATGTGAGCCTGCCGTTTTTCCATCAGGCATGAGTCGGAAGGAGAGGAGTACAAGAAGACCCGGAATTCCGATGAACCCGCTCGCAAACCATAATCCATCACCTCCGGTTCCGAGATACCACCACATAAGACCGATGAACAGCGAACAGGGCACACAACCTCCGACAAGCCCTTTTGTCACGATATGCCACCCGCAGGTACCACGGTTCCATCCGATCAGGCCAATCACAAGCCAAAACATCCCCCAGACTATGCTGACGACCAGACCGCCGGCCAGAAATCCTGCACCAAAATCCATGAGCGCTCCTTTTATGGCGTCGACGGCACGTTCGATTCCCGCGCAAGATTCAGGAATACTTCTTCCAAGTCTGCCTTCCCGAATCGATCCACGATTGCTTGGGCTGTTCCTTCGGCGACGAGACGTCCTCGTTGAAGAAAAATAATCCGATCCGACATTTCTTCCATCTCACGCATGTTGTGCGAGGTGTACAAGATACTCAATCCCGATGATCGGCGCTCTTCCTTCAGGATAGATCGTATTTTACAGGCAATGTCGGGATCCAAGCTCGCCGTTGGTTCATCGAGAAAGAGAAGCCGCGGCGCCGTGAGAAGAGCCTTCGCTAAGGTCAATCGTGTCATCTGCCCCGATGATAATTTCCGCGTGACCTTCTGCCGAAATTCCTCCATTTCAAGTTTCTTGACGATCTGGTCTACTCGGCTGGCTATGTCGCTCATACCATAGAGTCTGGCCACCACCCACAGATTTTCCTCGACGGTAAGGGATTGTGGCATGGCGATATAGGTCGATGAAAAATTGATCTGTTGCAGCACCGCCTCACGGTGTGTGGACAAATCCAAGCCGAACGCTTCGATTGAACCTGACGTGGGCGTCACCACTCCAAGTAACATCTGAATCGTCGTCGTCTTTCCGGCACCGTTCGGCCCCAGCAACCCTAGAATTTCACCCGGTCGAATCTCGAACGACACCTCATCAACCGCTGTGAAACTTCCGAACCGCTTTGTCAGCTTCGACACGGTTAGAACAGAATTCGACATCCGATCCATCGCGTGATTTACTAATTGAATAGGAGGGCGCCGCTGATCTTCTCAGGGTTGTGGCATGTGCCGCATTTCCGGTCCAGGATCTTGCCGTCATACTGTCCCTTCCCATCATGACAGCTGAAACAGTCACGGAGGGCTCGCTCACGCAGGTACGATCCCTCAGGATGAACCGGATACCACGGCTTGTCATCAGCGGACACATGGCCTCGCGGAATGACAATGGGATAGCCCTTAATGGGTTGATCATGCACCACGCCCGAATGACAGGTCGTACAGCCTTCATTGTGTCCACGAGCTTTGAAGGCCTCCATGTGTTGGCCATGGTTCATGATCAGTCCCACTGCTTTGACCGGTGAAGGAAGGTCGCGTGCCGCTATTTCCGACACACGAAGGATATGGCGATGGCAGCCGAGGCAAACATCGGAATCCACGTGAGCCGTGAGATTGTGTGCTTCCGTCGGTGTGCTAAACAGATAGATGGTGGTGTCTTTGACTCCTGCCCAAACCTTGTCATGCAGCCAACCCTGCAACCCAGGCCTCACGTGACAGGCGACGCAGGTCACCTCCTTGTGGGAAGATTTGGCCCACCGTTCGTACGCCGGCGCTATCGTGTGGCACCCTGCACAGAACCTCGGTTGATCCGTGAGAGGGGTCGCGACCCCCATGAGAGTCAGCCCTCCCACAGCAACGGTCAAGACAACTGTGGCCTTAGATGTCCAGCTCATGCTCCCGGCGTCTGAGAGGGAACTGCTTAATCAAGAGAGCAGCCACACCACCCACATCGTCCACATGGAGCACAGGCACCGGGAGATCGATCGCCGTATGAGAGACGACCGCCAGCAGACCGTCGGAAGAGTAGGAGATTTCACCCAATTGATCACGAACAACGACGATTTTTGCATACCCCTCGCTTTTCCATCCCTCTGCAATGATAAGATCGTAGGAGGCGTCCAAGAAACGGTCTCGGACCTCTTCGACCTTGAGCTGATCTGAAACGTCGGCAAACAGCGCAAGGCTTCCTTTTGAGACAACCACGACGCTACTCGCGCCGGCACGCTTATGACGCCAACTATCCTTCCCCTCCGTATCGAGATCGAACCCATGCCCTGCATGTTTGACGGTGGCCACACGGTAGCCAGCCTTGACCAGCTCTGGAATCACGCGTTCGATTAGGGTCGTCTTTCCGCTGTTCGAACGACCGATAAAGGAAACAATGGGGACAGCCATGGAAGTACAGTGTCACCGATCACCCGAGTCATCCACAGAGCCAGAATCGATTCCTGGCTTGGTTGACTGCATGCGAGATGATGAGTAGCGTCCTTTCTAGCAACAAGAGAGGCGGTGTGGACCAGCATGCGCAGGATCCGCCGTGGCGGGCCATGCCTCTCCGGACAACAACTGAACGGCAACGTGATCGCCAGGTTTTAAACGCTCGACGGCGACAGGCACATCGATGAGACAATTGGCCTTTACCATCGACGTGAGAATACCGGATCCTTGATCACCGGTCGTACGAACCTTGAAGATACCGTCTTCTCGAGTGAGCATACCGCGCAAGAAATGGCGTCGATCCGTGCGCTTGGAAAACGTTTCCTGAAAAACCGCCTCCACCACCGGACGGCCATAGCTTCGGCAGCCGCTCATTTTCAGCAGGGCCGGCCGTACCAACTGTTCGAAGGTGACCATCGATGAAACCGGATTGCCTGGGAGGCCAAACGCGAGTTTATTCTGAATCTTCCCGAAGGCCAGCGGTTGACCCGGCCGTATGGCGAGCTTCCAGAAATTCATCTCAGCGCCCAGTTCACGAAAAACGGCCTTGGTAAAATCGTAATCGCCCATCGACACACCACCCGACAAGACGAGCATATCCGCGTTCAGCCCTTGGGAGATCTTTTCTGTGAGTGCCGCGGGTGTATCGCGCGCGATACCAAGCAGCAAGGGAATACCCCCGGCTTCCTGAACTGCTGCCGCAATCCCATAACTATTGGAATTAATGATCTTCTCATCACTGTACGGCTCATCCAAGTCCGCCAACTCATCACCCGTCGAGAGGATCGCCACGCGTGGTCGCTGGTAGACAAAGACGAAGGACTTCGCCAAAATCGCCAGCATGCCAGCCTCACTGGGACGCATTCTGGTCCCTTTCCCGATGATGCACTCCCCTTTCTTCACATCCTCACCTTGAGGTCGGATGTTGGCCCCCTTTGGTTCAGCTTTCAAGACACGGACGGAGTCAGGAGTGGGTTCGGTATCTTCAACCTTCAATACCGTGTCAGCCCCCCGAGGAATCGGCGCACCCGTCATGATACGGATTGCCTGCCCTGGACCAACGTCCTTTGACGGCATCCTCCCGGCCGGTACATCCTCAATCACTATGAGGGAGACCGGTTTCTGGATCTTATGCTCTTGTCTAATGTCTTCCCACCTGACGGCAAACCCATCCATCGCTGAATTGTCCCACGGAGGATTGTCTCGGCCTGCCATGATGTCCTCAGCCAATACACGCCCCAGGACATCAAGAATAGAGACCTTCTCCGCTTCCAAGACCGTGGTCGCATCAAGCACTACCTGCTGCGCATCATGCAGTTGAGTCAACCCTGTCATGGCATCAGCGGCTTTCACAGGCTCATCCCCTTGATCGGTTTGGCTGTGGGTCGCCCGACATTCAGCAGCGACCCGCTCTTCTTGCAAAAGGCTTCAATCTGATTCGCAATCCGGTGGTACGCTTCTGCCGTCGGTGTGTCGGAATTGAACAGGGCGAACGGCTCACCCGCATCTGATTGCGTGACGACATCGGGATCAAGCGGGATCCGTCCTAGAAACGGGACTCCCATATCGAGCGCGGATGCCTCTCCTCCACCCTTCCGAAACACCTCGATCTCCCGATGGCAGTGAGGACAGTCCAACCCACTCATGTTCTCGACGATGCCGACAATCGGCACTTCGCTGTCTTTACAAAAGGTGACAGACTTCCGTGAATCAAGGAGGGCCACCTCCTGTGGGGTGGTCACGATGACGGCGCCGTTGACATTGCCGAGCAAGTCGATGGTCGTGACCGATTCGTTGCCGGTCCCCGGGGGAAGGTCGATGAGGAGAAAATTCAGATCCTGCCAATCAACACCGCCGAGTAATTGGTTGATGAATTCATACTTGTACGCATCGCGCCAGATGATCGGATCATCAGAGTTCTGCAACAGAAACGACATCGAAGCGATCTTTAAATTATAGGCCTGAAAAGGAATGATCCCGCCGGACGTGCTGATCTTGAGCTTTTGGCCTTCGGCGCCGACCATTTTGGGAATGTTGGGGCCATGAATATCCATGTCACAGATGCCGACATGCCACCCTTTGAGCGCAAGACTGACGGCAATATTCGTCGTACAGGTGCTCTTCCCCACCCCACCCTTATTACTCATGATGAGCACTTTGTACTCGATCCGTTCCATCCGCTTGGCGACCAGCCAACGGCTATGGCCTTCCTTGTCCTTTTGGCAGCTTTCATTTTCATCGCAGATGGCACAGGCCCACATATAGGTGCAGGCGTCTCCGCTCCCTCCGCGTCCATCGTTGATGATGTTCAGTTCACGTCCCATAATTATTGCTCATTCCGGCAAACAGGCAATCTTACTCCCCACCCTCACGAGCGCCGCCGTCCCCCTGGAACTCCGACATACTCGTCATCTGAGGACTTCCCCACCGACGACCTCGAAACATTTCCCCCAGCCCCTGCTCCAGCCATCGCCATAGCCGGAGTACCAGATTGACTCGTCTCCGACGCTGGTGTCTTACCAAACATCTTTGCGCCAAAGATACCGACCCAGTACAACAGAAACATAGGGCCGGCCATGAGTGTTTGATTGAATGGGTCCGGAGTCGGAGTCAGAATGGCTGCGATGACAAACGATCCCAATAAGGCCCACTTCCAGTACTGAATCAAGAAGGGCGCATCGACCCACCCGAGCTTCGCCATGAGCGTAAGCGCCAACGGCACCTCAAAGGTCAGCCCAAAGACCATCAGAAACCAGAGGGCAAATCCCACGTACTGCGCGATCGAAATCTGAGGCACAAATCCCGCGTTCACCCCATACGCAATCAAAAAATTCAACGCAAACGGCAGCACGAAGAAGAACGAAAACGCCGCACCGGCATAGAAGGCGAGCGCGCTGACACACACGAAAGGCCCGACAAAACGTCGCTCTTGGACATGGAGCCCCGGCACCACAAATCTCCAGATTTCATACAGCAGGTACGGCATGGCCAGCACGATTGCAAACAGCCCTGCCACTTTGATGTTCTGCCAAAGCGCCTCCGCCGGGGCGAGAAAAACGAACGGCACAGTCGGCAAATCGGTAGGCTCCCACGTGAGATTGCTGGGAACAAACATGTTCTGGAGCGGAACACGAAGCCATTTCACCAAGGCGTCGGCATAGAAAAAGGTCCCCATGAAAATGACCATCACCACGATCACTGCACGAGTCAGGCGCACCTGGAATTCCACCAAGTGCTCCATGACCGGCATTTTCTTGTCTTCGAGTGGCTTGAAGATCGAATCTTGCAACCACCGGTTTACCTTATTTAGCACACGGCCTCGTGCGTTTCTGAATCTAATGGTCTACTGATCCGCCCTCCAACCATTAACACCTGACCAACCGATGCCTCTGCGTATCTTACTTCGGATTGACGGCCACAAACAGGCTGTTTCCTTGCCGACTGACCAACAAGACCACAAGTTCATCCTTCTTGATCTTTTCTGCCGCTTTCTGATAATCGGCGATGGACTTGACGGATTCGTGATTGACCTCCTGAATCACGTCACCACGCTGAAGCCCCGCTGCTTCCGCCTCGCCACCGGGTTCCACGGACGTGATGACAACCCCCACTGTCTTCGCAGGAATATTCAGTTGGCTCATCAGCGCATTATCCAATGCTTGGACCCGCAACGACGCCAGCACATTGTCCGGCGGCTTGATCATTTCTCCGGAATCCTTCTTAGACGGACCTGGCTCTTTCCGTGCCAACACCTCGTCCGACGGACGTTCCGCCACCTTCACCGCGATCAGCTGTTCCTTGCCTTCTCTGACTACCTTGACTTGCGCGTCCTTCCCAACCACCGTTCGTGCGACCAGATTCCGCAACTGGCTGACACTCTGCACCTCTTTGCCATTGAACGCGACCACCACATCGCCTCGTTTGATCCCTGCTGCATGAGATGGACCCTGTTCATTGACATCGCTGATGAGCACGCCTTTCCGATCCTCTGGCAGTTTGAAGGATTTTGCCAACGCCGGCGTGATCTCTTGAATCGCGACCCCCATCCAGCCGCGGACAACCTTTCCTGTTTTCTGGAGGCTGTCTACGATATCAAGCGCGATGCTGCTCGGAATCGCGAACCCTATACCTTCTGAACCACCGGTTCTGGAAAAAATCGCCGTATTGATCCCGATTAGCTCGCCGTTCATATTGACGAGCGCTCCGCCTGAATTCCCCGGATTGATTGCCGCGTCGGTCTGGATGAAATCTTCATAGTCCGCGATTCCCACATTGCCTCGCCCTAAGGCGCTGATAATGCCGAGCGTGACGGTCGAGCTCAGACCGAACGGACTTCCCACGGCCAGCACAAGGTCGCCTACTTGTAGTCCGTCGTACTCGGCCCACTTGAGCGATGGTAAGCCTTTGGCCTCAATCTTGATGACCGCCAAATCGGTTTTGGGATCGGCACCGACCACTTTGGCAGAGAACTCACGCCGATCGCTCAGCGTCACGGTAATCTGCGTCGCACCTTCGACCACGTGATTATTGGTGACGATATAGCCGTTGGTGTCCAAAATGACCCCGGAACCAGCACTCTGATCCGGGCGACCATGTGGAGCAGGTGGGCTATGAGGACTCGGTGGCGCCGGAGATTCTCCTTCCGGCTCATCGCCGCCTGGAGGCACCCCAAACGGGGGAACAGGAGGAACGCCGCCACGTCGTCGGCCCCCTTCCCTTCCACCAGTGACAGCGATATTTACGACGGCTGGAGTCGTCTTTTTGACAATTTCTGAAAAGCCCTGAGCCCAGACGGGAGGAACCCCTGCCGCCGATACAGATGATGCGCACCCACTTCCAATCAGCGCACATCCGACTAATCCACAACCGACGAGCACACTAGCCGCCTGCTGACTCCAATTGAGCATATCTGCACTCCTTCAGGGTATGGCTCTCTTCCAGAGAGTCCTTAATTGGGACTGAGGCCCGCACCGCCTTGAACGCTACATATTACACCACTCTTTCAACAGGCTTCAAAGAGGAAAACTTCCTACCAATAAAGGCTACGAGCGTTTTGAACGCCCTGTCAAACTCTCTCCGACCACAGAGTACGGCCCGATGGCCTCTCAGTCTCAAAGGGGATCGTGTTGCTTTCAGATGTTTTTTCCAGTACCGTGGCGGACGCAAGACGTAGGCAAGCCAGTGATTTCAAGGAACCCATTCATTCGCACCACCCTCGTTGCATGCACCGGATTAGGAGGCGCTCTTCTTCTTTCCGCATGCGCCAAGCATTTGGAGTTTCCCCACCTGGGAGACCCTCTCGCGTCCAGTGCCAAGTTGGAGGTGCCCGCATCCTTCAAAGACTTCACAATTCGTTACAGCGATTCCTGTGGACACATGCAAGACATTCCGTTGGGACATCGACTCCACGAGGCTTTGCAGGAAGGCATGCGGCGTACATTTACCACCGTGATAACCGAGGGCGACACCACTCTCACCCCTGATCATATCATTCAAGTCGACAAGATTGATTCGATCTTTGACCTCAACAAGGACGCCCTCTACGACCGGCCTCCGGCGAGCCTCCAACTTACGACCGTGGCTCGCGTGTACGACCGAGCAGGAACGTTACTTCGACAATCGGACATCACCGTCGCTCGGCGAGAGCGCCTACGCCTGGAGCAACTTGGAAAGAATTGCGACTACCACATCGATCCCTTCATCCGGGACACCGCGATCGATTTGGCCACACGTGTCGTGTTGATTGCCAGAGTTGCCGCAGGCAGCCAGGAACAGCTCCATTCAGTCGAACCGCATTTAGCACCAGTCAGCAACCTACCTCGGCCTTCGGCTTTAGAAACCACGGAGCAACCACGTCCATCAGACTCACCTGCTTCAGCGCTTCGATTCAAGAGCCTGTTGCTTGATGAGAATAGTGATTTGATCTTCGAGGGTGGCGAACATGTCCGAATTCGTGTGGACATCGTGAATACCGGAACAAGCCCGATTGAAGATGCCTGGGCGTCACTATCCGGCACCTCGACCCTGATCGAACAGTTTCCCACGACGACCTTGAGAGTACCGCCTCTTGAGGCAGGAGAAACAAAATCACTGGAGTTTGTCGCCACGTTGCCCCTGCTTGCCGAACCCCAACAGGCCAAGATTCAGGTTGCCGTAGAAGAGCGCGGTGGAGTCGCGGCTCGCCCCCAAACGCTTTCCTTCACCATTGCCCTAACCGGATCCACCAACGACGATATCGATTACGTCCCGGCACAAACATCAGGAATTCGGCAACCCGAAACTTCCATTATTTCCATCGGCCTTAGCTCCTATCGCGACCAACAGATACGATCCCGTAAGTACGCATCACGCGATGCAGCGACCGTGGCTAAATATTTTGAGACGTTCGGGGGTGTTCCAGCGTCCAATATCCACCTCCTGACAGACCGGAAGGCGACGCATTCGCAGATCGAGAAGGCGTTCCTGGAATGGCTCCCGACTCGGCCCATGAAGGATGGAATCGTCATCGTCTATTTTTCCGGCCAGGCCCTGGTATCTCCGACTGGCGAGATCATGCTCGTCCCGTATGATGGAGCGAAGGCCGCAACAACTCTGTACCGGCTGAAGTCGCTCGAATCGGTCTTCGCGAAACTCAACCCGCGGCAGGCCATCTTTGTCTTCGAAGGAACCATCTCCTCGATTCAAGACAACCCCAAGACAAGCGTCACCCCCCAATGGGAATTGTATGGTGATGAGACCATCCGCTTGATCGCCGTGGAGGGACTCGGCAAGGGCTTCGACGACGAGACGCATCGTCATGGTCTCTTCACCTACTATCTGCTGCGGGGCCTTCGAGGAGAAGCGGATACGAACCACGATGGGACGGTGACGCTGGGGGAAATCGGCGGATTCGTGCGTCAGAAGGTGGCCTGGGCGTCAAAATCAAAGTTTAGCTCGGTACAGCGTCCCCTGATCATTCCGCTGCTGAAACCGGACGACAAAGCTGCCGACGTGGTCCTGACCACCCTGCCTTCTCTCGCCGCTACAGAAGCGCCTTAATCCGCACGATTCACATCCGTTCGCCCGTAAGACAATCTGCAGGCCTACCGCATGTTTGCTTGGCGGAAAAAGTAATGGTATAGTTCATACCATGAAAACAACCATCGACTCTGCCGGTCGTTTGGTAATTCCCAAGGAACTGCGGCGGGAAGCGGGACTCCAGCCTGGCACCGAGCTGGAGATCCGCTGGCGGCAGGGACTGATTGAAATCGAGCCGGCACCGCTTCCCGTCAAGCTAAAGAAACGTGGCCGGTTCCTTGTCGCAATGCCGGACCAGCCGATCGAACACCTCACGAGCGAGACTGTCGAGCGGACACGCCGGCAGCTCACCCGCAACAGAGCAGCCTCCTCCTAGCCCCATATGGGTAGTTTTCTACCCGACACCAGCGTCATGGTCGCCACGGTATGCACCTGGCATGAGCACCACGAGCGGGCCATTACGGAGATGGAGCGCCGACTTACGGAGCGGGAATCGCTAGTCATCGCCACGCCTGCCCTGATTGAGACTTATGCAGTACTCACCAGACTCCCACCGCCCCATCGATTGTCACCGCGTGATGCTCTTGCTCTCATCGAGACGAACTTTCTCACCGAAGGAACACTCGAGGGCTTGGACAATAAGGCCTTTCGGCCGCTGCTCCGAGAGGCCGCTGACCACGATATAGCAGGTGGTCGGACCTATGATTGGGTGATTGCAGCTTGTGCCAGAACTGCGCGCGTTAAAACTTTACTTACCTTCAACACAAGGGACTTCCTGAGCTTTCGCCTAGACGGCATCGAGATTCGCATCCCCTGAATGTCAAAACAGAACTCCTGTTCTCCACATGTGCTGGCAATAGCCGCCGCCTTAGGCAAACCGGACATCCACGATACAAGATCTGATCACAACTTCTGTGTTCACCTACTACGTTTTGAAAGTACGCCGAGGGCAAGGCCGACACCAACTGCAACAGGACCATCACACTCGGCGAAATCAGCGGATTTGTGCGCCAGAAGATCTCCTGGGCGTCAAAATCGAAGTTTAGTTCGGTGCAGCACCCTCAAATCATTCCGCCGCTCAGAGCGGACGATCAAGCCGCCGACGTGGTCCTTACCACCCTGCCTTCTCTTGCTGCGTCGGAAACGCCCTAACTCACATCATCCACGCCAGCGCGTGCTTCGGAAATGGAACTGGCTCTTACGAAGCGCAAAACGAAGGCAATTTATCCCTCCGATAAACATAAGGCTTAAGAGTCTGTGGCGCATCGGTATCTGGCTTGCGTAGCCAAGATAGAAAATCATTCCTTTTCTGTATCACTGGGAAAGGACTTTTACTGAGGGGAACGCTAAATAGTGCGCATCTTGATTCTTGGAACGCTTATAAACAAGGGGTTTTGAGACTTTGCCAACTGAACATTACGCACTATTTGGTGGTCGGCTCAGTAATAGGGCAGCGGATAAGAACTGGGATAGGTCGCCGGCCGGACAAACCTCATTGAAACCGTGACGGCTATGGCGTATTACTTCTTCTTGTGAGGATTTGCACGTGCTATAGAGACAGGAGCTCGCGATTGCCCTTCTTGTCCAGATCGGTCTAGCCTCTTGGTTTTACCCCTGCGGTGTGCTCAATCGTCGGTGTGCGGTGAGGCCAGGCCTGCCAGTTGTGAAGCAATTCAATCACCGTTAACCGGATGAATTTCACATGCCCTTTTCTTGCACAAAGCTTGGAATGACCCTGCTAGTGTTGGCCCTGATGGCCGGGCTAGCCGAGGGGGTGCAGCAGGCATGGGCGGGACAAGAGGTTCGCGCCTGCGAGATACTTGATCTCCAAGGTGCCAGTCGTGTGATCGGACCAGGCGCCGAGCACCCAGGTGGTGACGCGGAACGAGACATGTGTCTTTATTCAAGCCCAGGTGTGGCCATGCTGACGATACAAGTGTGGCCGGCTGAGTATTACGACCGGGTAACCATTCTGCAGCCTCACACCGCGGCCAAGATTGGAGATAAAGCTCGCTACAACGTCCAAAAGACTGGTGTCGTCGCTGTTCAGCTCGTCAAGGGATCTCACTCCGTTACGTTAAACGTACAGCCTATGGGGAAACCAAAAACCGACTACCTGGAGCCGCTCTTATCAGCTGCGCGCGAAGTAGCAGCTCGCCTGCAGTAGATCGGATGAGTAAGTAGCGCTGAGGTCTAGATGGGCTGGGTAGACTCTGACTTTGTGTTGCCCCCTATACCCGATCTTTTTATTGCCCTTCATTCCTGTTCCTCATCGTTTCTCAAAATAAAAAGAGGGTGGGAAGTTGCCTTCCCACCCTCTTCCATCCGTTCTGGTCGCAGCGGAAGTGGGACTCCACTTCCCTACTGAAGCACCGCGCCTACGGGCTGACGACTTGCAGATGAATACTCCCCGTATCCGTCATCGCGGGGTTGATCGTGATCGTGTAGGTGTCCGTCGTCGCCAGCGTCACAGGGTTAAGATTAAAGGTCGACGCGGAGCTCGTTGCCCCTGCTTGCAGGACACCACTCGGCGTGTACAGGTTCACCATCACGTTGCCGAACTTATTATTGGTGGCCTTGATCGTGACCTGTTGGCCTGCTGTACCGGAAAACGTATAGCGACCACTTTGGCCAATCCGGCTAATCATGATCTGCCTGGGAGCGGCATTAATCTTAAGTGAGTCCGACACCTCCGTTGAGAGCGTCAGGGTCATGTTGCCGGTGTATGTACCGCCTGGACGGACGAGGATGGTATAAGTTCCGGTCGCGGGCAAGGGGTTGGGGATTTCAAGTGCCCCACCCGCTGTACCCACGGCAGTTGAGGCAAGCGTGGTCCCATCCTGACTCATGAGCGAAATGGTGCTCGACGTGAGTCCCACGGACGTAAGCCCGAGGCTCACCCATTGCCCGGCATTTCCGTTGAACGTATACCGTGCCATCTTCCCTGGCTGGTTGAGACTCACCGGTACCGGGGCTCCATCGAGTGCAATCGTGCCGGTGACTGGAGAAGAAAGAGCGAGCGCCATCCTGCCGGTATGGTTACCCACTGGGTCCACGACGATCGTGTAGGTTCCCGTTTCTGGCAGGGCCGTAGCCGGATCGAGGCTGCCGCCACTGGGACCGATGGTCGTGGAGGACCACTTGCTGCCATCAGGCTTCAAGATCGACACCGTGCTCGATGCAATTGACACCCCGGTCAGTCCGAGATTCACCCATTGGCCCGCCGTCCCATCGAACGTATAGAGTGCTCGTTGGCCCGGTACGGTCAAGGTCGGTGCCACCGTCACTTGATCGATCATGATGGTGCCCGTGAGTTCCGGCGCGTTGTAGAGCGCGACTTTCGCACTCCCGGTGTAACTCAGCTCCGGATCAATCAGCACTGCATAGGTTCCGGACGACGGAAGAACTTGAGCATCGACCACCGCGCCTGCGTGCGCGAACGAGGTCGGCTTGCCCAAGGGCATTCCATCTGGTTTAAGGATCGAGACATACCCACTTCGAATCGTCACATCGCTCAATTGCAGACTGACTGCTTGGCCGCTTTCGCCCGAGAAGGTATAGCGCGCGTTCTGCCCAGCGCGGGTGATTGCAATCGACACGGCCGAACCCTGGGGGACGATGTTACCTTCCAGCTCATTTGAAACTGCTATGGTGGCACTCCCAGTGTACTCGCTGACCGGATCGAGAAGGATCGTATAGGTTCCGGTCGCAGGCAACTCAACCAGGTCAATGCTCGCTCCGTTCATCTGACTGGAGGAGATCAAACTACCCGTCGTATCATCAGTGAATTTATAGAACGAGGTTGACGTTTGGACTCTCGTCTGAGAGGAGAGTTCTCGCTGCATCGTCGCATAATAGTTCTTCACGGCCGACGCCTGAGTTGGAACCATCGCACCATCCGGCCCATACACCGCCACCCTGAACTGAGTGAGTGAAACACCGTGAAAGCCGATGTTGATCCGTTGACCTGCCGTGCCGTCAAACGTGATGACGCCTTTTTTCTTGGCAGTATTGATGGCAGCCGTGACAGGCTCCCCACCAACCGTAAGACGCCCATTATATTCGATGTCGCCTGCCGAAACTCCCGGCGGCAACGCGCCTTCTCCGGCATAACTGACCCCGGAGCCGAGAACCCCGATGGCTCCTGTCGACAGGAGCGCAAACGATACCGTTACCACTGCTACGCGGCACTTCCCCCACGGCCATAGGCTGCCCATAGTCGCCCTCCTATTCCAAGTAATGAAAACAGACGGCCCGATAGTGGTTGTCACCTCGTTTGAGTGCTGCTCTCAGTTTTTTCACAGTGGGCGGACTCTACCCCTTTTTATATCCACAGCGCAAGCACCAATGCATGACTTATGCGGATGTCCATATGGTCCCCCCTTTTGAGGGGATCCCAAAGACAAGGGCAATGTTTTGGATTTTTATTAACGCTGACGGGGTGTTGGGAGCGGGTCAGGAGACCGTAAACTGGCGTTACCCGTTCGGTCTTCTTACTAGCGAGACACAAAGAGGAAGGGTGGAGAGTGACCTCCCCACCCTTCCCAAGTCGACTCGTGAACCTCCCTCAACGAACGAGACTAATCCTTCTTACAGAAGCTCCGCTCGTAGTTGATGATGGCCCAGGCTTCTTCCTCATTGATCGCAGCCGGGATCAAGGAAACCATACCCGTGCCGGGGCTGCCGTTCTTGATGACCCAGAAGAGTTCGCCATCTTTCCGCTTTTTGTGGAACTTGCAGTTGGTGAAATCCCGTGGGCTTGGGTTCAAGATCTTGCCTGCTTCACCCTGTCCGTCACCAGCCTTGCCGTGACAATTGAAGCAGGTGCCCTTCCCCTCATACAGGGCCTTCCCTTTTGCGATGCTCTCCGGAGTGGCATCGACCGGATTCTTCATGCCTTTTGCCTCAGCCATCTGATCAGCCGGAACACGTGGCTTCAAAGGATCTTTTTCTTCAGCTCCCACCACCGAGACCGAGAGGAGCATAATCGCTGCGCTGATACCCAGAAACTTGGACAGATACCCCATCAGACGTCCTCCTTTGTGTTAAACCCATCGGCCTATATCCACTCCAGGCCGCTGACTTGCCTGCTCAATTCTCAAAAGACAGGTAAAACGATCAGACTATACCAATGCCTTTGAATTTCTGTCAAGGAAACACCCCGCCGACAAATAGCGATCGTCTGATCCCTTGTCTCGATGCATGGATTCGCCATAGCCTTCCCTGAAGCTCTCTGCATGTTCTGGGATGAAACAGAAGATGGAATGAATTCAACGACACTACCGCTTCAGCACAATATCCCGTGCTACTTTGCCACTGGGCCCGAAGGGTTTTTGCGGTTTGCCGTTGAGTTCGGCTTTGACCCCACCGGCATTGCCCAGCGTTAAGATGAATTGATCCTGCCCAGTCCAATGGGCCTTTTCGCCAGGTCGGAGCAGTGATTCCTGTGGACTCCCGTTATCAATCTGGACCACCACCCAACTCAACTCCGTGGCTTCCAGATCCAGCACGAGTTGTCCATCACCCTGATCCACCGCCCCATTCAACGATAAACCCGCTAGCGGACCATCACTGCCTGGAGAAACCGTAGACACCACCCCGGGCTCAACTTTGGACACCGCCACCGCAGATGTGTTTGCGTCTTGTTTGGGTGGCGAGTCCGACGTCGGTTTTAACAGACCTGCGGGCACTTCGCTTGGCTTCGACGTTTCTGGAGCATGTTCCGGTCCGCGGGCACTCGGCTCTGGCAGATCTTTGCCCGCTTGAACCGGCCGTTTCGCCAAAGATGCTTGCTCAGATGCTCCTTGACGGAACACCGCGGACTGCTCTCGGCTAAGGAGAAAGATCAATGTCAGCACGGCCACGCCAATCGCAATGGCTACCGTCTTCCGATTGGCCTGCCGTTTTCGATCTTCCTCAACCTGCCGAATCTTCAGCCGTTCACGTTCATCCTGTTTCTCGTAGAAAGACCCTGCCGACTGAATGAACCGATGAATCGCATCCTCTTCATCAAGGCCCAGTGAGCGTGCATAGGAGCGCACAAATCCCCGAGCGAAGACCTGGTCCGGCAGCTTGGCAAAATTCCCGTCTTCGAGTGCCTTGACGAAGTCCGTACGAATACGGGTCTTGGACGCGACTTCATCGACCGTCAACCCCTTGGTCTCCCGAACTTGCCTGAAGAATTCGCCGACCGACTCCATAGGTCTCCTACTTCAATCGAGTCAAGAGTTCCGATGCCGCCTCTGCCAACCTCCCACCCTCATCCATTGTCGCCACTTTCTTCAGGACCTCGCGTGCTCGCGTCGTGTAGCCTAACTTAGAGTACACCCGTCCGAGCTCCAGATGGGTCATCGCCGGAGGAACGCTGGGAGGACTGGCTGAGGCCGCATCCTCGAATGCCTCCATTGACCCGTGCAGATCTCCCTGATGTGCAAGCGCACGACCGAGATGAAATCTGGCCAAATCAGGAGTCGGATACAGGGGATTCGCGAGTGCCTGCTTGTAGGACGCGATGGCTTCATCCCACCGATCTTGGTTCGCAAGGACCTGTCCGAGATACGTGTGCGCTTCGGAATACGATTCGTCAATCTTGATGGCCGCCCGAAATTGCTCTTCCGCAAGGGGGAGCTTGCCTTGGAGGGCATACACATGCCCTAACGCGTACCGTGACTCCTTGTTGGCTGGATTCAACTGGACAGACTTCTGGAACGACACAAACGCCTGTTGGCGATCTGCCGGCAAACTGGCTACGCCTTCTTGATAATGCCCTTGCGACTTGCGGATCGCTTCCTTGTCGGTTGCACATCCCGTCAAGATAGTTATGACTCCTAAACACGCCGGCACCAGGTAACGATTCAGTTGGCGGCGTCGACTATTCACGCTGACCATCAAATATCCTCAAAATGCGTTAACCGCTTAAATTCTGAGAACCGAGCTTGAATCTCTTTGTAATCCAGGATTCGCAATCGGTCAAGACTAAAGGCTTCTACTGTAAATGACGCCATGACGCTTCCGAAGATGATCGCCTGCTTCATAGCCTCGGGGGAGCGATTTCCGGTAGCCGCCAAATACCCGAGAAATCCTCCTGCAAAAGTATCTCCTGCTCCAGTCGGATCACGGACGTCTTCGAGCGGAAACGCCGGTGCACCGAACACCTGTTTCTCATTGAACATCAACACCCCGTACTCTCCTCGTTTCACGATCAAGTGTTTGGGCCCTCGGGCAAGCACGAGCTTGGCGACTTTCACCAAGTTAGAGTCTTGACCCAGGGCTCGAGCTTCCCCGTCGTTGATGATCAACACATCGACC
This sequence comes from Nitrospira sp., assembly GCA_029865225.1. Classification (GTDB taxonomy): domain Bacteria; phylum Nitrospirota; class Nitrospiria; order Nitrospirales; family Nitrospiraceae; genus Nitrospira_D. Next base: position 28,427 of record JAOUHJ010000003.1, read on the forward strand.
TTCTCCAGCACCTTCCAAAGTGCGTCTCGCTGCCCATTGATCCAGAAATTCATCGTATCGCACGCCACAAGGGCCGGACGCTGAACTTTCTGCAGCACATCGAGTTGCAGCTCGGGATGAATATTCCCCAGAAACAAGACATCGGGTGCCCGATAGGCTTCTGGGATTTGGGGACGAAACGTCTCGAAGACATTGAGTTGCGTATCCAGAGTATGGGCCTCGTTCAGCTGGTGGGTATATTCTCCTTTCCAGCGAAAGGTGGCTCCGGGACGACGTTCCAGGCCTGTGAGGTCAATCCCTCGGCTCTTGAGAAACGCGACGTGTTGTTGCGGAAAGTCTTCTCCGACCACGGCGATCAGCGCCACTGATGTAAAGAAACTGGCGGCCGTCGAGAAATAGGTCGCCGACCCTCCTAGGATTTCGGTTCCTTCGCCGAATGGCGTCTTGACTGTATCAAGCGCAACCGATCCGACTACGAGCAATTTCCCCATGACTAACGGGCTCCTTTCTATGGTCTCAACGCACGATCAATGAGCACGGCGAGCCGCTTGCGAACCGCCGCAGGAATTCGTTTCGGCGCGGTCAGAATCGCATTCTCCAACGCGCGATGACAGGTGCAAGATCTGATGTCGGTGAAGGATGGCATGGCCGCCCGAAGGATCTGCTTGGCCAAGGCCACATTGCGGTGCAGGGTGGCCAACACCGCTTCTACCGTCACGGCCTCTTCCGTTTCGTGCCAGCAGTCATAGTCGGTGACAAGGGCCACGGTCGCGTAAGAAAGCTCCGCTTCTCGCGCCAGCTTGGCCTCCGGCATATTGGTCATACCGATCACATCGACCCCCCATTGCCGGTAGAGTTGCGATTCCGCCTTGGTCGAAAACTGCGGACCTTCCATACAGAGATAGGTCCCCCGTGGATGCACCGTGGCCCCGACTTGCTTGGCCGATGAACACAGCGCTTGTCCCAGCTCGGCACAGACCGGCTCACCAAACGCTACATGCGCCACGATCCCATTTTCAAAAAAAGTCGAGGGACGGCGCTTGGTCAGGTCGATAAACTGGTCCGGTATCACGACGTCTCCAGGCCGAATCGATTCCTTCATGCTCCCGACGGCGCTGATCGAAATAACATGGGAGACACCAAGAGACTTGAGCGCAAAAATGTTGGCGCGATAGTTGATACCGCTTGGATTCAACAGATGTCCTTGACCATGCCGGGAAAGAAAGGCCACCCGAATACCTTCGAGCGTGCCGAGGGTAATCGCATCGGAGGGAACTCCGAAAGGCGTTCGCACCCGAATTGATCGAGTCGATGTCAGCCCTTCAATGTTATAGAGCCCGCTTCCCCCGATCACGCCGACCGTTGCTTGCTGCTTGCTCGTCTTCATCTTCATCCAGATCCTTTTCCATAGGCTGCCCCTTCCCTCACACTGGACGAGGCCTGCTGCTCCAGAGTCCTCATAAACTGTTCAATCTGTCTGATCACATGTCCGGCCGTTTGTTCAGCCCGCTCCCCTTCTCCGATCGGCAGCCAGACGATCCCTGGCTCCCTTCGAAACCAGGTCATCTGCCGTTTCGCAAAGCGTCTGGTGTCTCGCTTGAACTGACGCACCATTTCAGGATAGTCGTACTCATCTGCCAAAAAGGCTCCGACCTGGCGATAACCAAGCCCTTTCATGGAAGCGAGCTCTCTCCCACATCCCTGATTGAGCAATGACCGAGTCTCTTCTACCATTCCATGCGCCAACTGCCAATCGATACGTTCTTCAATCCCTTGATATAGGATGTCCATAGGGCGCTGGAGTCCGATCAGCAAGGCCGAAAACGGTCGCTCCTGAAACCGATGTTCCTCCTGGATGGTCGAGATCGAGCGTCCCGACAATCGGTAGACCTCCAGCGCGCGCATCACCTTCGATTCGTCATTCGGATGAAGCCGGGCTGCCGCCTCAGGATCAGTACGCTGCAATTCGGCATAGAGGCCGCCTTTCCCCCTTTCGTCTCTTAACTTTTTGAGGTCTGCCCTCACACGGGGATCGGACTCGGGCGCTGAGCATAACCCTCGTACCAGGGTCCGTATGTACAACCCTGTACCCCCTACCACGAACGGTAGCCGGTTCGCAGCATATAATCGATCGATTTCTTCCAATGCCATACGACAATATCGCCCGGCATTGAATGCTTCATGAGGATCAACTAGATCAATCAGCCGATGCGGCACACCCTGACGTTCAGCGACCGTGGGCTTATCTGTTCCGATATCCATCCCTCGGTACACCTGACGAGAATCGGCTGTCAGGACCTCGGTAACAAAATGGCGGGCCACCACTGTTGCAACTCGACTTTTTCCGACGGCAGTCGGTCCCAGCAGCACGACCAACGGCCGCTGGCGACATAGAAGTTCTGAGAGCATAGATTCATGTGGGACGCGCGACAGAATCGCCTACCAACCGACCCGCCCAAACAGTTTCTCAAGCTCACTGATCGTGAGTCGGAATGAAGTCCTGCGTCCATGAGGACAGGTGGTAATCTCTCCTTCCCCTCGCCATTCCTCCACCAGCACTTTGATTTCTTCCAGTCTCATGAGACGACCAGCGCGAACGGCACCATGACAGGCCATCGAGGCCAACACCGAATGAACCTTTGCCTCCAGACCAGCCAGGCTGTCCCATTGTGCGAGGTCCTCGAACAGATCCTGGAGAAACCTTCCTGCATCAATCCGACCAAGACCGACCGGGGTCGATCTGATCAGAACCGTTGAGGTGCCGAACGGTTCGATCTCCAGCCCTAACTGCTCCAGATCACCCTGGTACCGCTGCAGCAAGGCAGCTTGAGCCGGGGACACATCAACTGGATCTGGAATGAGCAGCGCCTGGGCCTCTATCTTGTGTCTCGTCCAGGCCCGCTGCAGTCGTTCAAAAAGGACGCGCTCATGAGCGGTATGCTGATCGATCACAGTCAAATCTTCCCCAACTTGGGCCACGAGGTACGTTCGATTGATCTGTCCCAACGGAGTCACTTCAATGGAGGGGACTCGAGTATAGGATTCTGCCGCCTCGTTGATGAACGCCAATTGAGCCTCAACACCCTGCCATTCAGGCGGGGCCGGAGCCGCCGGAGAAGACTCGCGCACGGAGAACGGATTCCTCACGGCAACAGCGACCTGCTGGGTGGAACCGGCACGACGACTCCGGTCCTGCACATCATTCGGCGTCGTTTCTCGGCTCAATGCCTGGCGAACAGCTCGTCGGACCAGCTGATGCACGGTTTCATTGTCGGAAAACCGGACCTCTCGCTTGGTAGGATGGACATTGACATCGACACGATCTGGATCCACCTCCAGAAACAGCACAAATCGTGGGTGGCACCCCTTGGCAACGAACGATCCATAACCCTCTCCAACGGCGTGAGACACCGTCAGGCTCCGAATGGGACGACGGTTCACAAACACCTCTTGCGGTGTGCGCGACGACTTCGCATGAACCGCATCGACAAGATACCCACTGACGGCAACACCGGGAAGCGCGGCCTTGAGCGACACACAGTGTTCGAGAAACGTAGGTTGATACACTTGGGCGATTCGATCTGCCTCCGACCGTACCGCCGGATAGTTCATCAGCTCCTGTGCATTGTGCGTTAGGCGAAATTGGATGGACGGCCATGCCAACGCCGCCTGTTGCACTACCCGCGTGATATGCGAATGCTCCGTGGGAATGGACTTGAGAAACTTTTTTCTCGCCGGCTGATTCTTGAACAAATCCGCAATCTCGATTCTGGTCCCCATCACGGGAGGCGCATCAGCAATGGTCCCGACCAACCCGCCCACGACTTCCAATTCCGTCCCGAGTTCAGCCGCCCGTGTTGCCGTCAACAGACGGACATGCGCCACCGCGGCGATACTCGGCAATGCCTCACCTCGAAAGCCCATCGTACGGATGGACCAGAGGTCCATATCCGACCGAAGTTTGCTGGTTGCATGCCGTTGAAACGCACGTGGAGCATCCTCCCGGCTCATGCCCTCTCCGTCATCGGTGACCCTGATCAGCGAGAGGCCGCCATCCTTCACATCCACCGTGATCACATGACTCCCGGCATCGATGCTGTTCTCAAGCAGCTCTTTGACGACTGCTGCGGGACGCTCGACCACTTCTCCCGCTGCGATGCGACCGATGACTTCGTCTGGTAGGATGCAAATCTTACCGCTGCCGTCAGTCGTCAGCACGGCGGGAGGCTCCTCGGGACAGAGATGATGGTAGGAAGGATAGGACGTCGCGCGACCGAAACGGTCATCGGATTTCGGCCAGCTTATTCTTGGCTAGTTTCGATTCCTCCGATGAGGGAAACTCCTCGAGCACTCGCTTCAGATTTCTTCTGGACTTTGTGAGATCGCCGGTCTCAGCCGTGGCCAATCCAAGTTTGTACAGCGCCGCCGGCACCTTTTCGTTTCCAGGGTACTCGGCCACAAGCGAATCGAATGTTTGAATCGCCCGCCCATAATCTTTCAAATTGTAATACGATTCGCCCATCCAATACTGTGCATTGGGAGTCAGAGAGGTCCCGGGGAAGTCTTTCACGAACCGCTGAAACCCTGCCACCGAGAGTTCATAATTTCCATTGAGGTAATCATTGTACGCCAAGTTGAACGCCGATGTCGGAGTAATTCCGGTGACGATCGCGATGGATTCGGCCGGAGGGGTGGACTTGACTGGTTTGACGGCACGAGACTCCGTTGGAGGATCCACTTTCACCGCTGAGCGGCTCGCAGTCTCTTCCAGTTTGGCGAGTCGATTTTCCATTTTCTGGAAACGAGCTGACAACTCATCAAACCGTGGCTTACTGGCCTCTGGGTCTTTAATCTTTTCGATGGCCTCCAACCGACGCATGACGGCGTCCATCCGCTGACGATCCTGCTCCTGGGTTCGAGCGACCGCCGAGAGCTGGTTCCGAGCTTGGATAAAATCCGCATGTCGTGCACATCCGACAAGATCTACCGCCGCTATCGACAGCCCGCATACCATAAGACCCGACAGCATTGGACGAACACCCATGGTATTACCGTGCCTCCTTGAGTTGTGCCAACTTGTCCGATGCTCTTCCCGCTTCTGCACTCCCCGGGTACAGCGTCATCACTTGCCTAAATGCCGAATGGGCTCTTTTCAAGTCCTTCATCGCCAGATACGCATACCCCTTCTTCAGAAGCGCGGCGGGCACCTTCTCACTGCTCGGATAGTCGACCTCTACCTTGTCGTAGGCATCGATCGCTTTCTGGAAATCCTTCTTTCCATAGTACGACTCACCAAGCCAAAACCTCGCATTCGGCGCGAGACTGGAGTTCGGATATTCAGAGAGAAAACCGGCAAACCCTTGCCGAGCGCCTTCTAGATCCCCGTCCCGAAACATAGTCAGTAAGCGGTCATAGCGAGCACGATCCGGGGAGTCGGAGCTGCTCTGAGGGGGTTCGAACTTTGGTGATTCCTGAGGAGGAACGATCGTTGCTCTCGCAGTCGTGGGTTCCGATTCGGGAGGGCTCGCGGATGCGCTCCCTCCTTCAGGCGTGAATTCGCTAGACGCAGTGGACTGCTGCGCTGATTTGGCCCCCTGTTGAAGCAACGCGGGCTTATTGGAAACATGTTCAACCGTCTTCGCCAACGCGTCGATACGGTTGTCCTGCTCGTCCAGACGGGCCGTGATTTTCTTTCCGATCGTCTCAAGGGCTTTCGTCACGGACGCCACGCTTCGATTGAGGTCCTCCGCATGCGCAGCTGTCGCTTTCGAATCGGCGTCGATCTTGGCGGTGAGATTTTTCGACACCTGTTCTCCCTCACCCACCCGATCGTTCAGACCGGTTAATGCCTCCCGAAACCCGGTCAAGGCCTGATTGAATTGGACGAATTTCTGAGAGACTTGCTCGACTTTTTTATTGTTTTCCGCCAACTCTCGCCGTTGTTCATCAAGTTTGAGATCCACCCGCTTGGTGATGCTTTCGTTCGTACGCTGGACGACCTCAATGATCTCCTTCTTCAAGGCCTCCATGGCTTTCGCCACTTCGTCGAGCCTGGCTGAAACTTTGGCATCCTGAGTCTCGAAACTCTTCTGCACCCACAGATACCGGGTACCGCTATCGGATTCCATTTTTGCCGCCAGCTGCTCCAGTTTCTTGGTCTGCTGCTCCAACTGCGCCGAGCGGTATTTGAAGTCTTCTTGTCTGCCCTGGAGGTCCTTGGCCAGATGCAGCGCCTTTTCCAGTTCCCCTCGCAACCGGGGCAATTCCTGTTCCCGCAACGTTGAAATTTCCTGGTTCTGCCTCGCGCTGGTCTGAGAAAGCTGATTCTTAAAATCTTTTTCCGTTCGTTTGAGATCCGACTGCTGTGCCATACAACCAGGAAGCACGACACTGATCATCACCACACCGAGGAACGCATGATGCGTCATTGATGGTTGAAGCGGCATGTCCTGACCTCTCAGCAATCGTCAACAATCAGGGGGTAGTTCGGTGAATCATAGTCACGTATGCGTCACTCCCCGATGCGAACAACGAGATGTCCACGGCGATTTTGGGAGTAACACGATTCTGTATGTTCGGTGCAGAACGGACGTTCTTTGCCGTAGGAGACGACCGACAGATGATTGGGTGCCACACCCAGCTCAACAAGATAGTTCCGGACGGCTTTCGCACGTTTCTCGCCCAACACCAAATTGTACGCCGACGTGCCTCGTTCGTCACAATGTCCTTCGATTTTCAGCTGCGTGTTCGGATTGGACTTAATCCATTCCGCGTTGTTGGAGAGCGCATGACGGCCCTCCTCCGTGATCGAAAAGCTATCATAGGCAAAAAACACATCTCGCAGGCCTGCCGCTGCTGACGCGAGCTGCTCGGACCGTATTTCAGCCAACTGACGAGCGGCTGCTCCCGGGTCGGATTTCGCCATCAATCGATCCCGGTTATTCCCCGACCCACCATTACCCCCAAAACCACCATCGCTGCCGACATCGCCGTTGAGCCGTTCTTCAGATGGGTCACGATCTATTCCACGCAAGCTGTTTGAGTTTTCGCCACTGGAGAAGGCCGTGTCTGGAAAATTTGGGCTGACGCCTCCTCTGGTTCCTTCTCGATTTCCTCCCCCCCTGGTTATCCCGCTTTTAGTCGTCGGTTCTTGAAATGTTTGGGGATCGCCACCTGATTGAAGCGCCTTTTTGGAACAGGCAGGCATCACCGCTATAAGGATACCAAAAATCAGCGGCAGGTAAATGGTTGGTAGCTTTTTCATGGGATTGGTTCCCTCCTGATAGGATATCCACTCTTTCATACAGGGGAGGATGATTGCCGTCAATGCCCTCCACAAAGATCATGACGCGGGAGACCAGGTCGGCGCGCTGTTGTGTGTACCCGTAAATGTAATACGCTCGAGATCTTTCCCGTCCGCATTGATCATGTAGATCTGGCTCTTGCCATCCGCCGTCGAGCTGAACACAAGATGGCGTCCATCTGGAGACCAGGAAGGTGAATCATCCACTCCGGGACCAGCCGTCAACTGCCGACGTTTCTGCCCGTCGGGGGTGATCAGACAAAGCTTGTACTCTTTCTTCGGGGTCCGACACACATACGCGATCCAGTTTCCACGGGGAGACCAGGACGGCGCCGCATTATAGTCTCCGTCAAATGTCAATCGACGGACATTCGACCCGTCCGCACTCATCAGAAACAGTTGTGGCCCTCCGCTCCGATCTGAAGCAAAGACCAACTCACGTCCAGAGGGAGCCCAGGACGGAGAAAGGTCCCCTCCTGCATTCGTGGTCAGTCGATGGACGGCTTTCGTGCGCGTATCCAACCGATACAGTTCGGCATTGCCCTCATGGCTCGACGAATACGCGAGAAAATGCCCGTCAGGCGAGAGCGCTGGAGTGATATTCAGCCCACCTTGCGAGACAAGCGTCCAGCGTTTACCTGTCGCGAGCTCGATCATATCAATCTCCTGGATGTTCCGATTGCGATAGGCGGTGAAGACGAGAAAACGACGATCCGGTGACCAGTGCGGCATCAAGTTCAAAAACCCGTCGGCGGTCAGCTGGCGAGGCTCAAACCCATCATAGTCCATCACGAAGAGTTCGCGAGCAGTTCCCTGCTGGGAGACATAGGCGATCTTCGTCCGCGCAATACCCGGCTCTCCCGTGTATCGGAACACCAACTCATCCGCGAACCGATGAGCCATCAGCCGAACAACCGACGTGGATCCCGCGTATCGCTTCCCACCGACCACCTCATCACTGCCTGCATCGTACACATACCCATCCATATTGACATCGGGAGGCTTCGTGTCAGTCTTCAGCCCAGCCCTACCCCAGACAATAACAGACACTCCGTTCTCCGTAGCGTGTTTGAAGGAAGGGTCTGGTTCCGCCCCTGGATGACTGGCTTTAATCCTGAGAGGCGCGAGATCGACGAGGGAAAATACTAAGGATCGTCGCACATCCGCCTTGAGCACATCCTCAATACGGCTTCCCAGCTTCGCACGTCCCTCGGGTGACTCCGGTCCACCGACATTGTCGATTCCCACGACCCCCAGCGGGATCTTCTGAAATTCCGACCTGGTGGCTTCAAGAAATACGTCAGCGGCACCAGATTCAATGATCCACACAAGACCAAGCGAGGCACAGACACCGGCAATGAGAATAGTTCGAAACGTCATGTTTTATCCTTGAGGTTCCCCGACGGTGAACGTGAAATGGGCATCAAAATAGGCATCTGTGATGTCGGCTGGGAATATGGGTAAGGGGACGGCGCTCAACACCGCCCGTTTCCCCGCTAAATCATAATACTCGTTTCCGGAGGATTGTTCGATGGTCACTCCGGTCACTCTTCCGTTTCGATGCAACCGGAATTGCACAATGACGACATAGACCTGGTTGGTCACGTCTACCGGTGGCGCACTCCACACATTACTGATCCGTTGGCGGACTAACGCAAGATAGGCGTTCGATCCGGGGGCTATCCCTGGGATCTTGAGTGTCGTATCAACGGTCTTCTGACTCGGGACCTTTGCTTCAATACGTGGCAATGGTTTTACCGGCGACTCTGCGGGAGGTGCTGGCGGGGGCGCTTCCTTGGCAATCTCGACCTTCTTGATCTTCTTGAGTTCCTCATCCAATTCTTTTGCCAATTCTTCCGTCAAGGATGACGACGGGGGTGTGACCGCCGGCTTTCCCACCGGTTCCTTGGATTCCGCTACAACCGGAACATCCGGCAACTTGATGGTTGGCGCTTTCTTTGGATTGGCCTCCGGACTGATCTCCCCTAGCTTTGGAGCATCTGGAGGCAACTCGATGTCTTTCAAGACATCGCGCATAATATCATTTGATTGCTTTGCGGAAGGGATGGGAGGAGGGGCGGGCGGGACATGTACAGGCGGCGCTGGTTTGGTCTGTTCAGCCGGAGGAGGGGGTTGCTGGACGGGTTTCGGCTGCTCGATGGGTTTTGGCGGTTCGGTGAGCTTCGACTGCTCAATGGGTTTCGGCGGTTCAACGGGTTTTACTTGCTCAACGAGTTTCGGCTTATCAGGGACTTTCGGTCGCTCCACCGCCTTCTTAACAGGCTGAGTCTTGGGAGGCTCCACAGACTTCGTTGGAAGTGTCGGAAGACTGGCAAGGGAAATTTCAATGGAGGTGAGCGGCCGTTCACCTTGCCTAGGCAACCGTATCCACCCCAACAAGGCCAGGATCCCTACGTGCAACACCAGGGACACGAAGACGGCACGGCCGAGGCGACGGGTCAGTGTCGCCTGCCAATCATCGCCTGCTGATATGCCGGCTGATGCCCAAGCCTGCACCGTAAACCTTAATCCTACTGGTTACCTGGAGAAGGCGTACTGTCAGTGAGTCGTTCTGGTCCGGTGGGATCCGTCACCATCCCGAGCTTTTCAATCCCGGCCTTTTTCACTCCATCCATCACCTGAACCACGACTCCATACGGCACGTCACGGTCGGCGCGGAGATACAGCGAGACATCTTCGTGCTCGGCTTTGAGTGTGCGCAACTTGCGCTCCAGCTGAGCCACACTCACTTGATCCTTGTCGAGATAGAGACGCTGATCCTTTTCGATGGTGAGCACCGCTCGTATCTCTGGTTTAATCGTGTTGGTCGCGGAAGTCGGTAGGTTGATATCCATGCCACGGTACAACATCGGTGCGGTGACCATGAAGATCACGAGCAAGACCAGCACGACATCCACGAGTGGAATCACGTTGATCTCCGCCAAGAACCGACGTTGTCTCGTCTCGAAAATCATCCCTTCCCCCCGGCAGGCATCGAACCAGCCGGCTTGCTTTGAGCCGGGATCAAGGCCAGCAGTTCGACCACGACGGAATCTATCTGGAAGGCCGTACGTCTGATGCGTGTCAGAAAATAATTATAGGCGATGACGGCTGGAATCGCCGCAAACAATCCGGCCGCAGTGGCAATCAGGGCTTCTGAAACGCCGGGAGCCACGGCCGCGATACTCGCGGTGCCTTGGGTGCCGATCTCACGAAACGCATCGATAATTCCAAGCACAGTTCCCAACAGACCGACGAACGGGGAAATGTTCCCGGTCGTCGCAAGAAACGGGAGAAACGATTCCAATCTCGAGATTTGCCCTTGCGCAAGATGCGCTGCCGTCCTCTCCATCACATGTCGATCAAAGACCATCGAACCACTGTCATTGGACGTAGTGGGGATCTGGTCCAACCGTTGGACGACGGAATGGAAAATTTTTGCGCAGGGGCTTCCGGCCGCCTGCGAGAGATTGCGGGTCACCTCTTCTACATCTCGCGCCCTGAGTAAGACAGCCATGAACTGCCGGTCTTTGAGGTCGACGGCGCGAAAGGTAGCCCATTTATAGAAAATGATCGCCCATGAAATGATGGAGAACCCCAGCAGCACCACTAACACCACCTTGGAAATGATGCTCAGCGATGTAAGGGTTGCGAGCGGACCGGCTTGAAACATACGAGTCTAGCCTCTCCCTCCTACGTTCTGGCTCTTGGCAAAGTGGAGTTTACCAAACACTGGGGAAAATGGCGGGGCCGACGGGATTTGAACCCGCGACCTCCAGATTGACAATCTGGCGTCCTAACCAGGCTGAACGACGGCCCCGTATTCACTACCTATAGCGGAACACTTTGGAGAACAACAAGACAACATCAACGGTCGCCGATCAACCTTGTGAGCGAGAAAGAGACCCTCAACTCTGCAGGACCCTTCCTGTCCCTCCACACCAGCGCCGTTGAGCTGGTAGGCGGAACAGGGATCGAACCTGTGACCTCTGCCTTGTAAGGGCAGCGCTCTCCCAACTGAGCTATCCGCCCGAATTTCCTAACAAGCTTGCGGAGCGTACCAAGTCCATTTCTCCTTGTCAACCAGGCCGTGCGTACTCGACACTATTCTTCGCACATCATTCGTCAGACACACCGCGTAGTTGCTCGTGTTTTCCCTTGCTCGATCTGCCTGCATGGGACTGTCGAAGTTGCCGAGGAAAGAATTGCCGGTGAACCTGCTTCAGTCGGCGACGATCCACGTGAGTGTATATCTGGGTCGTCGCGATATCAGCATGCCCCAACATCGCCTGTACCGTGCGAAGATCAGCGCCGCCTTCAAGCAAATGAGTGGCAAACGAATGACGAAGCATATGCGGTGAGATAGGCTTGAAGATGCCCGCCCGTCGCGCGCGCAACGACAACAACTTCCAGCAACCTTGTCTCGTCAAGGCATGTCCCCGCCGGCTGACAAACACGTTACGACAGGCTCGACGGTTTTTGAGGAGCGTTGGGCGAACCTGTTCAAGATACTCGACCAACAATTCTCGTGCCGTTTGTCCCATCGGCACCATTCGTTCTTTGGCGCCCTTCCCCATCACTCGAAGGCAGCCAAGCTCCAGATCGATTTGTGAAAGCGTCAGACCAACCAACTCCGACACACGCAGCCCTGACGCGTAGAGCAATTCCAGCATCACACGATCACGGTGATCCTCTGCGCGGTCACGAACAGGCATCTCAAGCAACGCCGTCACTTCCTGAAGCGTCAACGTTTTCGGCAATCGAACTGAGCGTCGCACACCCGCCACATCACGGAGAGGGTTCACGTGCAGAATGTTTTCCCGAGCGAGAAACCGGTACCATCCCCGCAATGTCGACAGCATCCGGGCCACCGATGATGCCGCCAGCGACTCCTGTTTCAGTGAAGCTAGAAAGGACCGGATGATGGACGATGGCACGGCGTCACTCATGCGCAATCGATGCTGGAGCCAGTACCGTTGCACACGGAATAGGTCTCGCCGGTAGGACTCCAGTGTGTTGTGCGCCAGCCCGCCTTCAACCCGCAGCTGGCTCAAATATCGTTCAACCAGCGGATCCAGGACAGGTACCGATGAGTGAGCCGTGGTCATGGGATGCGACACTATAGCCAACTCTCCTCGGGCGCACAATGAAAACGCAGCAGTTCTCCTTGACAGGTTGCACCCTTTCCGTTACTAGTCTGCCTATGGGTTACTGCTGATCAAACGGAATGCTCGCCTACTCGCACCATCCTTCTCCCATGACGACCTGGCCGCTGCTGATGGTCATCCTCGCCCTTGTGGCCAGCCTCGCTCCAGGATCCATTGTACCTCCTTGGCCTCAGGCAGAAGCGGCAGACGCGGTCAAACCCTTGGTTCCCAATCCGCCGGTGTTGAACCAGGCCAAGCAATTGATCGAGAAAGGCGACTACGAGTCAGCAGCCAATAACTTACGTCGCTTCTTGACCACCACCCCACGACCGGAGCACCTCGATGACACCTACTTGCTGTTAGGAGCGGCCCTCTATGGCATGAAGGACTACGGCGAGGCGCTCCACCAGTTCAACCAACTCCACACGGAATTTCCTGAATCCGAACTCCTCGACCGCAGCAAGCTCTTGCTTGCCCGAACCCACGCGGCAATGGGGAATGTAGACCTTGCATTGCCGTTACTGACCCAAGTTCGTACAACGACCCTCGACGAGGGCACCAAACGGGAAGCCCAGCAACTCTCAGCCGATCTGTTAGCGCTCAAAAAAGACTATGTGCGGGCTATTCATATCCTGCTGGAGGGAATGGCCGGAAGTTCTGAAGAGCACATCACCGAAACACGGGAACAGATCAGGCAGTTCATCGCGGAGAAATTGGATAAGAAGGGATTGGCCCGGGTGCGGGATGCCTATCCACGCTCGTATCCCGGCGACCTCGCTTCACTCCGGTTGATCGACTACTATATCGGCCGCAGTGAAGATCATCTGGCGGAGCGGGAAGCTCGGCATTTTCTCGCGGCCTTTCCTGCGCATTCCTCCGGTCAAAAAGTCAGCGAATCGCTGGAGCTGCTGAAGACACGGTTACGATCCAATCAGTATGTCATCGCCGCCGTACTCCCCCTATCAGGACAGCTGTCGACATTCGCGACGGACGTCTTGCAAGGCATTCAACTCGCGCTCGAAACATCGCGTGAGCAGCCTGGCGCACCATCGGTCGGCTTAATCGTGAAGGACCACGATATCGATCGACCGGGGTTTCTTGAGGATCTCTCGATGCTCCTCCATCATGATCGCCCACTCGCAATCATCGGCCCGATGCTGTCGCGAAATCTTCCGGTCATGGCGGAAATGTCACAGAAGAGCAGAGTCCCGTTGATTACGCCGGCAGCCACGCTCCCCAATGTCCGCCGATTGGGCAGTTATCTCTTCAGCACATCGCTTACCTACTCGTTACAAGCCGAACGCATGGCCACCTATGCCGCACAGGATCAAGGGCATCGACGATTCTGCATCATCCATCCCGACACCGTCTATGGCCGGGAACTCGCCCGCCTGTTTGCACAGGAGGTGTATCACTTAGACGGGGAGATCGTCGCCATCGAATCCTTTAAGGAAGGGGAAACCGATTTCGCTCCGCAAATCCAGCGCCTGAAGGCCGAGGATCTGAAAAAGTATGGTCTGGCAGTTCCCGTGGAGATTCCGCGTCCTCCGGGGAAGCCGGCCAACCGAACTGAAAAACGTGTCCTCTACACTCCCGGGTTTGACGCAATTTTTATCCCAAGTCGAGCTCAAGACATCGGGCTGCTCGCCGCCCAACTGGCATTCCATGACATCAGGGTTCCCCTCCTCGGCACGAACGGGTGGAACTCGCAGGACTTTGTCCGCACGGCCGATCGCACAGTCGACGGCGCGACCTTTGTCGATGGATTCTTTGTCGATAGTCCGAGCCCCGCCGTCCAGGACTTTGTGCAACGATACCGGAAACGCTTTGATTCGACCCCGTCCCTTTTCACCATGCAGGGATATGATGCGGCCAGAGTGGCCCTCGAAGGAATCCGTCACGGCGCGACCTCCGGAGAAGCCCTGCAAGAGTATTTAGCCACCCACCGTGATCTACCCACGCTCGCCGGTCCGGCTGGCTTCGGACCGGACGGCACCCTCCACCGACCGCTCTTTCTTCTTCAGGTGAAACAGGGTAAGTTTGTGCAACTGAACTGAAGCATTGCTCATGAGTTCTCTCTCACAAATCCTTCACACGATCTCGTACATGGGGCTCCCTCTCTTGTTTGCAATGGTGCTTCATGAATATGCACATGGCTGGGTGGCGGCGAAATGCGGCGACTCTACCGCGAAACTTCAAGGACGACTCACCGTGAACCCCCTTGCGCATATCGATCCCTTGGGTACCGTGATTCTGCCCTTGATGTGTTTGATGATGGGGAGTTTTCTCTTCGGCTGGGCGAAACCGGTCCCGGTTGACCTGAGAAATCTGCGTCAGCCCCGCCGTGATATGGCACTGGTGGCGGCGGCCGGACCAGGGATGAACCTGATCTTGGCGGTGTCCAGTGCGCTGTTGTTGGCCGTACTCCTTACGATCGAGCCAACCTTGTCACTACGAGGCTCAGCAGAAACCGAGGCGTCCCCAGGACTTCTGGCAACCATGGTGTTTCGTCCACTCGCCGTCATGGCGCTCTATTCCGTGATGATCAACGTCTTCCTCGCACTCTTCAATTTGCTACCGATCCCGCCTCTCGACGGTGGTCGAATTTTGACGGCGATTCTCCCCGTCAAGCCGGCCATGGCCTTGGCACGATTGGAGCCGTATGGAATGCTCATTCTCGTGGGGCTGATCGTGTTCGACAAAGAGCTGGGTGTGATCCACACCATCACTGGTACATTTGCAAAAGGCCTGTCCGGAACGATCCTCTCGACCGCGCTTGGCCTGCGCCCGGGAGTCGCCCAATGACGACTCCACGAAGCCGAGTCCTGAGCGGTATGCAACCCAGCGGACTCATGCACCTTGGGAATTACCTGGGGGCCTTGGAAAACTGGAAGGCGTTACAAGAACAGTACGACTGCTACTTCTTCGTGGCCGACTGGCATGCCCTCTCCACCAACTACGCCGACACGAGTCGGATACGCACCTTCGTCCGCGAAATGCTGATCGATTGGCTCGCCGGCGGCATCGACCCGGAACGGTCCACGATCTTCATCCAGTCACGCATTCCGGAACATGCCATTCTGCATCTCCTGCTTTCGATGATGACGCCGATCTCCTGGTTGGAGCGGAACCCGACCTATAAAGAAAAGCAGGACGAAATTAAGGAGAAGGATCTCACCACCTATGGTTTTCTCGGCTACCCAGTCCTGCAGGCGGCCGACATTCTCTTGTACAAACCGGATTTTGTGCCGGTGGGGAAAGATCAATTGCCTCATCTCGAGCTGACGCGAGAACTGGCCCGGCGGTTCAACGACATCTATAAGACGCCGGTGTTCCCCGAACCGAAGGAACATCTGACCAAGTTCCCCAAGGTAATCGGCACCGACGGGCGAAAGATGAGTAAGAGTTACCACAATACGATCAACCTCTCCGACACTGAGCCGGTCGTCCGGCAAAAACTCAAAACCATGGTCACCGACCCGGCGCGTGTCCGGCGGACTGATCCTGGGAACCCGGACATCTGCCCTGTCTATGAATTCCACAACATCTACTCCCCACAAGCGGTCAAGGACCAAATCAATAGGGACTGCCGAACTGCCGCCATCGGCTGTATAGACTGCAAGAAACTCGTGGCAGACCGCATGGTGGAGCAACTGACGCCGATCTGGGACAAGCGTGCGAAGCTCACGCAGGAGCCGTCTCGCGTCGACGAAATTGTCGAAGCAGGCAGCAAGCGAGCCGCCGCAGTCGCCAGCGCGACGTTGCGCGAAGTAAACGAGGCCATGAAGATCTAGCTCAGGCCCACTCTCCGAACCTGCCTGCACGTTTTGCGAATCCGCTAGAAGAACACACCCGTCAATGGAAGAATGCCCGCAGGACATTATCAGCGGGAGAAATGGCTATGAGGCATGGGACGGCTCAGCGACGACTTTGGAGTATCGCACTAGGCTTGGGACTAATCTCGCTCACTGGTTGCGGCAGCTGGTGGCACGGCGGCTATCAATCCGTCACCATCTTCACCACACCTCTCGACGCTGACGTCGTGGTCGACGAGCGCGTTCACCTCTTGGCACCAGGAACAGTCTCCCTGAGCAGAAAAGACGATCACCAAGCCGTCATCACCAAAGAAGGCTATGACCCCATGACCTTGCCTCTCACGAGAACCTGGTCCTGGTGGGTCGTTGGTGACATCTTCGGCTGCGCCGTCATCTTCGCCCAAGCCTGCATCTCCACCGATAAGGAGAACGGCGGCTACTACACCTTCGACGACAAAATCTACGTGACGTTGGAGCAGAAAACGGTTGATCCACGACATGGCGAGCCCAATCAGTAACATGCTATTCCATACTGGCCCTTGCCTCCTTAGAGACTGGAGTGCGATAGGCAGCAACTAGGATTCGCTACATAATAGGGCCCGTTGCAAATGAATGACCGACTCTGGATACAGCAGACGCAACAATTTTTTGGAAGATCGTCCTATTCCTTGCCCTGATCATGATTGATCTCGTCGTCTTTGCTGTATTTGTATGGAGTGTTAATTTTCCCTCAGACCAAGCAACCTATACCTGGTATCGTGACCAGGTAGTGCTTTCCTTGGTTTTCGTCGGAGTTGGATCACTAGCATTTGGCTTCTTATCAGTTCTAATTCGATGCCCGGCGTGTAAAAGGAGTGTCGGATGGCATGTACTCAGCACGGCAAATGCGAATAATTGGTTCGCGACCCTGATGCGATTGGATCATTGTCCCTTCTGTTCCTGATTGCTCACCACTCGTAGAGACAGTCGGTTACAGGTAGTTCTTCCGATCTCAATGTTTGAGAAAAAACGTCGGCGTCACCCTCAATAGGCCTGAAGGTTCTGCACGACATCACGACCTGTGGTATGGTGTCGAGCTGGTAGAGGGTCATTCTCATGAAGAAACATATCGATCAATACTGGTTTGGGCTTTCTGCTCTGCTCTTTAGTTCATTTCTCACGACTTCGGTGTCGTGGGCTGTCGATCCGCCTTGCGATAAATATCCCTCTGCCAAACAAGCACGCTGTGCTGAAATCTGGAAAGAGCTGAACAAGGAAGATGCCCCGATCATCGCCCAGTTTGGTCTCGACCAGCAACAACGTCGCGAGGAAGGGAAGATCAACGCCCAACAACATCTCGCCGAGAATATGATCTTTATCAAGAAATCGACCGAGAAGAGAATCGAGCGTCTGAAAGAACGGATGACCAACGAATAGCCGTCACGCGCGGACGAACTGATTCATCTCCTTTTCGATGCCGATTTCAGTCTCTGGCCCATGCCCGGTTATCACAAGGGTCGTATCATCAAGCGTATAGAGCCGCTCGCGAATCGATTCTTCGATCGCCTCATAGTTGCCACCCCACAAGTCGGTCCGGCCGATACTTCCACGGAAGAGCGTGTCACCGGCCAGCACAAGCTTGTCATTCGGCAGGTAAAAACTGATCGACCCAGGCGTGTGGCCCGGTGTATGGAGCGCCACGATCGGCACCTGCCCCAGCATGACCTTTTCCTCATCGGTCAGCCACTGGTCGGGCGGCAAGGCCGGTACGTACGAGACCCCGAACACACGACATTGAAGCTCCAGGTTGTTCCACAGCTGGAGATCGTCCTGATGGAGACAAATCACCGCGCCGGTCGCCTTCTTGATTTCACTGGAGGCCAAGAAGTGGTCGAGATGGGCATGGGTATGGAGAATATGACTGACCGTGCACCCCAGCTGCTGCACCTCGCGGAGAATTCGTTCCGGTGCGCCACCGGGATCGATGACGACCGCCTGCTTCGAGACCGGATCACCGATGATCGAGCAATTACAGCCGAGCGGAGGGACCGAGAAGGTTTTCCGAATCAACGCCGCCATCGTAGTGGCATGCTACAATCCAATGCTCGGCAAGCGCAAGCGAGGGATACCCTGCCTCCTCACTACCGCATGGTCCAGACGACCTCTGTGTCGAAGAGCTTCCACTCCTGTCCTTGTCGGTGATACCACACAAGAAAGCCTGTTCCGGTCTCGTCAGGGCGAACATTTTCTACGTAGACGAGGGCTTGGTCGTTCTCCAACGTCCGCCCCACACGGGAAAAGGCGAGCCGGTCGAGCACAGAAGTCGCTCGTACCGGCCAAGCAGGAGTACTCAGAACTGCGACCGCGTCACTGGCTTCTGGATCTTCTGTCGTCCCGTCGGAAATGAATCGGTAGCGAACACCGAACTGGAACTTAGGTTCCAGGGGAACAGGGATTTGGTTGGCTCCAACAAAATCTCGAACAAGCTCCTGCGGCAGCTTGCCGTCGAAATATCCCTGCTGCTGAAGGAAATCCAGCGACATTGATCCATCCTGGTCAGGAACCAACCGAGAAACGGTCATGCGCTCCAGTAGGACTAACTGGATCTGCGAGGTAAGAAATTTATCTTCGATGATTCGGTCGTACAGACTATAATCCTCCTTCGCCATACTCGCCGCCACCTGCCCGCTCTCCACCGTAACGGGCAGCTGCACAATGAGAAAGGGCAAAGACCACACCATTACGGCCGCCGTCACCTTCATGGTGGCGAGCTTACCGGTGAATGCTTGGAGCGGTCAAACTTGAGATATTGCGTAGACAAGTCGGGCAGAAGCGTGGATAATCCCACGACGCTTTCAGGAGGAACTCGCGTGCAAGACAAAATACTTGACGGTCGATCATGGTTCAGACTCTGGTGCATCTTGTTCGTCTCTCTGTACGGCTGCGCCCAGGACGGCGATCCCTCTCGTGCAGAAAACGAAGTCCTCAAGAAACAAGTCGCCAAACAAGAATCCTTGCTTAGTTCCCTGCAAGACGGAAACAGGGTTATGCAGCAGCAAATCGATCTACTCAATCAAGAACTTCGCGACGCAAAGGACATCAAAGAAGAACTCGAGAAGGAGTTGGCGGAAACCAAACAAATGATTGGATCGCAGGTCTCCGAATCTCTCAAGGTTGAGGACAAGGGTGCACAGTCCGATATCCTCCCTCGCCCTCTTGAGCTTGTGGTAAAGGTCGCTGAGGAGGCGCTGACACGAAACGGATATCGTCCAAAGGTCAGCGTCAAGACTGATCACCGAGCCATCTATGTTACGGAACGCAAGGTCTCGAACCCTCCCACGCTCGAAGTGACCGGTTCGCGAAACCAATACCTCGTGTCCCTTGAAGCCCTTCCAGACAGTCAGACCAAACTCTCGGTGAAGGCTGAATTCGAGCGAGTTGCCCAAGGCGGCCGTGTGCTGAACGTCAGCCCTGAGGAAACGGTGGAAATCGAACAGCGCCTGATCCGTGAGATCAGCAAAGCCCTCGCCAGCCCTGCCAAGACATAAGTCATGACTGACCGGCGGTCACAATCACCCCTTTTCTTGGTCCAGTCGAGGCCTCGTGCTAGCATTCTCACGCGATGGCTTTGTCGACCAGTGTGCACGATCTCCGCACCCTGATCCGTTCCTCCCATCCTCTCGTCGTGATCGAAACGGTGGAAGAGGACCGGGTGCTGGCCCTCCTGCAATCAGTGACAGCTCAGGAACGGATGCCTCTCTTCGAATGGTCCGTCACCAGAGGGCTGACGCGTGCCGACGATGCCCCGACTCTCAGCAGAATGACGGCCACACCCTTGGCAGTGCTCCAGCACATCCACGGGTTAACCGTTGAAGCGGTCTTCTGGCTGAAAGATCTTGGCCCCCATCTGCAAGATCCCGCCATATGCAGGCAGCTCCGTGAGGTCGGAGCCGCCTACAGCCGATCACGATCCACCTGCATCCTGACCGGTCAGCCGATTACCCTCCCGTTGGAATTAGAGCAGTCCGCGGTACGACTCGAATTGAAGCTGCCTGACCGAGCGGAACTGCGATCCATGCTGCGCGATCTGCTTCGTTCATTGGCACCTCGCACCTCCGCTCGACCGCGATCGACCACTCTCGTGCAGAGCATGCTGAGATCGATCAATGAGACCCAGACAGCAGACAAAGGACCTACCAGCCGAGATGCGGATGCGATCCTTCGCGCGTTACAGGGTTTCACACTTCATCAAGCGCGCCAAGCCGTAGCCCACTGCCTCGTCGAACGTGGCACCCTATCGGCCGACGACGTGCAGGCTATTCTCAAACGTAAAGTGCAGGCCATTAAGGATGGCGGCCTGTTGGAATATTATCCGTTGGAGGATAACCGGTTTGAACTGGGGGGCTTCACCAATCTCAAGGCCTGGTTGGAGCGCGCGCAAGTCGGGTTTACGGACGAAGCGAAATCACTCAACCTTACTCCGCCCCGCGGCATCATGCTGGTCGGAGTGCCGGGCTGTGGAAAATCACTGGCTGCGAAGGCTATCGCACGGGAATGGAAACTGCCGCTCTTGAAGCTCGACGCCGGCCGTTTGTTCGACAAGTTCATCGGCGAATCGGAAAAGAATTTTCGTAAGGCCATTGAGATGGCCGAATCCTTGTCCCCGATCGTGCTCTGGATCGACGAAATTGAGAAGGCCATGGTCGCCGGAGGCGGGAGCGGCGATGCCGACGCGGGCTTAAGCCGCCGACTCTTCGGTGCGTTCCTGACGTGGCTGCAGGAGAAAAAACAGGATGTGTTCGTCATCGCCACGGCCAATGACCTGTCGTCCTTGCCACCGGAACTCTTGCGAAAAGGGCGGTTTGACGAAATATTTTTTGTGGACCTGCCCGACGATACCGAACGAGAATCCATCTGGAACATTCATCTGAATTTGCGCAAGCAAGACCGTGCTCAATTTGACCTCGGCAAAATCGTCAGCGCCAGTGATGGGTTCAGCGGCTCTGAAATCGAGCAGGCCGTCGTCGCGGCGCTTTATCGGGCTCTCCATCGGAAAACGCCGCTCACAACCGATCTCCTCATTGAAGAATTAACCCAGACGGTTCCCCTTTCGGTCACCAGACGGGAAGACATCGATGCTCTTCGCCGAACGGCCGAAGGTCGATTCGTAAACGTGCGGTAACCCAGATGCGATGCCTCGTAAATATCGCTGTTGTGATCCTTATGCCTCTGGCCGGCTGTACAACACCGATACAAAAGTCTTCCAGAGTCGTACGTACGCCATCGACGTCCGCTGATAAACCGGCTCCCTCTCGACCCTCCAGACCGGCTCCACTTCCCGCTACAACGCCTCCAGAGCGCGACACGGTTTCGGTTCTGACGTCGTTGCCTAGCCGATCGGCCATCGTTCAGACCGCCGCACGGTTGGTCGGAGCACGGATGATCACGAGTCAGGGCAAGCGAATCGCCTACGACTGTGCCGGAGTGGCCCGTGCCGTCTACCTGGAACACGGCATAGATCTCTACCGGGCAACCAGCCGAGAGATGAACGCCAATGGGGTCCGACTCATCCACAACCACGTACATCGGCATGGCGTCCTCCATCGGGGACCGGATGTCATGCCAGGCGACCTCGTGTTCTTTGATAACACCTGGGATTTTAATGGTGATGGAGAGGCCAATGATCCCCTGACCCATATCGGCATCGTTGAAGAAGTGGAGCCGGACGGGACCGTGGTCTTCATCAGCCGTGTGGCGAGTGCCATTGAGCGCTATCGAATGAACTTGGAGCAACCGCATATCCACAGGACAGGCGACGGTCGAGTCCTCAACGACTATATCCGGAGAAAACATCCCACAGACCCTGTCGATACCGCCCGATTGACGGGTGAACTCTTTGCGTTTTACGGCAACCTGTTGAGTCCCTGGGAAGACCTGCCTGGAGATGACACGATTGTACAGATTCAGGATCGGCAAGACCTTCCCAAGCCATCTGTTTCAACCATACGGGAACCATAATGCCGAACCCGCAATCGTGGATATGTCATACGGCCCCTCATTGATCGGACACTCGCTGCAGCTCAACGCCTCATATTAATCCTAATCATGACTTTAGAAGACGCATCGAAGATCCGATAAGGAACCTAATACGGTGCTCATGCTGACAGACTTCACCCAACCCCCATTTTTAAATTGACCTGGTAAGATTAATCCTATGGCTATTTCATCAAAACAGGCACAAGTTCGAGAGACTAACCCGCTCCGTCGCACCTTGACGGATGTACGGCACGGTCTCCTAGGTTTGCACAAGGCCCTGATCGTCGCCGAACAACTGACCTATGAGCGAATCTATGGCCGCGTGGATTCCACCGGGCAGCTGCTGCAGCTCGTGATGAACGACCCCTGGTTTACATGGCTTCATCCCCTGTCCAACATGGTCGTCCGCATCGACGAACTGTTGGACGGCCATGATCAGCCGACTATTGATGAAGTCGCAATGCTCTTGACGGAAATCCGGATGTTGATTCGTCCTTCAGAATTCGGAGATGGCTATGAGCGGAGCTACTATGAAGCGCTCCAGCGGGCACCCGATGTCGTACTCGCTCACTGTGAAATGAAGAAACTCCTGACGTTGCCCTCCGCATAACATTCTCTGAGTTATCGTATAGTTCTCCGCAAAACCGCCGGCCCATCTGGGCCGGCGGTTTTGTTTCTAGATCCGAATCCCCCATAGACCGCCTCAGTTATCCTGTACCAGGCCAAGACGCCCAGAGTGCATTCCCTGTATGATCAACATGACACGACTGCGTTGAACCGGCTGCTCACGAAGGCTACAGATGCTTTACCCTACCCTTCACCCCATATTGCCTCTCATCCTCAGCGTAGCCCTTTGCTCAGGTCCTGTCGCTGCACAAGTTCGCCCCATCGAGGTCCTCGTCACAATCGTCAAAGACAAGGTCGTCGCGCTGCCGGGAGGAGGAAGCCCGGTTGAGGAAGCGTTGGGAGTCAATGAAAGGATCGTCACCACGGCAGCCAAGGGGCCGGCCGGTTTTGCACAAACTTCCCGCCGACTCTTGGGGTTTTCCTCGGCATTACACCGATGGACCGAGGTGCAGTTGGAAGTGGAAGAACATGTCGAGCACCATCAGACATTGCCCCGCTTGGTTATCGTTCAAACAAACCGACGCATCCATGGGTTTCAAGAGAGTCGAGGCCACTGGTTCAGTGAAGCGCTGGGGCCCAACGAGACGGTCACGCAGTTACGCGGACGCGGCCATGTGATGGTGGTGGTGACTTCCGAACGAGCGCTCGCCATTTCAGCGTTTACGGGAGGCTTCTTCTGGGTCCGCCTGTCGCCGAATGAGCTGGTGCAGTCCATCGACCAGAGTAACGACGCCGCCGTGGTCCGCACGACAGCACGCCAACTGGCCTTCCGCTCGCAAACGGGCCTCTGGACGGAAATGAGGTAACCGACTGTTCATCGGGCGCTCAGTGAGAATCCCCACAGAGGACGTGGTCCACCTGATGCGACACATTCAGAAGCGCGATGACTCCCAGGAGTTTGAGTAGGTCTCGATCCGGCATACAAGCCACTCGTACTAAAGAGTCGTTATGATCGCAAGCGGTAATACTCCACGCCACCGGCAAACTGACGACTCAAACAGAGGTTAGCGACCGTTATACATTCAAGCCCAAACGGAATATAGCCCGCGTAACCGAGCAAGGGCATCTCGAACAGTTGGAATCGATGCACGAAGGGAACAGCGTACTCCCAATGAGCGAGACTCTTCCAGTTCCATAGCTCCCAAAAGAACCCACAGATCAGCGCAGCCAGTGCCGGAACCCACACACCCCGCCAATCACCCTCCTCAAGCGGGGAAAGAATGCTCAGGCCTCCCGTGACGATTTGAAGCGAAACGACCAAGAGCAGAGGTCCGACCCAAATCAAGGGAAAGAGATAATTGGGCCAAAGGCCAATCCCGAGAAGGCTAAGGCAGGACGCCAGAAGAAGTACCCAGCTCACCGAGCGTTGACACGGCACAGGTATCGGTTTGAACCGATCCAGACCAGCACTGATGGCAGGATAGGCTGTCAGCAACTCCGCCGTGCCGATCACTGCCGGCAACACGGTAGAGAACGGAATCGTCGCTCGAAGAACGTACTCGAGCGACGATAGGTCGCCGACGCCGATGTAGTACCAATTCTGCACGAAGCGATTGAGATACTCGAACAACCACCAGAACGCGGCGCTCAGAGGAAATAGCGAGAGAAAGTAGCGAGGCCGATCGACCATCATGCAGCGGCCGATCCGAGCGAACGTACAAGCGTTCACGGTCACGATGTACCCGAGCCACAATGGCGTGAATGTATGTTCCTGAAGCGGCGCCATCCAAGGGACGCGAGTCCAGGCCAGGGCCCACCACAGTCCCGTCCAGCCGATCCCAAGCCAGCCCCACCAGGGGAGCGTGAACCGTGAAACGTCAGGCGTGAAGCGTTTCTGCAGACTTGAGACTAGAATCCGAAAGAGGATTGGCCCGAGGAGTAGGACAATCAAGAGTCCCAGAACGAGGAATACGGGCCAGGAGAAGGGGTCATGTTCTACGTAACTGGTGCGCGGAGGAAATTCGAGGTAGCGACCGAGCGGTTTAGCAGCGAGCAGCACGCCGAAAAGCGGCAACCCAAGGATCATCGCAAGCGAAATGAAGATGATACCAGCTCGTTTCATGGCTCATGCTACTACAGGCGCCCTTCATCAAGCTCGATCACATCCGCCCAGGTGCTCACCGGAGGCAGGGAGCTGACCGGCACACTGCGCTTCGTCGCTACCTCTTCTAGGCGGCCTTGAAACCGCTGGCGAGCGCCGTCATCCTTTGGGCCGGAAGCGAGAAGGTTCTGACTCCACTGCGCGATTTCTGCATCAGATAGCTGACGGCCATTCTCCTTCACCCAGGCAAGCAGTTCCTCATCCGTCCCCCCGGCCAAGACTCGCTGCTCGAAGGCTTTTCCATCGATGCCAAGGAAATCGATAAGATACTTATCAAATCCCACCGTGACGTAATTGTAGTCCTGAATCTGCCCTGCATGGCGAAGACGAATTTTATCGATAAACCGTCCGAGGTGGGCAATCCCACCGAGAAGAGCCTTGGGGCTGCGGGGAAAATTTTGCCGAGTCATCGGTTAGTCCTCCACTATGCAAGTGTTACGAACGATACAAGAATAGAAGCGCGCACGTCCAGCGAGAATCACCGGAAGAGAAATTCCATCCTCCCTTTAAGTTTTTTTCCGCTTGGCCGATACAGGCAATAGCACGGAGGCAAGTATGAGGCTACGGAATAGCCCAAGAAAGTATGTGCGGTATTCTGCCAGCGTCCAGACGGACCACGGCGCCGGAGAGGGTACCCTTTTCGATCTCTCTGCCACAGGTTGCCGAATGCAGAGCAATGCGGCCCTGACCCCCGGAAGCTATCTCGCCCTCCATTTCGAGGTACCCCAAACAGAATCTCCGCTTGCTGTTGAGGTCTCGGTCGTGCGCTGGCACAAAGACAATCAGTTCGGCATCGAGTTTCTTCGCTATGCCGAGGGCGTCCGCGAGCGAGTCAGCGATCTGATCGAAGGTCGCGAAGCTCCCGTTGTTTCCAACCAACCTGTACAGACTGAACTGGCTCTCGACCTGGTCGCCGCGTAAATCGATTCTTGGTAACGAGCCCAGCAAATCCACCAACAGCCAACACTGGTCTCCCGCTGACTGAGCTAGAAAAGACTCCCAACGCCAATCCTCTCATTTTTGAGCACCGCGATTCATCAATGAGCTGTGCATGAGCGCGGGCTGATCATCACGCTTGAGAGTTCGCTCGAACGCCAAATTAGCCGGACCAAAGTTCATATGCTCCCTTCCTACCTAACAGCCATGCACGCCTAAAGACGTGCCTCCACGATTGGAGGTAAGGTGCCACAGAGGGAATGATCACATTATCTGGAGTAATGACGCGCCCATTTGTATAGCAAAGCAGTTCGATGGGGAGATTCGTCGTATATGTGCGGCGAAGTTTCTTCGAAACAATTCGAGCCGATGGATCTGAGGTACGGATGTACGCCTCCGATCGCGCAGCTATTGCCCTTGCAAGATTCGGGTCGCAGATCTCAACAAGTTCGAATGCGACTGCCCCGTCCGTGGCATGAACGCATCGAATATCGGGCTCGGGCGGGTCGCGTTTCTCAATGCTGCTCGCCGCGATAGGCAGATCGACAGCTTGCAGGAAACGAAGAAAAACTTTAATTTCGTCGGCACCTTTAGCTTGTTCGGAGTACATACATGACCAGCTAACCAGATCTCGCTTTGACTTTCCCCCTGCCAGATACTATCGATCCCTGCCGCCATTTTACCCCTTCGACGATGGCCCAGACGCTCATCCAGGTGAGGAGGCCATCGCATCCCACTCTTCCTTGCTAAGGAACCGTCTCGGCTTCAAGGCGCCGGTTGCATAGGCCAGCTGCAGCGCCTCTTCTAACCAAGCTATCCGCTGCGTAGGTGTCGCTGCTAGTGACGCTTGGAGAAGTGCTTCAGGATCGGGATTCTCGGATGGATGGGGAAGCGGACCTAATGGAGAAGACAATTCATCAGCCACGATAAGAACCCTCTCCTTCAGGCGAACTGAATCGATATTCCAGAGGTATGAGTGCGAAAATCTATCTTTGAACCAGATTACCCTAAGTGGCTGCCTTCTTCGCCGACTTCCCGGCCTGCAGATACTGATTGATCCCCACCGCCATTTTGCGGCCTTCGGCGATGGCCCAGACGATGAGGGAAGCACCCCGTTTGGTGTCGCCGCCGGCGAAGACGCCGTCGAGGTTGGTCATGAAGCTCTGGTCGACTACCACGGCGCCACGCGCATCGTATTTCACACCCAGATTATCGAGCAGGCCGTTCTTGATGGGACCGGTGAAGCCCATGGCAAGCAACACCAAATCGGCATTCATCTCGAACTCGGTGTTGGGCACAGGCGTGAACTTGCCGTTTTCAAACATCACGCGATGGGCATGCAGTTTGGTGACGTGGCCATCATGCCCGGAAAACTTCGTCGTCGACACGCTCCACTGCCGATCGCAGCCTTCTTCATGCGCGTGGGAGGTACGCAACTGCATCGGCCAGAGCGGCCAGGGGGTCGACGTGGCCCTGGTCGGTGGAGGCTCCGCCAGCAATTCGAATTGGTGCGCCTCGACACAGCCCTGGCGGTGGGCAGTCCCGAGACAGTCCGAACCCGTATCACCCCCGCCGATGATCACTACTCTCTTACCCTTTGCAGTGATCGGCTCGTCGGTGACCGAGATACCGGCCGTCCGCTTGTTCTGCTGGGTGAGATATTCCATCGCGAGGTGCACACCCTTGAGCTCACGGCCAGGAATGGGTAGCTCGCGCGCCTGTTCGGCGCCCATCGTGAGCCCTACCGCGTCGAACTGCTTGCGCAGCTGCTCGCCGGTGATATCAGTGCCGACCGTCACACCGGTCTGGAACTTCACCCCCTCGGCCTTCATCTGTTCCAAGCGGCGGTCGATGACCCATTTTTCCATCTTAAAGTCAGGGATTCCGTAACGGAGTAACCCACCGATTCGATCGGATTTTTCAAAGACCGTCACATCATGGCCGGCACGAGCCAGTTGCTGCGCCGCAGCCAAACCCGCCGGACCAGAACCGATGATCGCAACCGTCTTCCCCGTCTTGACGACCGGCAGGATCGGGGTGATCATTCCGTCGTTGAACCCTCGATCCACAATGTTCCACTCGATGATGCGGATGGAGACCGGGTCTTCATTGATACCAAGCACACAGGCCCCTTCACAGGGTGCCGGGCAGAGCCGGCCCGTGAATTCTGGAAAGTTATTCGTCGTGTGCAGCGCTTTGAGGGCATCTTTCCAGCGACCGCGGTAGACAAGATCGTTCCATTCAGGAATGAGATTGACCACGGGGCACCCGGTGCTACCCTGGCAAAACGGCACGCCGCAATCCATGCAACGCGCACCTTGGACCTTGAGCTTCTCCTCCGAGATGGGCTCGTACATCTCCTTCCAATCGAGCACTCGCAGCTCGATCGGCTTTCGCTTCGGGCCCTCGCGGACATATTTCATGAAACCTTTTGGGTCGCCCATCTTCTTCTTTCTACCTTCTTACTTCTAACCTTTCACACCTTACGAACTAGTGCACCGCACTCGCTTTGCGTTTCCGTTCTTCCATCACGCGCTTGTAATCGACCGGCATCACCTTGACGAATTTTGGCACGGTGGCATCAAAGGCATCGAGGACCTGCTTCGCCTTCCGGCTCCCGGTATACATGAAATGCTTCGTGATCAGATCATGGAGAAGCTGTTTATCTTCCTGTGTGACGACCGTTTCCAACTCTACCATGCCGGTGTTGCATCGACCTTTGAATTTGCCCTGCTCGTCGAGCACGAACGCCACACCGCCGGACATGCCGGCCGCAAAGTTGCGGCCCGTCCTACCGAGCACCACGACCACCCCGCCCGTCATGTATTCACAACCGTGGTCACCCGTCCCTTCAACCACGGTCTGTGCCCCGCTGTTCCGAACGGCAAAGCGCTCCCCCGCCCGGCCATAGAAGTAGGCTTCACCCTGTGTCGCGCCATAGAGCGAGGTGTTGCCGATCAAAATAGTTTCTGCTGGGTCATAGAGCGCATCCTTCGGCGGATAGACGATGATCTTTCCACCGGAGAGTCCTTTGCCGATATAGTCGTTCGACTCCCCTTCCAACGTCAGCGTGATGCCTCGCGCGAGGAATGCGCCGAACGATTGCCCGGCGGACCCGTTGAACTTAATCGAGATCGTATCTTCCGGGAGCCCTTCAGATCCGTATGTTCGTGCGATTTTGCTGGAAAGAACAGTGCCCGTCGTGCGATTCACGTTGCGGATCGGTAATTCGATCGTCACCTTCTCACCCTTCTCAATCGCCGGACGACAACGCTCGACCAGTTCATTATCCAGAATGTGGTCGAGGCCATGGTCCTGCTTCTGCACGCAATACCGTGGGACGTTGGGCCCGACATCGGGCATAGCCAGTAACGGCGAGAGGTCTAACCCCTTGGCCTTCCAGTGGTCGACTGCCTTGGTGATTTTGAGCATATCGACGCGGCCCACCATCTCGTTGATCGTCCTGAACCCAAGCTTCGCCATGAGTTGTCGCGCTTCTTCGGCCACGAAGAACAGGTAGTTGACGATGTGTTCCGGTTTGCCGTTGAATTTCTTTCGCAGCTCCGGATCTTGCGTCGCAATGCCGACCGGGCAGGTATTGAGATGGCACTTCCGCATCATGATACAGCCCTCGACGATGAGGGGTGCCGTCGCGAATCCATATTCTTCCGCACCGAGCAATGTGGCGATCACCACGTCGCGGCCCGTCTTCATCTGCCCGTCCGTTTCAACACGGATACGGCCGCGCAGATCGTTCAGCACCAATGTCTGATGCGTTTCCGCCAGCCCCAATTCCCACGGAATACCGGCATACTTGATCGACGACAATGGGGAAGCTCCGGTGCCACCGGAATCCCCACTGATCAGGACCTTGTCCGCGTGCGCTTTGGCGACGCCAGCAGCGACCGTCCCGACACCGACTTCTGCCACAAGCTTGACCGAGACCCCCGCCTCCGGATTCGAGTTCTTCAGATCGAAAATCAATTGCGCCAGATCTTCGATGGAATAGATGTCATGGTGCGGTGGAGGCGAAATCAGCTGCACGCCCGGCGTGGAATATCGGAACCGCGCGATCTGTTCATCGACCTTGTGGCCCGGCAACTGTCCACCTTCGCCTGGTTTCGCACCCTGCGCCATCTTGATCTGCAACTCGCGGGCATTGACGAGGTAGTGCGCAGTCACGCCGAATCTGGCTGAGGCTACTTGCTTGATATAGCTGTTCTTCGAGTCGCCGTTCGGCATGGGTTTGAAGCGCTCGGGGTCTTCTCCGCCTTCACCGGTGTTGCTCTTGCCCCCAAGCCGATTCATGGCAATCGCCAGCGTCTCATGCGCTTCCTTGCTGATGGATCCGAACGACATTGCGCCCGTATTGAACCGCTTGACGATATCCTTGGCCGGCTCGACCTCCTCGATGGGAATCGGCTGAGACGCGAACTTGAACTCAAGCAACCCGCGCAGGTTCGACCGTCGTTGACTTTCATCATTGACGAGGTGCGCGAACTCCGCATAGGTCTTCGCGTCGTTGGCTCGGCTGGCATGTTGCAGCTTGTAGATCGTGTCCGGGTTCCAATTGTGATGTTCGCCCTGAATCCGGTAATGGACTTCCCCACCGAACTCCAGTTGCCGGATTGCAGCCGGCTCATAGGCCATGCGATGTCGCCGCAAGGTTTCTTCGCCGATTTCGCGAATTCCCACTCCTTCGACACGCGACGCCGTACCGGTGAAGTATCGAGCGATGAGTTCGCGACTCAATCCGATGGCTTCGAAAATCTGCGCGCCGCAATAGGATTGCACGGTCGAGATGCCCATCTTCGAAAAGATCTTCAGCAGGCCCTTATTGATAGCCTTGATAAACTTGCCCTCCGCCGTCTGCGCATCGAGTCCCTCGGGAAGATACCCGTCACGCTCCATGTCGACGAGCGTTTCGAATACCAGGTAGGGATTGATCGTACCTGCGCCGTAGCCGATCAAGCAGGCGAACTGATGCACATCTCGCGGTTCACCTGTTTCGAGGATCAACCCGACTTCTGTCCTCGTGCATTCCCGAACCAGATGATGGTGTACGGCGGAGATGCCCAGAAGGCTAGGAATCGGCGCCCAGGCCTCATCAACTCCGCGATCACTCAGAATTAAGAACTCGTACCCTTCCTTGATTGCCAGCGACGCCTCTCGGCACAACTCATCGACCGCGGCTCCCAAGCCGTCGGCGCCTTCGGCCACGCGGAACAACATGCGCAGCGTCTTGCTCTTGAAATGGGGGTCGGAAATCCCGCGGATCTTTTGTAAATCGGCGTTGGTCAAAATCGGTTGTTGGACCTTTATACGACGGCAAGACTCCGGCGACTCATCCATCAGATTGGGTTTTGGCCCGATGTTCGTGACCAGCGACATCACCAGCTGCTCACGAATCGGATCGATCGGCGGATTGGTGACTTGCGCAAACAGCTGCTTAAAGTACTTAAATAAGAGCTGCGGTCGATCGGACAACACCGCCAAGGGGGTATCGGTGCCCATGGAAGAGATCGGTTCCTCACCATTGACGATCATGGGGGTGATGACCATCTTGAGCTCTTCGACGGTGTAACCGAAAGCCTGTTGCCGTTGCCTGATCGTCGGATGGTCCGGCTGCGGGACATTCAACGGCTCGGGCAGTTCATCGAGGGACACTCCATATTGGGTCACCCAACTGCGGTACGGTTTTCGCTTTGCCATGTCGGCCTTGATTTCTTCATCATCGATGATCCGGCCTTGAACGGTATCGACGAGGAACATCCGCCCTGGCATGAGCCGTCCCTTCATACGGATTTCCTTGGCCGGGACCGGTAAGACGCCGGCTTCCGACGACAGCACAACCGTTTCATCCGTCATGACCTGATAGCGGCAGGGACGGAGTCCGTTACGATCCAACGTCGCTCCGATCATCTTGCCGTCGGTAAAACAGACCGCTGCAGGCCCGTCCCATGGTTCCATCATCGCCGCGTGATATTGGTAAAAGCCTCGGCGATCCAAATCCATCTGTGAGTTCGCCACCCATGGCTCGGGAATCAACATCATCATGGCGTGCGGTAGGGACCGGCCTCCGAGGAGCAGAAATTCGAGGGTATTATCCAGACAGGCCGAGTCACTTTGGCCTTCAGTCACGATCGGGAACAGTTTCTCCATATCCTTGCCGAACAGATCGGAGTGGAGACGGCCTTGTCGGGCCTTCATCCAATTGACGTTCCCCTTCAGGGTATTGATCTCGCCGTTGTGACAGACGTACCGATAGGGATGGGCCAATGGCCAAGTCGGAAACGTATTCGTGCTGAAGCGAGAATGCACCAGTGCCAGGGCGCTCACCATCCGTTCATCGGTCAGATCCTGATAATATGTGGCCATTTGATGTGGTAAGAGAAGGCCCTTATAGACAATCGTGTGGGCCGATAGACTGGAGACGTAAAAGTGCTCTCGCCCCTGAATCGCCGATTCAAGGACGGCCTTTTCCACCCGTTTTCTGGTCACATAGAGTTTTCGTTCGAACTGAGCCTCATTGAGTGCGTCACGGGCGATAAAAATTTGCCGCATAAACGGCTCGGTCTTTCGTGCTTGCACCCCGATACTGTCGCTCTTGACCGGCACGTCCCGCCACCCAAGCAACCGGAGGCCTTCCTCACCGATGATTTCAGCAAACAACTTTTCGCACAGTCGTCTGGACTCTGCATTCGGTGGCAGAAATAACTGCCCCACCCCATACTCACCGACCTCCGGCAATGGTACACCGGCATCCCCTGCGACCCGTTTGAAAAAGGTGTGCGGCACTTGCAACAGGATCCCGGCTCCATCTCCTGTACAAGGATCGGCACCCTGGGCCCCACGGTGGGTCAGATTCTCCAATACTTGCAGTCCTTGACGGACAATGTCATGGGACTTCTTCCCCTTGATATTGACCACAAACCCGATCCCGCACGAATCTTTCTCATGCCGAGGATCATAGAGCCCTTGTTGACTGGGGAAACCTGGAGTATTCATTTACCTAGTCTCATGAGAATATTGAGATTTTCCCTATCGGATGGAGTTGAGCGCGAGCAAGAATCCTGGGGTAGATTAGCCCCATAGTCCGCAGGCTGGACCTCAGCCGATTACCACGATCGGAACTTACTGGAAGGCTCATTCCTCTGTCAAGGTGACAATAGGCCTATACCCCTTTCATTTGCTTGACTTTATTTCCCCGGCTGCCATACCATCCGCGGCATGACGCAAGGTCCAGTCATCGCCACGCCGCAGAGCATGTCCGACGTGTGGGACGCCTACCGTGCTGAGCTGGACGGGCTGGAAGACCGGGTGCGAAAGAATCTCGACTCCAGTGTCACCCTGGTCAATACGGTGGCTGCCCACATCCTCAGCGGTGGGGGGAAGCGTATCAGGCCGTTGCTTTTACTCTTGTCTGCCCGCCTTTGCGGCTATCCAGGTAGCGAACATTATCAACTCGGCAGCATTGTAGAATATATCCACACGGCCACCCTGCTCCACGACGACGTCGTGGACGAGGCCGATCTCAGGAGGGGGAAAAGAACCGCTCGGAAGGTGTGGGGAAACCAGATCAGCATCTTGGTCGGTGATTTTCTCTATACCAAGGCCATGTGCAATGTCGTCGAGTTTCAGAGCCAGGGAATCAACGAAGTGATCTCTGAAGCCTGCAACAAGATGGCCGAAGGCGAAGTCCTTCAGCTGTATTACAACGGCAATCCTGCGATGCCGGAAATCGATTATATTAAGATCGTCGAACACAAGACCGCCGGATTGATCGCCGCAGCCTGCCAAATGGGCGCCATTCTCGCCGACGCGACTGAGACCCAACAGCAAGCCCTCTTCCGCTTTGGCCAATACCTGGGGATTGCGTTCCAGGTTGCCGACGATACGCTGGATTACATTGCGAACGGCGCATCCTTGGGAAAAACGATTGGGCAAGACCTGCGACAGGGCAAAGCCACATTGCCGCTCCTCCATCTGCTGCAACATTGCTCGGCGCAGGACCGTCAGATGATCAAAGATCGAATGGAAACTCGAACGCTCAGCACCGACGACTTGGAACGGATTTTGTTACTCATGGGGGAGTTCGGGTCGATCACCTATGCGATGGATCGAGCCAAGGCCTACATCGCAGCCGCCAAGCATGAGCTCGATCAATTCGACGATAGTACGCCACGGCGCGCAATGTCGGTGGCCGCTGATTACATGATTACCCGCGATCGGTAAGTGTATTCCCGCCAACCGTTAGGACGCTGGCCGTTGAGGCGGCGTAGCGTAGAGTGAAAGGACCCCGTCCTCTCCTGTAACCATCAACCCGTCGTCGCAGTCACGACACAGCCAAGAGGTTGTTCATGTCACAGATTTTTCCGTTCCAGGGTATGCGGTACGACCAGGCCCTTGTCGGTTCGATCAGGGATGTTGTGGCTCCGCCGTACGACATCATCGATGCAGAAGGGCAACAACGGCTGCATGATCGCCACCCTCACAACATCATCCGTATGGAGTTGGGGATGGACCAGACCGGTGACAGCCCGGCCCACAACCGATATAGCCGCGCGGCCGCTGCACTCCAATCCTGGATCAAAGAGGGAGTCCTCAAGCGAGATGCGCAACCTGCCGTCTACTATCACACGATTGAGTACCGTCCGCCGTACTCGGCACCGGGTGCGCCGAGCAAAGTGCTCCGAGGATTTCTCGCCTTGGCCAAACTCGAAGCATTGGACTCCGGACATATCTATCCGCATGAGAACACCCGTGCTGCGGCGAAAACCGACCGGTTAAACCTCATTGAAGCCTGTCGCGCGAACTTCAGCCCTATCTGGTCTCTCTATTCCGATCCCGGCGGCGCCATCATCCGACTGCTCGAAACGGCGACCAAGGGACAACCGGCGCAGTATGACTTTCAAGATGATGCGGACTGTCGCGAATGCCTCTGGGTTGTGACTGATGAGGCTGTCCTCAAACAGATCACCGACCTCATGCAAAGCAAACCACTGTTCATCGCGGACGGTCACCATCGCTACGAAACAGCGCTGAATTATCAAAAGCTCCGTCGGCAACAGCCTGGGGCTCCCACCGGGCTCCAGCCATATGACTCGGTCATGATGCTGCTCACTCCTCTTGAGGATCCAGGATTGACCGTGCTACCGACGCATCGAGTGGCGACCACCCCACTGCTGCCTTCCGATCAGATCGCCAAACTGCTCGGAGACGCATTCGACTTCCGAGAATTTCCCTTCTCCCCCTCCACTCAGGCTCAGGTCCGTCAGCAATTCCTGACCGCCTTGAGAACGGAAGGTCAACAGGGTCCAGTATTCGGACACACTCGACAGGGCGACGACAGGTACATCCTGCTTACGCTGAAGCCGGTCTATCGTCCTTCTATCAAAGCATCGCCTCGGACCAAGCTCGATGTCTCCCTGTTGCAACAGATGATCGTGGCAAAGCTCTGCCCGACGCAACAGGAACAAGAAGCCATCCTCTATACCAAAGACGACCATGAGGCCCTCGACTGGGTGGCTCGAGGGACCGGAACCGGAGCCTTTTTGCTCAATGCCACGAAGGTCAGCGAAGTCCAAGCGGTGGCGGCGGCAGGCGAACGTATGCCGCACAAATCAACCTATTTCTACCCCAAACCACTCACGGGTCTTGTCCTCAATGTCATGAACGGTTGAGCGTCGGTGCCCATGACCATCAAGCAAGGGCTAAGGTAATGCACGCGAAGATTCTTATCGTCGATGACGATCCCGACATCGTCATGATGCTTGAAGACCGGCTCCAAGCGTCCGGGTATGACACGGTCGTGGCGTCGGAAGGACAGCAGGCCCTGGACCAAATCGCCCACGAATCACCACAGTTGATCCTCCTGGATCTCACTCTTCCCAGATTGTCGGGCCTCGACGTGCTCAAGCGCCTCTCCCAGATGAAGCCGTCGGAACACCTTCCCGTCATTGTGATGACCGCGCATGGATCCATTGAAGCGGCGGTGGACGCGATGAAGGAAGGCGCGTACGACTTCCTGACCAAACCGCTCGATCATGAACATCTCCTGATCGTCATCCGCAAAGCCTTGGAGCGTGATTCACTTCGCCGACAAGTGGCTTACCTGCGTTCGGAGGTCGACGGCCGTTATGCATCCATCGTGGGAAACAGTGCCTCCGTACGGTCTGTCGTTGAGGCGGCTCAACGAGCCGCCAAGTCGGATGCCAGCGTCTTGCTCCTCGGTGAAAGCGGAACCGGGAAAGAACTCTTCGCACGATCGATCCATCAATGGAGCCATCGCTCCGCCATGCCGCTCATCGTCATCAATTGCGTGGCGTTGACGGAGACGTTGCTGGAGAACGAGTTGTTCGGGCATGAACGCGGCGCCTTTACCGGAGCGGATCGCCAACAGAAGGGAAAGTTGGAGATGGCCGACGGAGGAACCGTGTTTCTCGATGAGATCGGCGATATGTCGCTGCCACTGCAGGCCAAACTGCTCCGGGTTCTACAAGACCGGGAATTCCAGCGTGTCGGAGGAACGAAGACGGTGTCCGTCAATATTCGTATCATCGCCGCCACGAATAGGGACCTGAGACAGGCCGTGAAGGCGGGACAGTTCCGGGAAGATCTTTACTTTCGGCTGAATGTCGTTACCCTGACGCTCCCGCCGCTTCGTGAGCGACAAGGCGACGTCCCGGCCCTGGCGCAGTTCTTCCTCGATCGCCACACGCGGGACGCCAAGCGGCCCGGTATGGCTCTCAGCCAGGCTGCACTCGACACCCTGGCCCATTATCCATGGCCTGGGAATATTCGAGAGTTGGACAATGTGATCGCCCGGGCCGTCGTCTTAAGCCCGAAAGATACGATCGAGCCCGATATGTTGGCGCTGATGGCGGATGACGCCAGTCTCCGCCAACCAGCGGATGCCTCGCTGCCGTATCTGGACTTGTCCTACCACGAATCGATGGAGCAACATAGCCGCTACATCATCACCCGGGCGATGGAACGGGCCGAGGGGAACCAAACGAAGGCCGCAGAGTCGCTCAAACTCCAACGTACCTATCTCGCTCGCCTGCTCAAGCAATTGAAAGACTAACAGGTTAAGAGAGCCACAGGTTCAGATTGGTGGTGTAGACGGCTCTGAGAGCTGGCGATCAACGAGGCGAATCAGTCCGGCTCGTGCATCTTTCTCCGCCTGCGCATACCGCTCGGCGGTTCCGATATCAGACCAATAGCCATGGAAGTCGTACCCGAGGATTTGTTCGCCTCCTTCAATGGCTGCGATGTAAGGATCGATGATCGAAGAAGCGACCCCCTTCGGAACCTTCTGCAGAAGACGCGGATGTAAGATGTGAATCCCGGCGAACATCCTAGGAATGACCGGAGACGACGACAAAAGCCCTTTTCCCGTGATACGTACAATCTGATCGTTGTCTCCCACCTCAACGAGCCCCCATCGCGCAGCGTCTGCATCCTCTCGCAACACCAAGGTCGCCGCCGCTTGGCGTTTTTGATGGAATTCCCAGACTGCCCCAAGGTCTACCTCGACGAGCGTATCTCCGTTCAAGATCAGCACCGGTTCACCAGAAAAATACGGCTCGGCTTGCTTGATTCCTCCCCCTGTGCCCAAGATGACCGGTTCTTGTGAGTAAATCATTCGAACGCCGAATTTTGAACCATCACCCAGAACCTGCTCGATCATGGGACCGAGGTGATGAAGATTCACGACAATCTCACGAAACCCGTGCCGATTGAGCAGCAAGACGTTCCAAACAATGAGTGGGGTTCCTCC
Organism: Nitrospira sp.; assembly: GCA_029865225.1. Taxonomy (GTDB): domain Bacteria; phylum Nitrospirota; class Nitrospiria; order Nitrospirales; family Nitrospiraceae; genus Nitrospira_D. Next base: position 66,153 of record JAOUHJ010000003.1, read on the forward strand.
CACCGGTAAGAGCGGCTTGGGAATGGTGTTGGTTAAGGGTCTGAGGCGGGTCCCAAGACCAGCCGCAAGAATCATGGCTTTCATACGCGTAAAACGTGAGAGGTGAGAGATGAGAGGTTAGAGAGGATAGAGGACGGGCCCATACTGGGTCTTCGCCTCACGCTTACCGTTTCACGTTTCATGTCTTACTGCAATTCCGGTACGTACGGGGTGATGTGTTCCCGAAGCGTCTCCAGTTCTGGGTATTTCTTGAGATTTCGTTTCACATAGCCCAAGACACGGGGAATATCGGCCAAAAATTTCGGGTTGCCTTTGACTCGATCGATATAGACGAACCGGCCGGCCGCCTTCAGATTTCGCTGAATGCTTGTCAGATCGAACAGACGGCGAAACGCGGCACGGTTCGCCCAGACAAAACGGCGCTCCTCCAGTTGAGCCAGGTAGTACGCCACCAAATCATCGATGAGAGTTTCGTCGAGCTGAATGTAGGCATCCCGCAGAAGTGAGGCCAAATCGTAGGTCGCCGGCCCCATCAAGGCATCTTGAAAATCAATCACGCCAAGCCGCAGTCCATCGACCATCAGGTTACGCGAGTGATAATCGCGATGAGTGAAGACACGAGGTTGGGAAGCCAACACTTGGGCAATGCGCTCGAACTCGCTTCGAATGGTCGTCACCTCCCCTTCGGGCAAGGGCTTGCCATGACGGGCCTCAACCCCATACTCCAAGAAATGATCGAACTCCCACATGAGCAAAGGGACGTCGAAACTCCGATGAAACGCCAGACACCCACGGTCTTCCGGAGTGGTTGCGTCGAATTGTATTTGTACCAACACATTGATGGCCTGTTTATAGCGAGACTCGACGTTTGGGGCATCTGCACGGCTGGCGGCTTCTGCTAGCGTCACATCTCCAAAATCCTCGAGATACAGCAATCCAGCGGATCGATCATAATGATAGAGCGTCGGAACGGGGACGTTCGCCTTGGCAAGATGAGCCATGATATTGGTGAACGGCAACTCTGAAATCTGATGCACAGCGCCGCTAACTGCCTCTTCCGACTGCTTGAACGCCTCCGGTTCTGCCAACTGCATCACAATAACAGAGTGAGGTTGCCCCTCTGTCATGATGGCGCGGTAGTACCGCCGATTCGACGCATCCCCCGCCAACGGCACGAGTTCCCTGAACACCAGGCCAGCTGGGAGGTAATCCTTAATGGCCCGTGCGACACGCGCGTGATCAGGAGGCGGTAACGGAGATGTGGGAAGTGCGGGGTTGGCCGTCACCATAGTTGAGGGATTATACCGAGCACCCTATGACTTGTCACGAAGACACAATATTCAATCTGGCTGTCGCCACGCTTCAGAGATTGAGTTGGCCGGTCTGAAATTGGCCGCTCGATACATGGCAAGGACACCGATTGCGGCCCCAATCGTATCGGCTACCCAATCGAGCCAACTCGAGTCTCGAAACGGGACAAATGATTGGTGTATCTCGTCACTGGCCCCATAGAGCGACGCCAATAGAATCGCCATGGGTATCGCATGTTGTCGCCACGAAACGACGGAGCCTCCACGCAGAGCCCGATAGCACAGCACACCCAACACCGCATACTCGATCCCATGCACGACCTTGTCGCTAAAATCGAATAAGAACGCCGGCAGATTATCTTCTGGGTGGGACTGGGAAGAGAGAACAAAAATCACTATGGCATAGGCACAGACCGGCCCCCAATACCGAAGAAATATCAGCATCTCAATCCCTCATGGACAATCAGCACGACGACACAACACCGCATTGCAGCAGCAGATTGCAGGCCCACGACCCCTATGACATACTTCGGAGGCGAAGGGAAACCGTTCATCGATGAAGCATGTTCACGTCTGTTTTTTTTGGCATATGCATCAACCCTACTACACCGATCCACTGGTGTGCTCGGCCAGCATGCCATGGGTCCGCCTGCATGCGACGAAGGCATATTACGATATGGCCTACCTCATGGACCAATTCCCTGAGGTCCACGCTACCTTCAATTTTACCCCGTCACTTCTGTTACAGTTACAGGAAATCGGCAGCGGCAAGGTCCTCGACCTCTTTCTGGAACATGCCCAGCGGCCGGCAGTCGACCTGACGCTTGAGGAAAAGGCCTTTCTAGTCCGTCATTTCTTTTCAGCCAACTGGGCGACGATGGTACGTCCTTACCCGCGATACCATGAATTGCTGGTAAAACGAGGATTAGATCTACCCGAACACGATCTGCCCCGCATAGCCCGTCGGTTTTCCACTCAGGAGTTACTCGATCTACAGGTCTGGCACAACCTAGCCTGGTTCGGCTATGGCACTCTCCAACAATATCCCCGACTGGCCGCACTGCGCCAGAAAAATCGCGGGTTCACGGAAGACGACAAACACGAAATCCTGGCGATCCAACGCCTCGCGGTACAAGACATCGTTCCTCGCTATCGACGTCTGGTGGATCGCGACCAGATCGAGCTGACCACGACGCCGTTTTTTCATCCCATTCTTCCCCTGGTGATCGACACAAATATTACCCGACGCGCGAGACCGGACCTCCCGTTGCCGACTCGCTTCCGGGCTCCCAAGGATGCAGACGTCCAGCTGCGGCAGGCAGTGGAGTTCCATCGAACGACATTCGGCCGTCCCCCGATAGGCCTCTGGCCTTCTGAGGGATCAGTCTGTCCGGAAATGCTTCCCCTCGTCCATCAGACCGGCCTTCGCTGGCTTGCGACGGACGAAGGCATCCTCGCTCGCTCTCTGGCGATGTGTTACCGACCATGGCATCGGCAATCGGCGCTGTATCAACCCTACCAGATCGGAGAGGCCGACCATCCTCTCACCATATTCTTTCGTGACCGCGAGATCTCCGACGCGTTTGGGTTTGTCTATCATAAGACGACACCCGAATCAGCGGCTGAAGATGTCCTGCGGCGGCTACGGAATATCCCGCACGATACGCCGCAGGAACGAATCGTTGTCCCTATCATTTTGGATGGTGAAAACCCATGGGAACATTATCATGATGGAGGGGAAAGGTTTCTTTCACTCCTCTACCAAGCCTTCAGCAATCATGAATTAGACCACACCGGACAGAGCACGACTCGAGCTTCCACGATGTCCGAGGCTATCGCCTCCGTTCCACCGATCCAACACCTCCCCTGTCTGCACTCAGGCTCGTGGATCAATGCTGATTACAAAATCTGGATCGGGCACAGCGAAGACAATCAAGGATGGGACATCCTCAGCCACACTCGGTCCAAACTCATGGAGCAAAGTCCAGGGCTTCCCCCCGATCGTGCTCGAACCGCTTGGCAGGAACTGTACGCCGCCGAAGGCAGCGACTGGTTCTGGTGGTACGGGGACGATTTCGACACCGATTTCAAACCGGAGTTCGACCGGCTCTTCCGAACACATCTCCGCAATGTGTGGACGTTGATGGGCCTCTCGCCTCCCGATCAACTGAGCCGCCCGATCTGCACAATCACAATCGGCCCTGAATCCGATGTGGTTCGACAACCGGTTCGATTGCTCACGCCCACCATCGATGGGCTGGTGTCCGACTTCTTCGAGTGGCACGGGGCCGGCACGATCAATACGCGGCCGCCGCTGGGAGCCATGTGGAAAGTTGATGAATTGTTCACCGCAATTCTATTCGGCTGGAGCCTCGATCAATTCGTGCTCAGAATGGATCCCGATGAGACGGCCGTGAAGAAACAAGGCCTTGACATTGAGGTGACCCTGCGAGGCCCTCAGGCTACGTTTCGGCTGGCCTTTCCTCTGTCTTTTCAGAAAACAGGCGAATTCCTTCTGTCTCAGCAGACTGCCCCGGACACATGGCAAGAAATCGGTCGGCATCGAACGATCAGCACAAGCTCCATTATCGAGCTGGGTATTTCTTGGCAAGACTTGCTGCTCCAGCCGGGACAGACTATGGAACTGTCTGTGTTGGTCCGAGAGCATGGCCTAGAAGTGGCCCGCTACCCTAGCCTCAAGCCTGCCGTCCTGACCGTTCCAGGACCGGACTTTGAGGCGGAACAGTGGAGAGTGTAGGCAGAACCGTGGGCTGAATGAGCCCGATCAACTTTCGCATCGTCGTGCCGATACATAACGGAGTCAATACCGAGCATTCTGAGGGAACCAATGCCAGATCTGAGACGTGATCCTATCGTCGGTCGCTGGGTGATCATTTCAACCGAACGAAACGGTCGCCCCCATGACTTTATCAAACCACAATCGGCCAAACCGGTTTCTACAACGCTCTGTCCCTTTTGTCCGGGACAGGAACGGCTGACGCCGAAGGAAATCATGGCCTATCGGCCTCAATCCAGCGAGGCCAACTCTCCGAACTGGAACATCCGCGTCATTCCAAACAAGTTTCCAGCGCTTCAGGTCGAAGGCGACATGGGCCGCGAGGGAATCGGGCTCTACGACCGCATGAACGGCGTGGGCGCCCACGAAGTCATCATTGAGACCCCCAACCACGTCGAGAGTCTGGCCGACCTGCCGTCCAAGAAGATTGAAGACTTGTTGTGGGCCTATCGCGACCGCATGCTCGACCTCAGAAAGGACATCCGGCTCCGCTACATCCTGGTGTTCAAGAATCACGGCGCCTCGGCAGGGGCCACCTTGGAACATAGCCACTCCCAACTCATCGCCATGCCGATCGTCCCGACCAGCGTGCAGGATGAACTCAACGGATGCCGCAACCACTATCAGCACAAGGAGCGCTGCATCTATTGCGATATTCTTCGGCAGGATCTCTCAGACGGTGATCGAGTCGTCGTCGAGAATCCTGAGTTCTTGTGCGTGACCCCGTTCGCACCGCGATTCCCGTTCGAAATGTGGATTCTTCCGAAGCGCCATGCGGCCTACTTCGAAGAAAGTCAGAAGACGCAATTCGAATATCTGGCCCCCATCCTGTCGGAATCGCTCCGACGTATGGACAAGGTGTTGGCCCATCCTTCCTACAACTTCATCCTCCATAGCTCGCCGCTGCATGAAAAGACCGGCGACTACTACCACTGGCACCTAGAGATCATTCCCAAACTGACTCAAGTGGCAGGCTTCGAGTGGGGGACGGGTTTCTACATCAATCCGGTCTCCCCGGAAGAGGCCGCGAAGTTTCTGAGGGAATCGGAGCCCTAGATGCCAGTCCGCTTTCGCCTTGAAGATCCCACGCTATCCACGACGCTCCGCAAGATTGAGCAACTGGTACGCCACCAGGGTGGAAGAACCTGGCTGGTCGGTGGATGTGTTCGCGACCTCGTACTTGGTCAACAGCCGCGCGACCTGGATCTTGAAATCGCTGGACTCCCACCAGGACAGCTTCACGCTTTGCTCTCGGAACACTTTTCGGTCCAATTTGTTGGGAAAGCTTTCGCCGTATTCAAGCTGCAAGGTCTGCCGATCGACATTTCTATTCCCTCCCGCATTCTGATCGACGAAAGCACATCCATCTCCGGTCTGGTCCGTCAGGCCGACCCTGGCATGGCGATCGATGAAGCCCTTGCCCGACGTGACTTCACGATCAATGCGATGGCCTGGGACCCGGATACGAGAGAGCTTCGCGACCCTTTCAACGGGCGGAGAGACCTTGACGCTCACGTCTTACGCCACGTGTCTCACCGGTTTACCGAAGACCCTGTGCGCGTCCTGCGTGGGATGCAACTGTCCGCCCGCTTTGAATTGAGTGCTCCGCCCGAGACCCTCGCCCTGTGCCAAACTCTCTCGCAGAATCATCAACCTCGAGAGCGTCTTTGGGAGGAATGGAAAAAGCTCCTCGTGCAGGGTCGTAAGCCCTCGCTGGGCCTACACTTCCTGAATCAATCCGGGTGGCTGCGCTTCTATCCAGAGCTCGCAGCATTGCAGGGTTGTCCACAAGATCCCGTTTGGCATCCCGAAGGCGACGTATGGATTCATACACTCCACTGTTTGGACTGGTTCGCCGGCGAACGAACCGGAAATGATCAAGATGACTTGATTGTCGGACTAGGCGTGCTCTGTCACGACTTCGGCAAACCAGCCACAACCAGGGAGGATGATGGGCGCATTACCTCACGCGGGCATGAACCCGCAGGCGAGCTCCCGACAAGATCTTTTCTCGAACGGCTGACCAACCAGCAAGACGTGACGGACGACGTGTTACCCCTGGTGCTGTGCCATCTCCGCCCCCGTGCCCTCTATGATGCCAAGGCATCGGACAGCGCCGTCCGCCGACTCGCTCGACAGGTGAAACGGCTTGACCGGTTAATCCGTGTGGCGAGGGCCGACCACGCCGGCCGCCCACCAAAATCGTTTGACGGTTTCCCCGCAGGCGAGTGGTTACTGAACCGCGCAAGGCAACTGCAGGTTGAGGACCAGGCTCCTGTCCCAATTCTTATGGGGCGGCACTTGTTGGAATTAGGCGTTCCGCCTGGCCCTGACATGGGCCGACTGCTTGATGACTGTTACGAGGCCCAACTTGATGGAGAGTTTTCGACAGTGGAAGAAGGGCTTATTTACGCAAGAAACAAGCTTTCCGCGCTCTGCTAGCCAGCTTCTTTTCCCTCGACGTTTGCTTCTTCTTCATAGCCGTCACCCCTTGCCCATCGGTCTTCGCACCGTTTATCATTGCTCCCATGCAGGTGCAGCTGAATCATCCTGTGCGCTCGATCGAAGTCAAAGGACCGAAGAGGGTCAAGGATTTGCTCCGGGAACTGAATCTCGTCGCTGAAGCGCACTTGGTCATTCGTGGGGACGAATTGGCCACTGAAGACGAGATGCTGTCGGACCAGGATCAGGTCGAGATCAGACCGGTGATCTCGGGCGGATGAACACCCACTCTGCCACGGCGTGATGCGAGTACCTCTCCGGCACTCACAAATGGTCTTGGCCGTTCACCGAGGCCACGAGGCGCCTCCCCCACCGACCGACTTTTGGACTTCTAACTGTATTGACGTTCATCACTTGACCCCCCCTCTTCGAGAACTGTATAACCATTCGTCCCGGTAAGCTCTATGGTAAGGGTGTGACCTGCACTCGTTCTTCTCGACCAGGCCATTTCCCTTTAACCCTATGTCTTAACGCGACAAACTCGATGCGCCCGTAGCTCAATGGATAGAGCATCTGACTACGGATCAGAAGGTTACAGGTTCAAGTCCTGTCGGGCGCACCAAACAGAGCTTGCTCGACCCGGAGCCTTCTCACTACGGCGACGGGATAAACACCTCCAGCGCTTTCTGCCCCTTCCTGTCCTCACGGATCTGGTCCCATTACATTCAGTCCTGCCGGGCTCAATGATAGACGTTGCATAAGCCTCCCAGACGCCGTAAGGTGAAGGAGGAGTGTGCCGCCATGAAACATGTTTCGGACCAGGTCGCATTGCCACTCACGCAGGAGCGTGCGTCGGGAGAAAAAACAGAGACTGAAAACCGATACCGGGATGATGTCCGCACGTTGGCCGGGAAATTGCTCACGGTCCAGGACGAAGAGCGGCGGCGGATCTCGCGTGATCTTCACGACGACGTGAACCAGCGTCTTGGGGCGATCGGACTGCAACTCGACACGCTGAGCCGGAATCTCCCGGACTCTCCATCCGTCATCCGTCGGCGGATCCGCGTTATCCGACGGCATGTAAGTGAACTATCCGACGACGTCCGTGGACTTGCCTATCGATTCCATCAAACCACGGTGGAGGACCTTGGGCTCGTCGCAGCGCTCCAACGTTACCTCAACGATTTCGTGAAGCGCACGGGCATCAGTGCCCGATTCACGAAGCCCCAAGCGGCCGACTCTATTCCGTTGCGATTGGCGACGTGCTTATATCGTATCGCACAGGAAAGTTTGGGGAATGTGGGGCTTCATGCAAATGCTTCGCAAGTATCTCTGACACTCGTCGTGTCATCCGACGAGATCTCCCTGACCGTGTGCGACGATGGAATTGGAATGGACCTCGAAGAAGTCAAACGGCGAAGGGATGGGCTCGGGATGTTGAGTATGGAGGAGCGAGCGAAGCTGCTGGATGGCACGATATCCTGGTGCTCTTCGCCAGGGAACGGAACAACTGTGTTCGCACGATTTAAACCAGGAACTGAATCGCGATGAACAAGCCATCGATTCTTCTCGCAGACGACCATACCCTGTTTGTGGAGGCCCTGCATAATGTGTTGGAGCCGGAGTTCACCTTGGTCGGTGAAGTAGGAGATGGCCGCGCGCTCCTGGAGGCGGCCCCTCGTCTCCTTCCTGATGTCATTTTGCTGGATCTGTCGATGCCGCTCTTAAACGGTATCGACGCGGCCTACCAACTCAGACGCCTGGTTCCCGACTCGAAATTGTTGTTTTTAAGCATGCATGGAGATGCGACCTATGTCACCGAGGCCTTCCGAGCCGGCGCAGCCGGCTATGTGTTGAAGCGTTCGACCGCGACCGAACTTCTTCAAGCCATCCGGGCTGTCTTGCGAGGACAGCTCTATATATCCCCCATGCTGGCGAAAGACATGCTGGATCCGCTTTTACACAGCAAGCGATCCCTGACAGCACCACAAAAGCAACTCACCATACGCCAGCGAGAAGTTCTCCAGCTGGTCGCGGAGGGACGATCACTGAAAGAGATTGCCACGATTCTCTGCGTGTCGGTCAAGACCGTGGAGTTTCATAAGACACGCATCGTCAAACAACTGGGGCTTTCTAGGACGGCCGATTTGACCAAGTATGCGGTCACGCACGGCCTAGTCCCCGTCTAATCCCTCGCCAATCTCCTTGTGTCTCCTGCCGACTCGTCACCATACCCCTCCGACCTCTTTTCCGCACAGCACCCCCTCTCACTCCTCGGCACATCCAGGGAATGATGTCATGGTAACTAGGGACGCTCCTAGTTCTCAGCTTGGGGCATCCGTGGTTAGTTATACCTCATGTCCCATCGCACAAATCATTGAGGGATGGGGCTGATTGTAGGTGGCGGTGAGCAACGTCGGAAAGGCCTGCATGAGGTTCCTTCACGGCGGGGCCCATTCAGGGCTATCTGTGTCGCCATCTGACTGAAGGAGGCACCAACCACATGTCCGGTCGCATGACCCCTCGCATTATCCTCTTAGCGGGCATTCATCCATTGATTGCCGAGGATAGTCGACTTCACGTTCACAGTATCCCTGGATCGACGCAGTACGAGGTCGTCGAGTCTCCCGCTGACGAATACTCTCTTCTGCCGGTCGTGAATCGCTTAAAACCCCATTTCGTCCTCCTTGATCTATTGCATGCAAGCAGTTTACAAACCATTCGACGCGTTACAAGCATCAATCCTTCGTGTTGCATCGTGGCCGTGACGGGAGCACGGAATAGAGATGTGGCAGCGGCAGCTTTTTCCAGCGGAGCATCGGGTATCCTGTATCGCACCGACATCTCAACCGAACTCATCGATGCGATCAGTACCGTGCGAGCGGGCCGACGTTTTCTCTCCTCCTCCCTTTCCTCGAAAGCAGCTAGCCCGAGAACGAATGAACTTCGCCCACAGACGAGAGGCATCTCATCGTTGGATGAGCTGATCATGCGTCTCACGCTGAGAGGCTACCCGGCATCTCGAATCGCACGTGCGCTCGGCCTTTCTGCCAGAACCGTTCGCCTCAGCATCACCTTTCTCAAACAGTTTTACGGCGTGCGAACGAAGCAGGAATTAAAGGAGTATGCGACGGCCATTTTTTGCAGGTCCTGACAATCCAATCGGCTTGATGAGAGAGAAGGAGAGATGCCGTGGCCATGACTAGGACTTTACGCCATCCAGATGGAGAACTACGACTCCGTCGAGTCGAGTGGGGTGACCTGGTACGGGTCGACTTCATGGCCTGGTTAGAGGACGGCTCCTTGTTTGACTCATCCCTGTATAACGAGCCTCTCGAGTTTATCGCTGGAGAACAGTCTGTCATGCCGGGCATCAATCACCTGGTGATCGGTATGACCGTCGGTGAGTCCAGAACCCAGCTGCTTCCGCCTGACCTTGCCTTTGGTCTGTATCGCAGCGACCTGTGCTACCGAGTGACGCGCAGATGGTTGAAATCCCACCATATCGTGCCGGTGATTGGCCTCGAAGTGGCAATTCTCAAAAAAGATCGCACAGTGATGCATATGATCGTGACTGAATTGGACAGAGAACAGGTCACGTTGGATGCCAACCACAAATTGGCCGGGAAGAACATCATGGTTCAACTTGACCTGCTGGAGATTAAAGCTCCCACCGATCGGGACATTCCCGGCACGATATTGGGAGGACCTCGCACCTAGATTGGACGAACACGCAATGGAACTCACGTTGCTGGATGGTCTCGTCATGCTGACAGTCGTCGTCATGTGTGGATCTGTGCTCAAGTGGGCACGGCGACGGCGCTGGTCCGCGCGTTCTCGAATGAGACGCCCGATTCGGTACCTGACGATTCACCATTAGGAGGTTGGCTTTCGAATCCACACACGCTGTCCCCTCGTGCGTCTGCACATGCGCACATCCTTACGGATGTCGGGACTTGCACACCAGAGAGGTACCCATGAACACCGATAACGGAAACAAACCGTTCTTACACAAGTCGAGACAGCAAGAATGCCAGGGCTGTGGTGAAACCGTCGATCTGCGACAGGACAGCGCTCTCGTAGAAACCACATCTGTTGCGTCCCCTTCGGACAAAGACGTCCTTGTCTGGCATCAACAGTGTTACGATTCCTTCCTCGAGGAAGGCGAAGAATGTTGATCGCGCCGGTCAGAATGATCGTTGTCGCTTCCACCACACCCGATATCAACAACGGAAGCTGCAATGGAGTAATCGTTCATGGATGATCGTCTAATATTTTCAGGATCCTTCAGCCAGATTTCTGCCACCGCGCTCACGACTGCGTCGCTTCTCGGTATGCTGAGTCTAACCGGTTGCGACTTCTCGCCTCCGGCCCTGGAGACGCAGATCGATGAACTGCACACAGACCTGAACGAGACTGTGGTGGAGAAGATCACATTCGAACAGGACGACTCGGAGTTGCGAGCGCGACACGCCTCCATGCAGCGCACGATAGAAGAACAGGAACGAGAGAATAGGGTCCTGCGGGACCGCATCGAGGTCTTGACCGCGAAGAGACCAGGGGCGTCAGTCAAACCATCTTCCTCCCGTCTCACCTCAAAGTCAAAACGGTCGGTCCTGAAAAAGGGCTCGTACGCTCCCTTGCGGGTCAAACGCTCCCTGATGAAAGGGCCGCGCGTGGCGCGTATTCAACGGCTCTTGAAGCGCCAAGGACTCCCGATTCAAGTCGACGGCGTCTATGGGAGCGACACAGCTGCAGCCGTTCGTTGGTTTCAACGCTACAACGGAATCAAACCTGATGGTATCGTCGGTCCACGTACCGAGCGGGCACTTCTACCAAACACTCGGGTATCAAAACTCATCAGACACCTCTCACTCCAACGTCCACCTCTCACAGGACGTGATGTCATACGGCTCCAGAAAGCCTTACGCCGATTCGGTCATCGTCTCACTGTAGACGGGCGCTACGGTCCTGCCACGAATAGAGCCGTCGCCCGTTTTCAAAAACAGCATGGTCTCAAACCGGACGGCATTGTTGGGCCAAGGACGTGGAGCCTCCTAAAGAGGGGTCTTTAAGATCCGAGTCCACTTCCTGACAAAGGTTGATGCCTCTGAGCAAAGCGATGAACGAGCGACATCGGCTTTGCCATGCCTCCCCGCTTATGTCGCCCTCGGCAGACCCCGGTCTATAGATGCACCATCTCGTCTCGCTCTTCCTTATCCTGATCCTTCGCCTTCCCCCATCGCCGTTCCAGCGCATCGCGCGCGATGTTCCGGCCTCCCAGTCCGACGGCGATCGCCAGGGCGATGACCACGCCTCCAAACACGATGCTGAATGCGGCCACAACGATTTCCTTGGCGATACCGAGCTGCGTCAAGACCATGGCCGCCGTAAAGAGAAAAATCCCCCAGCGCACCAGACCGGCGATGAACCTCGCCTCTTGAATCTGCGCGTTGACCATCGCGATCAACGTCGCCTCCGCCAAGAAGTTGCCCATCAAGACACCGACCAGGATCAAGAGTCCGGCCGCAATCACGCTCGGCAAATAGCCCAAGAGTTGCCCCATCAGGTCGGCGGTCGTCGGCAACCCCAGCGCATCCACACCCATGAAAACGAAGATGACAAACACGGTCCAGAAGGCCAGACGACCCACGACCTGGGAGAACGGTTGCTTGAGCCCTGCCTTCGCTAACGACGCCTGCAATCCCCATCGCTCGCTCAACACATCGACGCGTGCTGCTCGTAGCAGGTGCTGAAGGACCGCTTTCATCGTCAACCCAACGAGAATACCAACCACGATGAAGCTCATCAGGGCGAGTAACTTTGGGAGTAAGAGCGCCATCCGCATCATCATGTCGCGAAACGCTTCCACTATCGCGTCGCCCCACACATTACCCATCGCTCCACCTCCATCGCTGAATCAAATACGGCTTCATGGTTTCGTACTCGACGGCCAACCGCTCCAGTTCCTCTTCCACGCGCTTCACGGGTAGCGCGCGTGTCGTCAGGATCAGCGACGCGGTATAGCCAAGGTACAGCTGCGTCAGTGACTTGAGCAAATGCTCACGGTGGAGGAGCCTATCGTGATAGGCCAGGGCCAAGTCATAGACGACTTGTACCCAGAGACTGGAGGGAAACCGAAAACTATCCGCCTCATCAATACCCAGTTCCAAGATTTGTTGAAACGTGTCCGGCGCCAATACGATCTGCCAAATCGGGACCAGATCGCGCAGCCCCTGGCGAAACCCATGGATCATCCGTTCGACATGCAGGGCTCCGACAGACTCCCCCAATCCGGCCGGTTCTCCGATCGTCGAAACCATCCTCGATCCTTTCACCGGTTCCCATATACTTTGATAGCGTTCCATCATGTGAAAGATGCAGCCGACGGACTGAGCGAGGATTGTCGAGAGATCCGCCATCGGCTTGGCCTGCCGCACGCGGGGGCCGAGCATCGCCTCACAAACGTCCGCCGCTTCAGCTGCTGCCAGCGTCGTCACCCATCCGTCGATTCCGTACAGGGCGATCTCGTCGTCCCACGGTTGCGACAGCAACAACGACCGGATGAACTGATCGGAGAAGGCATAGGCTCCTCCCTGATGATAGGTCAATCGCTTTCCGTACAACGCTCGGGTGAGGGGGGCCAGCAAGGTGTTGGTCAAGGTGCCTTCGTACCGATTGCGTGAGAATTGAGGCAGTACACAATCTGCGCCTTTATCGAGAATGGGCGACGTGAGCAGTTCGGACCAGCGTTGATCAGCCGATTTCAGATTGCCGTCGACGATTAGGCAAAGCTTGGCCGTAAGCCGCTCGGTTACCGTGGCAAGGAGCCGTATCGCCACGTCGCGGCCCGGTACTCCGGACTCCGAGACGACATGCAACGACGACCCCAAAACCGGATGGCGAACCGGCCAAAACGCCGCGTCACGTCCGACCGCTTGCTCGATGAGATCCGCCGTGCCGTCTTGCGAACCGGCGTCACAATTAACCAGCAGCACCTTCCGCTCTGGGACAGAGCGACGAAATCCATCGAGCAGCACCTTGGCCACAGTCGGCGCTGTTGTTCCGTCATTAAACGTGAGCACACCTACGACGATGTCGGTTGGGTCCGACTGGCCCAGCCGTTCACGGACCGATTCCGGCAGGTACGGCTCAGCAAGGGGATGCTCATTCGGTGTAGGCTGATCCATGGGTCACTCGTGGCACAGGAGCTTTAACAGGGTGAGGTGGTCACCTAAGTGCCGAGTGATGAGAAAATTACGTCGCACATGCTCCTTCGCCGACGCACCCATCCTCGTCATGACTCCGGGATTGCTGAGAAGATAGCGGATACGGAACGCCGCACCTTCAACCGAATGGACGACAAATCCCGTAGTACCATCGACGATTTGTGCGGAGACGCCACCGGCAGTTCCCCCGATGACCGGCTTCCCTTTCCACATAGCTTCGGACACGGCCACGCCGAACCCTTCCTTCAGGGCTTTCTGAACCACGACGGAGGCCGCCCGTTGTAACACGTTGATCTCTCGATCAGCCTCGGGCGGCAGCTGAAGGATGTGAATGTCCGGATCGTTGCCGGCCGCCTGTTGCACTTCTGCCAGCACCGCTTCTCCTTCTGAATCGTGAAGCACTCCGCCGCCGGCCAAAACAAGCTGACAATTATGATGCTTCTTGACCATCCGATAAGCTCGAATCGTGCCGATCTGATCTTTGAAGCGGTCGAAACGGGCCACCTGTAGAAGAATCGGTTTGCCTTTGGCGATGCCGAAGCGATCGAGCCCCTGCGCGATTTCGGCACGAGAGAGTTCTCGATTTTTTTCCGTCAGCGGGTCGATCGACGGATAGATCAAAAACTTTGGGATCGGCAGCCGTTGGGCAAATCCCGGCAACGAGAAGACCGCCGCGTCATATTTCACGACGTGTCGTCGGAACAGACTCCAGATCGAGCGGTAAGGACGGCCCACGTCCAAGTGACAACGCCATACCCACTTACCGCCTTTCCGATGGTCGATCAAGGCGGCCGGCTGCGGATCGTGCACGACCACTAAGTCCGAATCGAGGTTCAGTGCCCTCCCGTTTCTGGCCGTGATATCGAGATAGGTCTCGTACATCTCATTGGTGATCGTTTCAGGTCTCCCCTGCAATCCGTCGGCAATCCGTCTTGTCACATCGGAAAACTCCTGTGTTCCGGCTATGACCTCCCAACGGGCTTCGACACCGAGGGCTTTCATGACCGGCACAAGCCGTCTCAAGATCTCCGCCATTCCGCCCCCGTAGCGCACGGCGCTGATATGGAGAAACTGTTTGTCCTGCACCAGATCGCTCAGCCGACGCAGAAAGTCGATCGTACCCTTGGGAGCGACTTCCCGGTACTGCTCCAGCTCGCTGATCATGATCCCCGTTCCCTCCTTGTCGCCCGTTGCATCGTTACAACACCGTCTGTTCGATACCGTACGACTCACCATCCGCAGGCTTCCGCATGAGGTTGAGCCAATAGAATCCGTAGGGTGCCAACGTCAAGACGTAGGGACGTTCCGTCACCGTGGGGAAGCGCGCTTCTCCCAATAGTTCGACCGGCGTCGAGCCGGCAAATCCTTTCAGATCCAATTCGACCGATTGCGCCGATCCAGCAAGATTGTGAACGAGTAGCAGCACGACGCCCTCATGCTCTCGAAGATAGGCCAGGACCTTGCCGTTGGCCGGCCGCAGAAACGTGATCGCCCCTCGTCCAAACGCGGGAAATTGCTTGCGGGCTGCGATCATCCGCTTCATCCAATGGAGAAGCGAATGTGGCGCCTCCTTCTGCGACTCAACGTTGACCGCTTGGTATCCATACAAGGCATCTGCCACGACCGGCAAATAGAGTCGATCCGCGTCACATGAGGAAAACCCCGCATTCCGATCCATCGTCCACTGCATGGGAGTCCTCACCCCGTCACGATCCTTCAGCTTCAGGTTGTCCCCCATCCCGATTTCGTCGCCGTAATAGATGATGGGACTGCCGGGCAGCGTGAAGACGAGGCTATGGAGAAGCTCGATCTTTCTACGGTCGTTCTCCAACAACGGAGCCAGCCGACGGCCGATGCCGATGTTCCGCCGCATCGATGGGTCGCGCGCATAGGTGTAATACATGTAGTCCCGCTCCTCACCGGAACACATTTCGAGCGTGAGCTCGTCATGGTTTCGGAGGAAGAGGCACCACTGGCAGTTCGGCGGAATCTCCGGCGTGTGCGTAAACATGTCGATGATGGGATCGCGCGTTTCACTCCGTACCCCCATGTAGAGCCTGGGCATGAGGGGAAAGTGAAAAGCCATGTGAAACTCATCACCATCACCGAAATATGGCCGCACATCCGTCGGCCATTGGTTCGCTTCAGCCAACAAAATACGTCCCTGATAAGAGGCATCGATCCGCCGGCGGATGTCCTTCAGATAGTCGTGCGTCTCGGGTAAGTTTTCGCAGATGGTGCCTTCACGCTCAAACAAATACGGAACCGCATCGCACCGAAACCCGTCCAGCCCCTGATCCAGCCAAAAGGTCATGATGTCCAGCATGGCCTGGCGGACTTCTGGATTGTCATAATTCAAGTCCGGCTGGTGACTGAAAAATCGGTGCCAATAGAACGCCTTCGCTTCAGGATCCCAGGTCCAATTGGATTTTTCCGTGTCGATGAAGATGATTCTGGCCTTCCCGTACTTGCGATCGGTGTCGCTCCACACATAGAACCCGCGTTTGGACGAGTGAGGAGACTGACGCGATTCCTGGAACCACGCATGGCGATCGGAGGTGTGATTGAGGACCAGGTCGACGATGACACGAATCCCGCGTCGATGGGCCTCATCCAACAGCTGTTTGACATCCTGCATCGTGCCGTACTGTTCAGCCACGGTGAGAAAATCTGCCACGTCATAGCCATCGTCCCTGAGCGGCGAAGGATAAAACGGTAACAGCCAGATGCAATCCACCCCGAGCCATTCGAGATAGTCCAGCTTTCCGATTAAACCCTGAAAGTCCCCGATGCCGTCTCCATTGCCATCGGCATAGGCCTTCACATGGATCTCATAGAACACCGCGTCCTTGTACCAAAACGGATCGTTGCTCACCATCGCGTCCTGTCCAGCTCCTATCCTTACCCACCCCTAGCCAATTGATCGTCGCACATATTCAACAGGCTGGACCGCAACCGTTCCAGGCTGCCAAGGTAGGGATTCAGCGCCTTCATGCGGTCGGCTAATTCGGTCAGCCTCAAGCCATGCCGAATCCAAGCTGAAAAATCGTTTTCCTCTCGTTGCAGGCGCAGGTGCGATTCGAACACATGGAAGTAGATCACACTGACATCCACTTCTGAAATCGCGGCACGAAATTCCCGTAGCGTTCGCGCTTCCAACCCGGTCGGGACTTCCAGAATACGCGACCGGTTAAAGTAGAACGGGGCACCGAACCCTGCGCGAGGCACCGTGGCGAGACCGGATAGGTGGTCGTCGATCAGAGAGATCAGTTCTTCCCGCAAGGCCTCCAGGCTCGGATATTCGAACGGATCCACGACCGACAACCGTTCCGCAAGCACATGATCGCGCACCTGCTCGCCCACCCATTCTGCAAAATCGTTGGGATAGGTCCGTTCAATGAACCGATGGCGCAAGAAAAAACTATGGGTATGAAAGTAAATGGAATCGAGCGGTACCTCTTCTAACAATTCAGCCAGGGTACGCTCATCTTCCGCCTGCTTCCCGAGAATTTCCTGTATCTCGCTGCACCCGAGGAACCGAAATGCGCCGTCACTGCTCGTTGTTGTCATGATAGACGATGTCTCTTCCTCTTGATGAACCGTCACGCGGCCGGAAATCGCTGTGAGCCAAGAGCTCGGTCAAGGTTATAGGCGGCACTGATCAAGCCGATGTGGGCGAAAGCCTGTGGGAAATTGCCCAACTGTTCTCCTGTCAGGGACAACTCTTCCGCATAGAGACCCAAGTGACTGGCATAGCTCAAGATCTTTTCGAAAATCAGTCGAGCCTCTTCCAATCGCCCAGCTCTGGTCAACGCCTCAACCAGCCAGAATGAACAGAGTGTAAAGGTTCCCTCCTGGCCGGATAAGCCGTCGGGAGCAGCCTCCTCCTGAAGGTATCGAAAGACCAATGCATCGGACGCCAGGTCGGATATGATCTGTTTGATGGTGGATTGCATACGTGGATCGGTCGGCGAAAGAAAAAATACGAGCGGCAGAATCAACGCACTGGCATCCAACGCATGGCCTCCATATTCCTGCACAAAAGAGCGGCGCTCATGATCCCAACCATAGTGCATGACGTCACGATAAATCCGGTCTCTCACATCGATCCATTTAGCGCGATCGGCGGGAAATCCTCTCTTGTCCGCAAGGCGAATGCCTCGGTCGAGCGCAACCCAGCACATGACTTTCGAATACACAAATTGACGCTGCCCCCCTCGCACCTCCCAGATTCCTTCATCAGGCTTGTCCCAGTTGGCACAGACGTAGTCCAGTAGGCGCGTCAGTCCCATCCAGCTGTCGTAGCTGATGGGTGATCCATGCTTATTATAGAGATAGGCTGCATCCATCAATGCGCCATACATGTCCAATTGGCGTTGTGAAGCCGCGCCATTGCCGATACGGACCGGCGACGAGCCCTGATACCCTTCCCAGTGGGAAAGGATGTCCTCCTGTGTAATTCGACGCCCATCGATACCGTAAAGGACTTGCAAGGAGCAATCACGGTTAAGATCGTGACAGCGGGCTTCGAGCCACTGCATGAAGCGACCGGCCTCTTTCGAAAAACCAAGGCGCAACAGCGCATACAAGGTGAAGGCCGCATCTCGAATCCAAGTGTAGCGGTAGTCCCAATTCCTCTCCCCACCCAACGATTCCGGTAGGCTGGTGGTCGGCGCGGCGACGATCGCACCGGTCGGTGCATAGGTCAGGAGCTTCAATGTCAACGCCGAGCGTTGGACCATTTCACGCCATCTCCCGGTGTAGCGACATTGGCTCAACCACTTCCGCCAATAGGCCACGGTCTCGCGCAACGCAGTTTCAGCCGTTTGAGGGACATCAAGGACGCTCTCGCTCGTTTCCGACTCCAGTTGCACGAGAACGAAGGTGATCTGCTGCCCTTCTTCCAAGACAAACTCCGCCTCCACGCCTCCCTGCCTCGTCGTCAGCGGCACGGGACTCACCAATCCGATCGTCAACGAGGCCGATCGAAAGATTGCCCCGGCCTGGAGCGTCGCGACACGATGATCATCCCGGCCGAAGTTGAACGCGGGATGACACTCCAACCGAAACCGAATTTTGCCTCTGACCACCTTGACCATACGAATAATCTGATGTCGCGTCGCATGCACTCCCGGCTCATCGCCTTCGATCGGCATGAAATCCGTTACCTCGCCGACACCGTCATGGTGCAGAAAACGGGTCAAGAGCACGTTGGTTTCGGGCAAATAGAGTTGTTGTCGTTTTCCATCGTCGGGTGGAGCTATGCGGAACCGCCCACCTCGCCGGTCATCCAGCAACGCGCCGAACAAGCTGGGTGAATCGAAGTGAGGGAAGCAACACCAATCGATCGACCCATCCTTCCCCACCAGGGCCACGGTATGGAGGTCCCCAATGACTCCATAATCTCCGATCGGTTTATACGCCATCGGATTCCCCAATCACCTTACGCCACCTCCTCCAGCGCAAGGCTTCGAATACCTTGCAGCGGAATCGGTAGCCAATCCGGCCTATTATGCAACTCGTACTGTAATTCATACAGCGCTTTGTCGAGTTCATAGACCTGAAGCACCCGCACCACGTCCTCCCACGTGTCGGGCAGGAATGCCGCCTCATCGGGTTTGGCGACCGAGCGATACCCATCGAGAAATGCTGTACGCGCGGCACGCTCCCATTCCATGATGACGTCACGATCAGTGGCAGAAAACGGCCGACCCTGTTTCAGCACGGCATGCGTAGCGTAGTTGAACGACCGCAACATGCCCGCGACATCCTTGAGAGGACAGTGCTTCGCTCGTCGCTCTTTGAGCGGCCGCGCCGGCTCCCCCTCGAAATCAATCACCACGAATCCGTCGTCCGTTTTGAGAACCTGGCCGAGATGATAGTCACCATGACAGCGAATCTTCGCCGTGTGCCCATTCGCCAACAGGTGAAGGTTCTCAAAACGAGTCCGGCAGACCCTCTCAAGACGGTCCGGTTCGTCGAGGGACAGTCCGATCAACGCCTGTTGCTCGACCAGCATCCCCCGCAGATCGCGACAGACATCGGCAAGTAACTGCGTCATCTTCCCCTGCCACCCTTCGACGTCCTGGTCCGTAGTCGGTTCGGGGCGAAAGGCCTCCAGCTCCGCATTCGATGCCAACGCGAGGTGGAGCCTGCCTGTGACCAATCCTAGGTGGCGGATCTCGCCCAAGAGGGTATCGGACATTTCACGTCGTGCTTTTGCTGTGTTCAGCAATTCTTCCAACCGCAAGAGGATATAGTTCCACCCATCCCCTTTGTTCGGGACAAACCCTTGGGCCACGAGAATGGTTCCCTCAGCCGCCATCTCCTCGGTTTGACAGTCGTGATAATTCATGAGGCCGAGCAACGGCGGGATGTCGCGGCAGGAGGTCTGCGTGGTGAGAAACTCCAGGACCTCGCCGTCCGGATTAATACCCATGTCCAGCTTTCGGATCAATTTCATGATCACCCGCCTGTCAAGCACAACTGAGGTGTTGCTCTGTTCAGCCGAAAGGACTTTCACGCGATCAACTGGTGCAGCCCATTCCTTCTGCGTTCCAGGCATGACCTTTCCTGCCAGACAATCCGCATGCCCGATGATCTCCCTTTCCCCTCCGACGGCGGCGTACAAGGCGCGCCAGACATCGTCGTCCCGCGTGGCATCACAGACCCATAGCTGAGCGGTGGAGTCGCTTAGCGCAGCGATGGCCACGGCATCATCCCCCTCCAGTCTGGGTCGGACTGAGAGCGGCGCGGCATAGCGTTCTTGCCCCCCTCCTCGATATTCCACCAGCAGTACCGCCAGCACATGGGGGACGGTCCCAGATGACAACTCAAATCCATCGACGAATCGCACGTCCGCCACCGACCTGCCTTTACCGCGAAACCATCGCTGCCGCTGGAGATACTCGATGACCGGTCCCCGCCCCTGCGCTTCGAGCGCGGAACGGACCTGATCAGTCCACGGAGATTGTCCCGTCACTGACATCTCTCGCCTCTCAGAAGAAGTAATCGAACTCTTGCTCTCGATGGGTCCATCGCCGTACCACGAAAATCGCAGCCGGCTCGACCTGCGGATCCAATCGTAGGATGTAACTGTCGCCTATCATGAGGTCGCGCTGATCGGTGATCATATTGTGCAATTGATACGTTTCATCCGGCTTGATACCGAGCGCTGCGATTGGAATCCGAAGATGGGCGTCTTGAGACTGGAACGGGCTGAGATTAACGGCCACCAGCACTGAGTTCTTCTTATCGACCGTACTTTTTCCATAGAACAGAACCTGATCGTTGCTCGACTCATAGAATTCCAGATTTTCCAGTTCATGCAGCGCGGGATTTTCCTGCCTGATTCGATTGAGCAACGTCACATAGTCGACGATATGGCCGGGGCGATCCCAGTCCCACACCGTAATCTCATATTTCTCCGAATCCAGATATTCCTCTTTCCCCGGCAACGCTCGGTTTTCGCACACCTCGTACCCGCTGTAGATGCCATAGGAAGGGGACAACGTCGCTGCAAGGACCAGCCGGAATTTGAACGCAGGTCGGCCGCCTTGCTGAAGAATCTCCGGCAGAATGTCCGGTGTATTTGTGAAGAAATTCGGCCGGAAATACTCCTTCATCTCACTGCGCGACAGTTCGATCAGATAGTCCGTGAGTTCCTGTTTGAAATTGCGCCACGTGAAGTAGGTGTAGGATTGAGTAAAACCTGCTTTCGCCAGCACCTTCATCATTTTGGGTCTGGTGAAGGCTTCGGACAAGAAGATGGCGTCCGGGTGACGATCCTGCACTTCGCGGATCAGCCATTCCCAAAAGGCCACCGGCTTCGTATGGGGATTATCGACACGAAAAATCTTCACTCCGTGATCAGCCCAGAACAGAATCACGCGCTTCATCTCGTTCCAGAGCCCAAACCAGTCTTTGCAGTAAAAGTCGACGTTGTAGATATCCTGATACTTCTTGGGTGGATTTTCCGCGTACTTGATCGTCCCGTCCGGACGATGCGCAAACCACTCGGGATGTTCTTTGACGTAGGGATGGTCCGGCGAGCAATTGATGGCAAAATCCATGGCCAGTTCCATACCCTGGGCGCGGACGGCCTTTTCGAATCGGTCAAAATCTGCGATCGTGCCGAGGCTCGGCTCCACCGCATCATGGCCCCCTTGTTCGTTCCCAATCGCATAGGGGCTGCCAGGATCCGTCGGAATCGGAATGAGGGAGTTGTTCTTTCCCTTGCGGTTCGTACGGCCGATTGGGTGGACCGGCGTGAGATACAGCACATCAAATCCCATGGCCTTGATCGCGGGCAATCGCTGTTCACACTCCTGGAACGTCGAACCCTTGCCTGGGATCGTTCCCTGTGAACGGGGGAAGATTTCATACCAAGCTCCGTAGCGCGCACGGACGCGATCGACCACCACCTTGAGCTCCCGATCGTAAACCGTCCAAGCCGTACGTTCTTGATGACGTTCGACCAGTTGCGCGAGTTCCTCGCTGAGCGCTACAGCGAGCTGAGCCTCCTGGGTATCCGACGACCGCCATTGCTTCAGTAATTCATTGAGTCTGGCTTTATCCTGTCCCGTCGCCCGTTTCGCCGCCCCTTCGACCAAGGCTCGTCCTTCCAGAAGCTCGCTCTCGATGCGTTCACCTGCCTGCGATTTCTTGGTCACCTCCTGGCGCCATGATTCGAATGTGTTGGTGAACGCTCCGATGGTGTAGAGATAGCGCGTGTTCTCCTGAAGGTCGAAGTGGCCGGACCAGCGATCGTTATCGACGTGCGACATCGCCGCCTCGTGCCACGTCGTTTCGTTGATCGTCCGATACCGAAGCACGGCGGCCAGCACGTCATGTCCTTCTTTGAAAATGTCGGCGGATACCTCGAGCCGATCTCCGACTTCACGCTTGATCGGATACCGCCCACTATCGACCTCGGGGTCCACCTTTTCGATGATGATCGGCGACCACGTTTCAGATTTCGATTTCGCCTTGGCCCCCACGTAGACTACCTCCTTTGGCAATATAATCAGGCCATCCGTTCTATTAACGCGACCGGGCACTCAGCCAGGACCTCAGCCACACCCACGGCCTGACGACCGTCGTCTTGAATAGTGACCAAGTGTTTCCCGGTGAGAACATTCCGGTAAGGAGACCCTTCTTTCCACGATGGCATCGTCACCTTGGTGTCACCCCATACCCGCTCGCCGACCGGGAGCTCGGTAGGATCTTCGATCACACCGGTTAGCAGGCGAGGAACGGCGACGACGACGGCCTGGTCTCCATGAATGCGTGCGAATGCAAAGAGGTGCTCCCGCTTCGGTCCAAAGACTTGGAGCGGAACGTACTCGCCTTGTTGGAACAACCCCGCATGCGCTTGGCGATACCGCAAGCCTTCTGTGGTGAGCCACAGCTTGATCCGCCCGTCGGCCCGATGCGTCAGGAGATCGCGCAAGAGGGTTTGTCGGTCCTGAACAGAGTCTCCGGCTGACCGCAACGAGGCTAAGACAGTCTGCCTCATCCCATAGTCCACGGGACGGCGATTGTCCGGGTCGACCAAATTGAGATCCCAGAACTCCGTGCCTTGGTAGAAATCCGGGACGCCGGGGGCGGTGATCTTGATCAGCAGTTGCGCCAGCGAGTTGTAGATGCCGTACTGTGCGATCCTCCGCTGGAATGGAAGAAAATCATCGAGGAAGTCTTTCGCGTCGGCTCGATTGAGGACTCTCGCCACAAACTGGCGCATGGCCTCTTCATACTCATGATCCGGATTGATCCAACTTGTATGGAGCTTGGCTTCTCTGATCGCTTTGTTCATATAGTTCTGGATTCTTGCGCAAAACCCCTCATATTGTTGCTCATCGAGTTGGGCCAGCGGCCAAGCGCCGAGTAAGGTTTGGTACAGGAGGTATTCGTCATGGGCGGTCGGCATGAGCCCCAATTCTCCCGACATCTTCCACTTGCGATTCGCCTTGCTCCACTGGGTCACTCGCTGGCTCCAGAGCTTCGGCATCTCTGACAGCACCGCGATTCGCATGCGGACATCCTCACCTCGTTTGGTGTCATGCGTGGCGGTGGTTGAGAGGGTAGCCGGCCATCGGCCCTGCCGTTCCTTCAACTGTTGATGGGCCATCGTCGGCGTGATGCCGAAGTGTTGCGGATCGGCCCCCACTTCGTTCAATGAGACCAGCCGGTGGTACCGGTAGAAGGCCGTATCTTCGATCCCTTTCGCCGTGACCGGACTCGTCGTCTGTTGAAACTTCATGACGAAGCGAAGCCGCTCTTCATCGTGAGCCTTGTGAGCATCGGCCGGTTGCAAGAGTAGATCACGGACGAAGTCGAATACCGACCCGCTGAGCGCCGGATTGCGCCGTTTGGCCCTCGTCACAGCCTGCCAAATAAACGCCCGGTCTCGATCCAGTATCCCCTCCGGCGCCCCAGTAATATACGTTCGGTAGACCGGGAAACAGGCGATGATCTCCCGGATCGCATGCGTGAGACTATTCAACGTATAGTCCTGAGAGCGTCGATCCCGTTCCGATAACCGATTCAATTGATGGCCTAGGACGTTCAACTCGCTCGCCATCGCGACGTTCATGATCAACTGCTTGCATCGGTAGGCCAGCTCGTCGAACGGTTCTTCATTGTCGACGAAACGAGTATAGGCCGCATCGACAGCGCGCTCATTGGCACGATTCACAAAGAGCCCGTTCACGAGCGCCAAAAACTCGTAGCCGGTCGTGCCATGAACCGTCCAGGTCTCGGGAATCCGTTCATTGGCGCCAAGGATCTTTTCGACAAGCAGATACAGCGGACGGCTTTCGGATTCACCGACCTCCGGCCATTCTCTTCGCACCCACCCCTGAAGCTTCTGGAGATAGTCGGCCGGGTCGTAGAGACCATCGACATGGTCGATCCGAAGCCCGGTCACGGCTCCTTCTTTGAGCAATCGAAAGACCAACTGATGCGTGGCTTCGAAGACCTCCGGGTTTTCCATTCTCAGCGCAGCAAGCTCGTTGATATCGAAAAACCTCCGGTAGTTGATCTCTTCGGCCGCCACCCGCCAGTCGGCCAGGCGGTACGCCTGATCGTTCAAGAGATCGTCGAGGAGGTCGAAACTGTGTGGATCGCCTTTAATCCCGTTGATCTGTCGCACGTTCTCGTCCAGAAAGCTCCGGATCGTCGCATTGCTTTCCAGCAAAGCCGATAGACGGCGACGAACAACTTCTTTCTCTCGATACCGCTCGAGGACCGCCGCTGGGTCACGGGCGTCTCGCGGCGGTAACCGCGTCAGGGCCGTGATGATACTCTCCAGTTCCATCACATGGGGGCTCTCGGGCCCCTCTGCGTCGGCAAGCTCTTTGAGGCGATGGGATAGGATACGAACAGACGCTTTGGGGGCCACGGGGAGACGATGTTCGTAATAGCGGATGATATATCGTCCGTCCTGATATTCTATCTGTAACTCTTGGTCTTCCAGCACGACCCCATATTGGTTACCGAGGATCGGCAGGAGCACCTTGTTCCGCAATTCGATCTTGAGCGGGTCCCAATCAATATCGAAAAACGACGCATACCGTGAGCTAGGCCCGTTCTCAAGCACATCCTGCCACCAGGCGTTGATCTGTTGGGTGATGCCCATATGGTTCGGCACGACGTCCAGCACGTGTCCCATTCCACGTTGATGCAACTCGTCGATCATCGCGTGGTAATCCTCTTCGGTCCCGATTTCCGGGTTTAAGGTCGTCGGATCAACCACGTCATACCCATGCATGCTGCCCGGCACGGCCCTAAAATAGGGTGAACAATACAGATCAGTAATACCAAGGTCGTTCAAATAGGGAACGAGTTGCGTCGCATCTTGGAAGCGGAATGTCCGATTAAGCTGTATGCGGTAGGTGGCGACTGGTATGCGTGGCATCATAATCGATATGGACAGGATGCACGACGCACGGTGCATCACGCTGAGCAACACCCCCAAGGTTCGAATGAAATGACGAAGAAATACCTAGTCGGCGTCCACGCGGGCACTTGTCGGTTTTGAATGCTCCCAGTTCCCGCCGTCGCCCATATTCGCCTGCAGGACCTGCAATAATTTGTTTTCGCTTCGCCGGTCATACTGGCCGACAAGCTGATCCGACTCGCGCACTCGTTTCCGCTCGTCCATCAAAACATAGGTCAACTCCGCCAAGATCTTGTTCTGCGTCTGCACTTGCGCCCGTAACATGCGAACCTCGTGAGCGAGATCGGTCTCATGTGGTACCGCCTCCAGAGTAGCGGGCGCTGCGATCTGTAAGTGCCCATCAGGGGTCTCAGATCGGGGTCGAATCCGCTGGATAGCCCTCGTCACTCCCTCTCGAATCACTCCACCCACTTCCGCTGCCCTCAGAGACGCTCCGCGCAACCAGTAGACCATGACGGCCGCTTGTTGGGAACAGGCCCGCGCGAGACGCCCTGCACGGCTGGATGACAGATGCACCCGAGCCCCTAGCGGAACCAGTTCCGTGCTGGCTGGCCTGAGTGACGAATCTGGGTTGGCAACAAGGGTCAGCATCTTCACCGGCTTGTTTAGGTTCAGCTTGCGCTTCTTCATGATGTTCCTTCCTCTGCCTAACTCTTTCTTGGTCGATCGTGTGAGATGCCACGGAATTGTCTGGGCAACACGACGAGGTTGGACCGTGAGACATGATAGCGTTTGCGATCCACTGCCGAATTCAATCCCATCTCGGATCCTTCGGGGATCACGTTGAACCGGTCTGCCACCACCCGCCGCAGATGCGACTTGGCGCCGACAATTGATCCATCAAGGATGATGCACTCTTCTATCTTGGTGCCTGGCTCAATGCGCACATTACGACCGATGACCGATCGCGTAATTTCAGCGTCGAGGATCTGACTCCCCTGCCCGATCATGGAATCCTCAACATAGGCCTTCGCTAAACTCGCAGTCGGACCGTCGAACGTGTCGGTCAAGATGGGCCACTCTCCATTCCGCAGGTCGAAAATCGGACATCCTCCCAGAATATCCATATGCGCCTGCCAGTAAGCCTCCAATGTGCCGACATCACGCCAATATCCCCGCTCCTCATAGGGTTTCAGGCCCGGCACGACATTCTGCATGAAATTATAGGCCACCACCTGATTCTTTTTCATGATTCTCGGAATCACATCGCGACCGAAGTCGTGGGATCCGCCTTTTCGGGCGTCCTCGGACAGCACCTTCAGCAAGACATCCGTCTCAAAGATATAGTTCCCCATCGATGAAAAGGCGTGCTCCGGATCATGAGGCATCGGCTTAGGATGTTTGGGTTTTTCTGAAAACCCCACGATTCGATCATCCGCATCAGTCTCAACTATTCCAAAGCCCCGCGCGGCATGGAGCGGGACGGGCCTGGCCGCGACCGTCACATCTGCATGTCGTTCTTGATGGAACCGCACCATCTGCGCGATATCCATGCGATAGATATGGTCCGCACCAAACACGACCACGAGGTCCGGCGCAAAATCTTCGATGAGATTCAGATTATGAAAGACCGCGTCGGCGGTACCTTCGTACCAGCCTCCACCGGCCTTCATTTGCGGAGGGACGACCGTGATGAACTGCTGCTTGATGCGTCCTCCGATCCGCCACGCTCGTCGCAGATGTTCGATCAGCGATTGGGACCGGTACTGCACCAGCACGTACATCGCCATGATATCGGAGTTCAAAAAGTTGCTCAGGACGAAGTCGACGATACGATACTTTCCTCCGAACGGCACTGCCGGCTTGCTCCGGACTTCCGTCAGCGGCATGAGACGTTCGCCTTTGCCTCCGGCCATCACGATCGCCAATACGCGCTTTCCCGCGCTACTCAAATCGGTTTTCCCCTTCCCCTCGTCATACTGCG
Source organism: Nitrospira sp. (assembly GCA_029865225.1). Lineage (GTDB taxonomy): Bacteria > Nitrospirota > Nitrospiria > Nitrospirales > Nitrospiraceae > Nitrospira_D. The sequence continues at coordinate 93,814 of JAOUHJ010000003.1, forward strand.
CTCTTCACAGACTTTCCGCAAGCAGGTTCCACCGCAGAGGCCATTCCGGTGTGATCGCGTGAGTGCTCTCTGCTGGATCGTTACAGATATTCATGGTCGTTCGTGGCTCACCGAGATCCATTGCCGGCGTTCAGCAGCGGCTGAAGGCTCCGATCGAGTATGTTCACGAAATAGTTGCGTCTGCGCTCGGTGGATTCCTGACCTTCGAACAACACATCGTAGGTCAACACTCCCGATGTATAGGCTGCCATCGCCCTGGCGATATCCTGTGCGCTCCCAAGCTGATCAACGCTCATGGCCGGTTTGACAAGCGCCGCAAGTCGGTCCAAGTGAGCGTTGTAGATCGCCAGCAAATCATTCGCCACACCAACCTGAAGCTGCATCAGACCTCTGACCTGGTGAAAAAACAGTAAATACTCAGGGCAACTCAGGAAGAAATCCACTCGCGCCTCAATGGCCGCCGAAAGAATCTTCGGTCCTGCTGCGACCAACTGAACCGCCTCCTCCGTCTTGGACGTCAATTTATCCAATCCTTCTTTGAGTAAGGCGCAAATGATCGCTTCTTTGGAATCAAAGTACTTGTAGAAAGTCCCCTTCCCCTGATCGGCTAATTCCGTGATGTCTTCGATCTTCGCCCAATAGATTCCCTTTTCGGAAAACAACCGCCGTGCGACTTCCAAGAGCCGCCTGTTTGTTCTGGCCTTTCGTCGCTCGACCCGCGAGAGCGAGGCTTTAGCTGGTGTGCCCATCGTCGTCCTCTTCACCTCCCTATGGAACCGGCCTCGCACCCTCGTCGACATTGATCCCGACGCTGCGTATGGAATTGAAAGTGCCATGCTCGTTCATGACTCGTTGGAGGTTGAGCGGATCTTCTTCCCATCGCTCTCCGTTGACCACGAACTTGTATTGGTAGGTACCAGGGGGCAACGAGATCTTGAGCGTCCAGAGACCACCGGCATCTCGTTTCATCGGCTTCCCCTCTGGGTTCCACTGATTGAAGTCACCCACCACGGCCACCACGTTGGCCGATGGATCGAAGTATTCAAACAAGACCGATTCTTTCTTGGGTCCTTTTGGTGCACGGGTAGGGCGAGGCGAAGAAGACTTTTTCTTCACTGGCTCTTTCATTCATTCCTCCTTAGCATCCCTGCATTGCGATTCATTTTGCACCGAGTGATCGCGAGGGTCTGCACGTCGCTTTCTGAACGACCCCATTTTTCACGTTCAATGCGCCTTATGCAACCCCCACCAATTCGCTCGGAAACGCCGGAACCTTCCCGATTTTACGTAGCCCCTGGGCAATCCGTTTCGGCCTCCCCCAATCACACCAGAGCACGTTCTTGACATCCAGCACCGACGCCTTGTTGAACACATGCTCGAGAAAATCCATCGAGAAGTTCTGTTTCGGCATCACTTCATAGAGCTGTTTCAGTACCTGCGCTTCCTTCGCCCCACCGACAGTCGGCAGGAGGGTTTCAAACAGGTTCATCATCGACGGCAAGACTTTTGTTCCCAACTTCCAGAGGGTTTTGACTTTTGCCACAATGATCATCGTGTTCCAAAGCACCTGTCCCTGCACCAATGTCTTGGCCAGGTGTCGTTTCGGTTTCTCAACAAACCGCCCCACGTGCCATAGGGAATGGGATCCGTACCCCCCCACATACCGATCCAGCTGGATATACCCATAGTCCAGATCGACTCCATCGGGCTGGATGCCCAAGAGAATCAACCGATCCTCCAGCAAATCGATCGCACGGACGGCATGCCTGACCGCCTCAACCAATTGCCCCTCAGGGTGAACGAAGTGGTCAGATGGATAGATCGCGACGGTCGCGTCGGGATCGGCAGCTCGAACATAGGTGAGAGGCAGAAAAACTCCTGGTGCGGTATCACAATTAGCTGGTTGCACCACAAGAACCCCACCTCGACCATGCAATTGACTGCGTGCGGTTTCTTCGTGACTCGCACCGACGACAGTCACCCTCTGCGCTGGATCCGCGAGGGTGTCCGCCCGATCCACCGTATGTTGCAGCATGGATCTTGTCCCGGTAAAGGTGCAATATTGTTTCGGACGATCCTCTCCGAGCCACTGCTTGATCATCGGAGCCAACCTCGTTCCCTCTCCACCGGCCAAGACTATCGACCAGAGGTGAGGAATGACATCCACGTCCTTTCGCATCTTCCATTTTTCTGGAGTTGGGATGGTCATTCGTTCCCTCCTTTCGCTCGCAACCGTCATGTACTTCTAGACCTTCTTCTTTCACCTCACAGTATGGTTACAGCCTTCTGTTGTCACATGGAATCGAGGAAAACCTGACTGCCCTACGCATCGTGGCTTCCCATATTCGCTCCGTACACCGGCTTCACGCAGCTGGGCACCGTTCAAACATGCCAGGCACAATTCGCTCCCACGTACGGCGATCCCTCGTTTGCCCTCGATAGGGTTTGGGCGGAACAGCCGCCCGGTGCGTGAGCACCACGGGATCGACGACTTCGCCGCAATTAATACACCGCCACCCTTCAAATTGGAGGTGTCCGGTGTCATCCCGCAGATCCTCGAAAGAATCCCGAATTAAACATCCCCTGCAACGTTGGCATCTCATAAGCCGTCCTCCTTCGAACTCTTGACCTATCCACTTGCCAAGAGAGCGTCAACTTTCAATACTGAACTCATACGTTGACGAGGTTGCGGCCCCGTTCAATAGCTTTTTGGAATTTCTCCGTTGCCTGTTCGGTGGCCTTCTGGAACTTTTCCGTCGCTTGCTCCGTGGCTTTCTGAAACTTCTCGGTCGCCTGCTCTGTGACATCTCCCGCTTTATCCCGGACATCCTCGGCAAAATCCGCAATTCGACGACGGGTTCGAGTGCCTGACTGAGGAGCATACAGTAACCCTGCAGTCCCACCGACCACGCACCCCGCCATAAATGTCAACAGTAACCCCATCGCCCCATACCGTCCGTTTTCCATCGTGCACCCCCCTTTCATTGGGTAACAATACTGTGGCCCTGATTTATCTCACCCCTTCTTGACTCTCGTAGCTGTGGCGCCGTACGCGAGCTCCCGTTCAGACGATACTCCACACTTCCCTATCATCGGGGCTATCGATCGAGAGGTTCTTCGCCATGCACGACCAATTTTTCCCTCATGACGTCTGACTTGTGTGATAGGTCCGCGTATCGTCCTCATACACTCTCTTTTGATCCAGTCGGCGGCTCCGGACTAGGTAATTGTGGACACTGCCGCTGAAAGAGAACCCCGAACCCCGCCTGATTCCTAAATTCGTCGGCTAATGGACAGTGCCACACCACCATTCCTCGAGTGAGCTCATGACCCACCGCATCCTCTTCTTCCGGAACGAGACTGATGGTAACTTCCGAACCAACGGGCGCCATCCACGTCGACTCAATAAAGATCATTGCGCGCCCGATACACCCTGTTGTTCCCTCGTGGCAATATCCATCCTGGTCCCACACCAAGAGCTTCCGATGTCGCCTCCCTTCCTGTCGATGGCTCTCTGCGTTCATGGGATCTCGGTCCCTCTTGACACTCTCTGGTAAAACCGGATTGACGCCTAATGCACGAACTACCTTCTCTTCCGACTTTCGACGGTTACCAGATCTTCTCCCCTGTTGATCGCCGCTTGTCCCGACCATCGCCATCAACACTTATATCACCTCAACTAATCCCACTAAGTCACTTATGACTATTAATCCATAAGTGACTGCTCAGTCATTCATAGCACTCGCCATTACCGCCTGTCAAGCCATTCCAGCACAAAATCAAGGTAATCAATGGTGCTTGAAAATGATGCGAGTCACGTCACCAGCGAGGAAATGGAGGAGGCCTCGTCAGACACCTTGGTAATCAGGCTGGCGAGCCTGGACAGCCTTTGGCGGGGTCAACGGAGAGCGTTCGCCATGCACCAATTGACAAAATTTCAAGGGTCGCCACCAGACTGCTGACTCTTACGTCGAGCTGGTGGCGACCGACTTGCCTACCAGGCTAGGGCACACCTAGGTTGAGATATGTTCCGCTCAACAGTTCTTGGCATCCAACACTCACTGTTTTGTCGGTATCAGCACGATCTCAACCCGGCGATTTTGAGCCTGACCGGATGGCGTGGCATTGTCCGCGATGGGTTTGCTTTCCCCATACCCCTTGATTTCCATCCGCTCGGCCGCAATCCCTCCGTCGAGAAGAATCTTTTGAACCGATTGCGCACGCGACTCAGAGAGGGACAGATTGTACTCGTTCGACCCAATGGAATCTGTATGGCCCTCAATCAGCAGAGTTTGGTCCGGTACGGCAGCCAGAGCCTTTGCGATTTTTGTCAGCTGCATTTGCATCGCCGGCTTCACGTCCGCCTTGTTAAAGTTGAAATAGATGTTCCCGGGTAACGTCACGATCACTCCACGGGCGTCCTCGCGCACCTTTGCCAAACGGGACAACGTCGCCGTCAACTCCGCTTTCGATTTTTCATGCTCCGCGCGAAGCCGTGCGAGCTCACGTTCAGCCTGTTCAGCACGAGCTTGCTCAGCCGCCAGTGCTGCAAGTTTTCCCTGTTCGTCTAATGCAAGTTTTTCCTGTTCCTCGCGAAGTCGTGCGACCTCCTGCTCCGCGCGAGCCCGTTCAGCAGCCAGCTTTGCTTTCGCATTCTGCAGAGCCTGTTCCTGCTCTTGGGACAAAGTCTTCATCCGTTCAAGCTCCGCTTCCTGCTCTTTTTGCCTGAGCAGGATCAGCTCGGCATCACGCAACGCCAATTCATGCCGGTTCTTCCGATTCGTTTCACGACGGATGGCTTCCTCGGCCGCCTGAGTTTCTGCTGCGTACTGCGCCTTCCTCGCCTCCGCTTCCGCCAACCTTGCCTGGTGAAGGATGGCCGCCTCATCATGGTCTTTGTCCCATGACTTGTTGGCAATATCCAGGTTGGCTGCTGCGGAGTCGTATGAACGTGTCGCGCGTGTGTCCGCATTCGCAGCCTTGGCATCTTGGAGAGCCAGGCGTGCCTCGACAAGCTCGTTGGGTGGTGGGCCGGGAGTCGCACAGGCAGTGATAATCAAAACACCCAAGAGAACACCGCTTACACCCCAAATTCTATCGTGCATAGTCGCATCTCCTTTTTTCTCACCTATTCGTCCTCTCTCAGACTTCATGGCAGACTCAGGCTACGGATTTTTTAACTTTTTCTTCAGCTCTGTGGCTTTGGCCTCCAATTCGTCCGCTTGCTGGCGCAGCATGGCGGACTCACCTTTCTTCTGTTCGGCTTCAGCCCGGGTGCGCGCCGCTTCGGCGTAGGTGGTCGTTTCCAGAAGCCGTTCCCGCGCCACCGCGTGATCGCCCTTCCCCGAAGCCTGCTGTGCCGCACCGAGTGCCTGCCGGGATTTCTGCAGCAGATCCGGAGCACGATCAAAAGCCCCGGCCGATTCAGCACTCCGGATAGTCGCTTCGGTTTCTGCCAGTTCTGCCGGGGTCACCGGCGTGACACTCGAGGCGCAGCCGATCGCAATGAACGACAGGACAATGACCACGGTTGGCCCAATAACATTCCTCATAAGAGAACTCCTTTTCGTTTTCACCATTTTGAGCCCGTAAACCGCACCTTCCTCTCTTTCTCCCAATCTAAACCGCCAGACAGACGCTATTTGACCTGACTAATCACCACCAAGAATCACCTCCCCCCCAAGGCGCTATGGTAATAATATGACCTTCTGCCCATACATGACCCATTGGTCACTTATTTATCGCATACCTAACATTATCTGTCAATCCTCGGAAGAAACTTCACGCTCCCGCCTTCATGTTCGTATCGTAGGCACTTCGGCACTCATGTGGCTTTTAGGGGCAGGATACAAACTGACATTGTGGAAAAATTGAGCATTCTGTGAGCCCTCTCGACTCATTACTGAAGGAGATACAACTTGCGTACCATCCATCACTCGGGCAATATTGGCAGGCTAGCTGCCAAAACTGGTGTCAGCAGGGCGACGCATTTCAACCAGTTGGCCCGGAGGTTAGCCTAGGCCGATTTACGAGGGTATGACATCATGACTTCTCTATTTGTGGCACTCGGTCTGGCGATTCTCATTGCCGTCTTCGCACTACAAAACACATTCCCCGTAACGGTTCAGTTTCTCTTCTGGGAGCACGAAACCTCTTTGGTCCTGGTGATTCTCTCCTCGACCGCCATTGGAGCCGCACTCAGTGCCCTCGCCTCACTCGGGACGCGTTGGCGTCACACGCGCGAAACCCGTGCGCTGCTCGCGACCTTGGAGGAGGAACGAAAACGGATTGCCGCCTTGGAGCGGCGCGTCCGTGACATGCCGTAATCCTAAGGCTCCGTCACCTGCGCATCCTGTATTAATCGTAGATCAGCTCAGGCTCAGTGAAACCCCTGTCACCGTCGGGAATCATGCAGGCGAGATCTCTTTACGCGCATCCGATCGCATGGCCCAGAACCAGGCGACTTCTGCTCCAAGAATAAAGACGAGAGAGGCATAGTAGAGCCACATGAAGAAGAACATTAGGCCGCCCAGGGTGCCGTACAACACGAGGGACTCTTGGGCCATGGAGACATACCAGGCAAATCCCCAGCGTGCCAACTGGAACAACAATGTCGCGCTCAAGGCACCAACCAGCAGCGCTTCCGAGCACAGCGTAATCGCGGGAGCCACACGATACAACACATAGAACAGCGTCACCGTCCCAACAAATCCGAGAACTCGGTCCAGCACCGTCAACGCAGGGATGAACACCGGCGTCAACGATGGGTAGCTCTCCGCGAACGTCCACACAATTGTCACGAACGATGTATTAAGCACGACGACAAGCAGCAACACGGCGACCAGCAGTGTGATGAGCAGATCAATCCCGATCCCCCTGATGAACGTGCGGGTCTGCTGCGCACGAAACACCTGATTGAGCACGATCCGGACCGACCCGAAGAGAAAACTGCTGAACACGATAAACGAGGCGACCCCGACGAGGCCCAGCAGCCCACGACCGGTGACGACCGCCGCCAAGTTTTCTGCCAGCGCCTGCTGTGACTGGGGAAGAAAGGCCCGCAACACCGACCGGACTTCGTTCATCGCGCGCTCGGAATCCAGCACCGTGTACCCGAGCATCGAAACCATCAACAGCGACAGCGGGACGAAATACAGAAGCAGGTTAAAGGCGAGGGCGCTGGTGAGAAAGAACCCGTTGTCCGCTAAGAACTTCTCCACGACGGATCGGAAGAATCCCCAGACATGACCGGCCCACTGGCGCCACGATGGGATCATGGCTCGAAGCTTCCGAACACCACGCCGGCCCGTTGCGTTCGATAGCTATCCAGAAGGGCAAAGCTAACGGCAACGACGAGGGGGCCGGCCACGATGCCCACGAGCCCAAAGAACTGGATGCCACCTAAGACCGCAAAGAACGTCAACATCGTATGTAACTTCGAGGCTTCGCCGACGACGATGGTCCGAACCACATAATCGAGGACAGCGATGATGACTCCTGAGACACAAAGGATCACCCCGGCTGCAACGTCGCCCTGGATGAATGAGTACAGGGCGACCGGCAACCACACGATCCCGGCTCCGACGAGAGGCAAATACGCCAGGATCCCCATCACGGCACCCCACAGCAGAGGGACCGGAATCCCGGCAAACCAAAATGCGAGGCCACCGACGATGCCTTCGAGTGCAGCCACGAGCGTGTTGCCGAGGACGGCGCCCCTCACCACCTCGCCGAATCGGTGGACGACCAACTGTTGATGCGGTTCATCGAGAGGCAGAACAACTCTCAATGAATCCACCATGCTCTTACCGTCGCGGAAAAAGTAAAAGGTGCAGAGCAGGATGATGCTGAGCTCCATCAAGGCGACCAGCACATTCTTTGCAACCTGGGTCAATTGTTCCACGAGCGCACTCCCGAGTTGAGCCAAGTTATCGACTAAGACGGAACGCAAATCGGTGCCGGTCATCCGTTGGAATTCCTGAAGCTGCTCTAAGATCACCGTCGCCCAGGGATGGACGCGCCATTGATCGATCACTCCCGGTCCCTGTTCCAAGGCTGAGACGACCGTCAAGTAGGTCCGTGCCAATTCTTTTCCGATCAGGAATGACAGATACGCCAGAGGGAGGATCACGCCGATCGTGACTGCGACACTCATGACCAACGCGCTCAGCGAGCGGCGGTCACCGGTCAACTTCACGATTTTGCAATACTGCGGATAGAGCCCGTAGGATAGAACGGCAGACCAGATCAGCGCGGGAAAATAGGGCCGAAACGTGGCAAAGAGCAAATAGCCTAAGCCGACCAGAAAAATGAGTGTCGCCAGGCGAGCGGTCGAGTCGAGCGTCTTCTTCCCCTCTTCACTCATGAGGATGACTTCCGATCAGATATTGCGACCGTACCTACAGGGAGAAGCGACCTGCTCAAGCTCAAGTTCTTTCAGAACTGATGGTTTGTGCCATCATAGGCACCCGATCGAGCTTCGTCCAGTCCTCCCATGTGCTGCCGGGAGGACCGGCTTTGATCCGCCACGACGGATACGCGTGCTCACCCGGAACGTTCGGCGTCTCGATATCCCCCAACAGGTCTTCCAAAGAGATCAACACGATTCGACTTGGTGTACGCGCCACATAGGCATAGACAGCCCGACAGAGCTCATCGGTCAATTGTGGGATCCCCTCGGCTGCTCGCGGACAGCCCTCCGGCAGTAGCCGTTCTTTCGCCAAGGCGTCCAGCAGCGCTTGCTTGTCCCGGGCACGGGCAACCCTGTCGCGACTGAGCCATTTCGGGTCTCGATAGAGACCAAGTTGAACCTTCAACTCGATGTCACGACCGATCCAAAATCCTCGCAATGTCGGCAGGTCGTGGGTCGTCACGGACGCGGCGGCGGCCTGCGGAAACCGAGATGGTTTTGCAAACTGTCCACGTGCGGTTTGTTCAAAGAGCAAGAGCCGGTACGACAGTAAGCCCCCCGCCATCAACCGAGTCCGGATCGATGGGGTCACCGTTCCCAGATCCTCTCCAATGACCATCACTCGCTCTCTTTGGCTTTCGAGCGCTAAGATACCCAAGAGATCCTCCGCGGGATATCGCACATACGTCCCTTCGGCCGGTACATGTCCTTCTGGAATCCAGAAGAGACGGAATAGGCCCATGGCATGATCGATTCTGATCAGCCCACAAGCCTGCATCGCCCGACGATAACAATCCGCAAACAAACGATACCCGTCCTTGCGAATCCGACTTGGATGAAACGGGGACAGATTCCACCGTTGCCCATTGGGAGAAAACAGTTCCGGTGGGGTCCCGACCGAAGCGGCAGCCACCAATTGGTCCTGAAACGCCCAGGAATCCGCCCCGCCCGGATCGATTCCCACCGCCATGTCCTTATAGAGCCCGATGGCCATGCCTGAGCGCTTCGCCGCCGATTGGACAGCCTGGAATTGTTGCTGGCAGTGCCATTCGACGTACTGGAAGAACTGCAGGCGGTTCTGATAACGACTCGCAGCCTGTTTGACCGCCGGGGACTCAGGATGCTGGTATTCTACCGGCCAGGAACGCCACCCTTTCGAATTGGTTCCGGCAACGTTCCCGCGATGTGACATCTTCTCCTCTAACGTCCGAAAGAGTGCGAACCGCTGCAGCGCCTCCCCTTCATTCCGAACGAACCGGAGAAAGGCACGAGCTCTGGCGGTTTTTCGCGCAAGATGGTGCCGCTGGAACAGGCGAAAGAGCTCTTCCAGCATCTGCCGTTTGATCCGCTCAACAGCTTCATGCTGTACCGTCTGGCTCCGGCGCAGCGATGTGAGTTTGGCTTGAAAGGCCGGTGCCCTGACTTTCTTTTGGACGGAGGGTGTGTCTCGAAATTCTGGAATCCCTTCAATATCCAGGTAGAGCGAATGATGAAAGAGCCGGCTGGAGGGCGAATAGGGGCTGACTTGCCCAGGCGGTAAGGCGTGAAGCGGATTTACTCCCAGCAGGTCCGCGCCAAGATCATTCCCGGCCCACTGAATCATCTCTTTGAGATCCCGAAAATCCCCGATGCCCCAGTTCTTGGCGCTGCGGAGGCCGTAGAGTTGGATCGTAAGTCCCCAGATCCGACGGGACTTCATCATCGCGGGAGGGAGGAAGCAACGGTCCGGCACAACAATGACCGTCATCTCAGCACGCCGGTTGATCCCCGGTCCCGAGGCTTCCACAACCAGCGAATGGTAGCCGAGTGGCAGTTTGCGGGAAAACGGCAACGCCACTTCACAATGTCGAAGGCCATAGAGCATCGCCTTGCCGAGAATGTTCACCCCTCGTCCGACAACCCGCCCGGTCAGCACCCCACCCTGTTCCTTCCTCAGTCTCCACACGAGCGTGATTCGCCTCAATTGATCGGCTGCCACAGGCAACCGGACGGGAAACGTGCGGGGTAGTCGATCCACCCTCACGACCATCACAGGATCCAACATTTCACGCCAACGTTCCGAACGAATCTCGCGCATCCTCTCGCTCAGTTGCAGCGAGTTCCACGCTTCCACACCCATCACCGAGAGAACTTGGCGAAGGCTCTTCTCGCTCACCTGGCGTCGGACTCCTCCTTCATCCACATAGGAAGTCGCCACCCCGAATTGGGCTGCCAATTGGCGGAGCCGCCCGTCGGTCCCCTGACTCTTCGCTTGCGTCTCTGTCCGTCGGCGAGGTTGCCGTCCCTGCTCAATTTTCGGCGATTTCATATACAGGTTGCTCCTTTGTCTTCTTAGCTCCCCCCCCTTTCTTAGCATGAGCGACTGGCTTAGGATAGGCATCACTTAACAGTGGCCAAGGAGGGTGAGATCTATGGTGCAGCTCGAACATATCGAACGACTCGTCAATGCAGAACATTGGGATCCGCGTGAGTTGCTGGGCCCTCATCGCACAACCATAAACGGGAGGGAGGCTTTGTCAGTTCGGGCCTACGCACCTGATGCGAGCGAAGCACAGATTATTCCTGATACGCCTGGCCGCAAACCCATACCGATGAACCGCATCCACGAATCAGGGTTGTACGAGGCGGTCTTGGACTCACCGAAGAGCACGGTGAACTACCGAGTCCGAGTCACCGGTTCTCAAGGAACCGTCACGGAACGCCATGATCCCTATGCCTTCCCTCCGTTGATCACGGACCATGATCTCCACCTGTTTTCAGAAGGAAAACTGTTCAAAGGCTACGAGAGATTGGGGGCCCATCTCACAACCGTCGACGGGGTTGCCGGGGTTCATTTCGTCGTCTGGGCTCCGAACGCCATGCGAGTCAGTGTCGTCGGCGGCTTCAATCATTGGGACGGTCGCTGCCATCAGATGATCGGGCGTGGATCGACCGGTCTCTGGGAATTGTTCGTCCCCGATATTCCTGAAGGAACGATTTATAAGTACGAAATCCGCTCCCACCATGCCACTGCCCCCTTCACCAAGGCCGACCCCTACGCATTCTCGGCTGAACTGCGTCCTCGTACCGCATCCATCGTTCACAATCTGTCCACCTACCGATGGAACGACCGGGCGTGGATGGACGCCCGCGCCACACGTGATCCGCTGACCGCCCCCATGTCCATCTACGAGGTGCATCTGGGATCCTGGATGCGGGTGCCCGAAGAGGAGAATCGCTGGCTGACCTATCGCGAACTGGCCGACAAACTCATTCACTATGTCAAATATATGGGCTACACCCACATTGAACTCATGCCCGTTACCGAGCATCCTTTCGACGGATCGTGGGGCTACCAGGCCACCGGCTACTTTGCCGCCACCAGCCGATTCGGCTCACCTGAAGACTTCATGGCCTTCGTCGATGCCGCGCATCAAGCGGGAATCGGCATCATCATGGATTGGGCACCGGCGCATTTCCCCGACGATGCCTATGGCTTGGCCTGGTTCGACGGCACACATCTCTACGACCACGAGGACGAGCGCCTCGGCTATCATCCGGAATGGAAGAGCCGCATCTTCAACTACGGCCGCGTGGAGGTGAAGAATTTTCTCCAGAACAGTGCGCTCTTCTGGTTGGACAAGTATCACATCGACGGTCTTCGCGTGGATGCAGTCGCCTCAATGCTGTACCTAGATTATGGAAGAAAAGCCGGCGAATGGATCCCCAACCAGTTTGGAGGGAACGAAAACCTCGCGGCCGTCTCTTTCCTCAAGGAATTGAACGTGCTTGTCCATCAGGAACATCCTGGCGCAGTCACGATTGCTGAAGAGTCGACGGCATGGCCGGGTGTGTCAAAACCCACCTATACAGGAGGCTTGGGCTTCACGTTCAAGTGGAATATGGGTTGGATGCACGACATGCTGGATTATTTCGAAAAGGATCCCGTCCATCGCAAACACCATCAGAATCAGATCACGTTTGGATTACTGTATGCCTTCCATGAAAACTTCATTCTTGTGCTATCCCACGACGAAGTGGTGCACGGGAAAAAGGCCCTGCTCGACAAGATGCCCGGAGATGAGTGGCAACGTTTCGCAAACCTGCGTGCGCTCTATGGGTACATGTACGGGCATCCCGGCAAGAATATGCTGTTCATGGGCGGTGAGTTCGGTCAGTGGTGGGAATGGAACCATGACGATGGTCTACAGTGGCATCTCTGCCAGTACGAGCCGCACCTGGGGTTACAGCGGTTCGTCCATGACCTCAATTGGCTGTATCGGACCGAACCCGCGCTCTACGAGGTCGACTACGATTGGACCGGATTCCAGTGGATCGACATCAACGACACGGAAAATTCTGTCATCTCCTTTCTCCGCAAAGCCAAAGATCCTAATAATCAGATCGTCTGCGTGTGCAACTTCACACCAGTCCCACGCCATGGATACCGCATCGGCGTCCCGATGCTCGGTTGGTACCGCGAGCTGCTGAATAGTGACGCGGAACTCTATGGAGGGAGTAACCTTGGCAACGGAGGCGGCGTGACGGCTGAACCGATCGCATCCCACGGCTTTCCCAACTCCGTCGTCTTGACGCTCCCTCCCGTATCGGTCCTGTACTTCAAGGCGGGATGACCGGCACGTCCTGTCCTTCGCCAACTCGGCTCGGAACCGGAGTCGTTCTGTCGGAAGGTGTGACGTGCGGATGCCAACGCAGCCCCAGATCAAGGATTCTCTGCAGCAGCGCGGAGTAGGGAAGGCCCGCGCTAACGGCTGACGAAGCAAAGTCCTCGACTGTTGCAATATGCGGGTTTGGGTTCGCTTCGAGCACATAGACCTGTCCCGCCGGATCAAGTCGAAAATCAACCCTCGCATACCCGCTGAGCCCCAGGCTGCGGTAGACACGCTTGGCGAGACTCTGAAAGACCTGTCGTTGCGATTCTGTCAGATCACCAGCTGCATTCGAGCGAAGACCGTATTTCTGCTGGTAGGCTCGGCTCCACTTCACCCTCGCTGTAGCAATCTTGCTTGCTTCCTCCGGTAGTCGGCTCATATCGAGCTCCCATAGAGGGAACACTTGCAGCCGGTGATTACCCATCACGCCGACATACAATTCGCGTCCCTCGATGTACCGTTCCACTAATGCACCAGTACCGAGGCTCTGATGGATGAACCTGACCCGCTCTTGTAACTTGTCGTCATCATCCACGATCGAGGCCTGGGAAATTCCCAGCGAGGCTTCTTCCGAGACGGATTTCACGATCAAGGGGAATGCTAGCTCTTTTGGTCTCTTAACCGAACGACCTAATGGGACCGTGATGAACTCCGGAATCGGAATTCGGTGATAATAGAGAATTTTTTTGGCCAATCCTTTGTCGCGGGCCAACATCAATCCTCTTGGATTGCACCCCGTATACGGCACCTTCAGTAATTCGAGGTACGACACCACGTTCTGATCATAGATGGCCACCCCGCTGAACTCCTCCAGCAAATTGAAGGCGATGTGAGGCTTCCAGTCATCCACGGTTTGGCGGATCACGGCGAGTTCATGTTGGACGCCAAGCGGACGCACCTCATGTCCGATCTCTCGAAGCGTATGGACGACTTCGTATTCCGTCCTCCATTCAGCCGTGCTGAGGTCCACCCCCTCGACGGTATCCGGCGGAAGGAGATCTTCGTGGACCAGGACGAGGACACGCAAGGGTTTCATAACGCCACCCGGTGATGCCCGCTGTGCAGATAGTTCATCGTTTGCACCGTGAGAAGGATCGTGACATCAAGCGTGGCCTTCCCCTCCGGGATGGCCAGCCGGAGACGCTGTTCGCGACAGCGTGTCACGATATCCTCGAACACGCGGTCGATCGTGTATTGGTATTCTCCGGTCCAAGCCGCCACCTCTCGACTGACATCCCGGCGAATACGCGTGAGAAACTGCACCGCCGAAAGATTAGCCCGATGCTCAGAGGCAGCAGAAAAAATCCGCCGCAAATCACGATCGTAGAATGTCGGATGAGGCGTTCCATAGTGGGCGTGCTTCTGCTCGTAGTGTTTCCGCAAGGTCCGGCGTAGGCGAGGCAGCGAGTCCACATGTTGCTTGGTCGTGACCATCGGTCGTGCATCGACCAACAAGTCCATCAACCGGTCCATGTATTCCAATTTCTTCAGCGCCGGCCAACCGGCATACCGTTCCCTCCACAAGGACTGTGGATTCAGCCACACCGCAAAGGTCTCCGCAAAATCTTCGTCTGGATGGCTCTGCGCATACCACATATCCAAATGAAGGACATAGCTCTTGCTGTAGGGTTTCGGGGTGTAAAACTTTGGATAAGGTTGGGTCGACCTTCCGAAGATCGCCTGCCTATCACGACGGCGACGGATCCCATAGGCATTTTCCAGCGCATGCCCGGCCTCGTGCCGAAGAATGCGCATGCACCATTCAGGCGTTCCCCCCTCCACTTCCAACATCTGCGACAGTTCCAGTTGAGCTAGCCGTGGGTGTGCCAGGTAAAAGGGAACGGCAATGCCGGGAACTCCATCCGGAGTGAACCACTCGTTCGAAAGCCAGAAATGCGGGCGAAAGAGGAGGCCTCGCTCGCCCAATTCTTTTGATAATTGCGCGATTTGGTCGGTGATCTGACTTCGTTCCATAGTCACGTTGAGGTCACAGAATCGTAAGTCCAGAAGTTTTTCATCAGACCAACTGACCCACGTGGGTTCCCGTTCTGTTCTCGCCTTGCTTACCACGCAAACCCCTTTCAATGTGACGCCTGTTGGGTCTGCTCCATTCCAGCGACATACAGCGGAGGCGGCGTCCCCTGTTTCGGCTCACCCCAGTAGATCGTTTGATGCGGGAACGGGATTTCGATCCCCTTCGCATCGAAGGTCTTCTTGATTCGACGATTCATCTCTCGTCCCACTCGCCATTGTTTGATCGGCCGAGTCTTGATCCGGCACTTGATGATCACGGCTGAATCGGCGAATTGATCGACGCCCAACATTTCCAACGGCTCGAGAATATCCTCGGTAAACTGGGGATCGCGCCGCAACTCCTCCGCGATGTCACGCAGAACAGCCATCACCTCGTCGACATCTTCCCGATACGCAATCCCGACCTCGAAGAGGTAGAAGGCATAGACCTTCGTCATATTCTTGACCTTGTCGATGACCCCGTTCGGCACCACATGCACATTCCCAGACAGGTCGCGCAGCGTCACAGTCCTGAGTTTCACCTCCTCAACCACCCCTCCGACCCCCGCAATCTCCACGACATCACCAACTCGGATCGAATCTTCGAGCAGGATAAAAAATCCCGTGATCACATCTTTCACCAGACTTTGTGCGCCAAAGCCGATGGCCAATCCCCCAAGACCAGCCGCTGCCAAGATCGGCTTCAAATCGATTCCGACCTCGGACAAGATCATCATGCCCCCTACGGCAAGAATCACCACGCGACCCACATCACGAATCACATGAGTCAGGGTCGTGGCTCGCTTGATCTGCGCCTCGGTCGGCAACGTACCCTCGTACACTTTCTGAAATCGATTCATCGCCCGTTTGACAATGGCGAGCCCTGCAGCCATCACGACGGAGATGATCAGGACTCGCAAACCAGACGTCGTCGACCATTCGAACCATCGTTCAATGAAGCTCGTCACATACGAATCCGGCATGCCTACCTCCACACATTAAAAGATCCCACGGGAGCAGACTCAACGCTCGGCGTCACAGGCTGCTCTGCACTAGGAAGCCATAAACACAGCCGCACCATAGGCGGGAATCACCACTGACATTCCTTCAGGTGAGATAGAGAGCTGCATCGGCACCGAACCTTGACCACTCCCACCGAATTCTTTGGCCATGGAGTCGAGCCTCCGCAACCATGTGCCTTGCGGCTCGACCAATCGTACCGTAACCGGCGACGTATTGAAGCCACAAACAACCAGCGAGGCGGTATTGTCTCTGGTCCAACGATGCATCACCAAAACCCGTTCGTCATCGAACACCCACACCCGATGGTTCCGAATCGTGCCGTCTCCGGCGCCCAACGACGGCTCCTTTTTTCTGACCTGGATTAGGGCTTGGCTCCATCGCAACAGGGCTGCTTGCCGATCGTCGAGCTGTTCCCGATTCAGCCGACTTCGCTCGAAGGTGGCCGAGTCCTGAGGGTCCGGAATGTCTTCCGGATTCCAGCCGAAATGCGCAAATTCTCGTCGACGGCCTTGCCTGACCGCTTCGACCAAGTCAGGGTCGCCGTGTTCGATGAAGTACTGGAACGGTGCCGTTTCTCCATACTCCTCTCCCATGAAGAGCAATGGGATATTCGGAGACAGCAGGACGAGAGCACGGATGGCCTTGAGCGCATCCCATGGAAGTTGGGTGCTCAATCGATCCCCGACCGCCCGGTTGCCGATCTGATCATGATTCTGTGAAAACACGACGAACTGAGATGGCTGGCAATGTCGAGATGAGTTCCCATGCCGACGTCGGCGATGGGCCGAGTATCGAGCGCTATAGACGAACCCGTTACGAACCGCCGCGGCCAAATCACTCAGCCCGTGAAAATCCTCATAGTACCCCTTCCGCTCACCGGCAACGACAACGCGCAAGGCATGATGGAAATCGTCGTTCCATTGGCCATCGAGTCCATATCCCCCGACCGACGGAGGATCGATCACCCGCGCGTCGTTCAAATCACTCTCTGCGATCACGTTCACCTCTCGTCCCAGGCGTTGAGCCTGACTATGGACGGCGGACGCGAGGTCCTTGAGGACATGCTGCGCGCTGAAGTCGAAGATGCCATGGATCGCGTCCAACCTGAGTCCATCGACATGATACTCCGTCACCCAATACAACGCGTTATCGACGACGTACTGCCGAACCTCATCGCTATCCGGCCCATCATAATTGATCGCCGATCCCCAAGGAGTCCTGTACCGATCCGTAAAATAGGGACCAAAGTCGTTCAGATAGTTCCCCTCTGGTCCTAAGTGGTTGTACACCACATCAAGAATTACGGCGAGTCCGGCTGCATGACAGGCATCGACGAGCCGTTTCATGCCCTGAGGGCCCCCGTAACTTGATTGGGGAGCGAAGGGGTGGACCCCATCGTAACCCCAATTACGCCGACCCGGAAACTCTGCCACCGGCATGAGTTCGATCGCCGTAATCCCGACGGTGTCCCTCAGATAGGATAAGTGTGGAATGATCGCCTCGAACGTCCCTTCTCTTGTGAAGGTCCCGACGTGCAACTCGTAGATGATATAGGTGTCCAGCGGCATCCCCTTCCATCCCATATCCGTCCATCGAAATGAGGTCGGATCAACCACGACGGACGGGCCGTGCACCCCATCGGATTGAAAGCGAGAGGCAGGATCAGGCCGTTCCTTCCCTCCATCCAGCACATAGCGATAGCGAGATCGAGGAACAACTCCGGTCACCACAGTTTCAAAATACCCCCGTTCGTCTCGTTGCATCGGCACCATGACTCGATCCTGATCAACCAGTTGCACGGCAACGGTCTTGGCGTAGGGTGCCCAGACACGGAATTTCACCGCATCTCCGGTTGTCGGCATAGCTCCGATATCAAGCGACCACTTCTCGTTCGGCATCATCGTCATATTCATCTTGCCCTCCTCCGGCCCATTGTGCAGAATTCGCCGGCCGTAACCAAGCCCGCCAGGTATTTTTGTATTCTTTCTGATAGAATCCGCCGGCTCGAATAAATATGGACCCATAATAAGAATCACGAAGGGAGAACGAGGATGAGAGTTTGGCCAGGGAAACCGTACCCACTGGGGGCCACATGGGATGGCGAAGGGGTGAACTTCGCGCTGTTTTCAGAACATGCCACGGCGGTTGAACTCTGTCTGTTCGATGGACCGGAGGCGACGGAGGAATCCCATCGCATCCGCGTTGAAGAACGGACCGATCAAGTCTGGCACGTGTACATCCCAGCGCTTTGGCCTGGCCAACACTATGGGTATCGAGTGCATGGACCGTATGCTCCCCAAGAAGGGCATCGTTTCAACCACCACAAGCTCTTGATCGATCCCTACGCCAAGGCCATCGCGGGAACCGTCGAGTGGTCGGACGCCATGTTCGGCTATCGGATCGGCGACCCCAAGGCGGATCTTTCCTTTGACACCCGAAATAATTCCTCCAATATTCCCAAGTCTGTCGTCATCGATCAGGCTTTCACCTGGGGCGGCGATCGGTTGCTGAACACCCCATGGGACAAGACGGTCATCTCAGAAATTCACGTCAAGGGGCTCACGGCACGTCACCCGGACATACCGGATCATATACGGGGCACCTATTCCGGCTTGACCAACCCGGCGGTCATCGACCACCTCCTGGAGCTAGGCGTCACTGCCGTCGAGTTGTTACCAGTCCATCACTTCGTCCGCGACAAGCACCTGGCCGATCGCGGCTTGATGAATTATTGGGGCTATAACACCATCGGGTTTTTCGCCCCAGATATCCGCTACACCGTCTCGCCGCTCCGTGGACGAGGCGTCCGTGAGTTCAAAACGATGGTGAAGACCTTGCACAGCGCCGGTATCGAAGTCATCTTAGACGTCGTCTACAACCACACGGCTGAGGGCAACCACCTCGGCCCCACACTCTCGTTCAGAGGGATCGACAACGCCGCTTACTACCGTTTGGTCGATAACGATAAACGCTACTACATGGACTACACCGGTTGCGGCAATACACTCAACGTCTCGCATCCACGTTCGCTGCAGCTCATTATGGACAGTTTGCGGTATTGGGTCACGGAGATGCATGTGGATGGGTTTCGGTTCGACCTGGCTTCCACCCTCGCCAGAGAACTCCATGCCGTGGACCGGCTGAGCGCCTTTTTCGACATCCTGCATCAAGACCCCATTCTCTCCCAGACCAAACTGATCGCGGAGCCCTGGGACGTCGGCGAAGGCGGCTATCAAGTCGGGAATTTCCCTGTGGGCTGGGCCGAATGGAACGGCAAGTATCGAGACACGATCAGGCGATACATCAAGGGAGACGGAGGACAGATGGCGGAACTCGCCTATCGCCTGACCGGCAGCAGCGACCTCTACAGTACGAGCGGGCGTCGGCCATTTGCGAGCGTCAACTTCGTCACGGCGCACGACGGATTCACACTCCACGACCTGGTGTCGTACAACGACAAGCACAACGAGTCCAACGGTGAGAACAACCAAGACGGCACGAACGACAATGACAGTTGGAATTGCGGCGTCGAAGGTCCAAGCAACGATCCCGCGATTCTTGAGCTCCGAGAACGGCAGAAACGGAATTTGCTGACTCTGCTCTTTCTTTCGCAAGGTGTGCCGATGCTCTGCGGAGGCGACGAGATTGGGCGGACGCAGCGAGGCAACAATAACGCCTATTGTCAGGACAGCGAGATCAGCTGGTTCGACTGGAACCTTGATCGTGTGCAACAGGATTTTCTTGCGTTCGTCAAAGACCTCATTGCGTTTCGGAAGAAACACCCGGTTCTTCGACGACGTCGGTTCTTTCAGGGACGCCATATCCGAGGGTCAGAAGTCAAAGATCTCGCGTGGTTTCGACCAGACGGTAAAGAGATGACCGACGAAGATTGGAATGCCGGCTACGCAAAGTCGCTTGTGCTCAGACTCGCCGGTGACGCCATTGCTGAGCGAGACCAAAAAGGACGTCCGATCGTGGATGACACCTTGCTGGTCATCCTCAATGCCCATCATACCCCGATGGCCTTCACGTTACCGGCCCACAAGCGTGGGATCCGTTGGCACCCAGTGCTGGACACCGCACTCCCAGGAGAGAACAGGAAGCAGGTCAGTGCCTTCAAGGGAGGCGAACAGTACGAAATGGAGGCTCGATCGATCGCCGTGCTGCGTCTCGACGGAAAGCAGGAGCACAAATCAGCCTGACCTTAACTGATGTAGGTTGTCCATCGTACTTACCAAGTTGGAATCTCCGCTCAGGGTGAGTCCGTCGCGGTGATGCTGTCGCGGTCTCTCATCAGACGAGAGCCGTCCTCGTTCAACACATAGCGAAGGAGCGCGCATGATCCTGAAAGACTGGTTGGAGACGTTACAAGAGTCCGCGGAATCAACCGTCTCCCTCACCGTCTCCTATGTCCCCAAACTCCTCGGCGCCCTTCTCCTGGTGTTGGCAGGCTACCTGCTGGCCCGCATGGTCGGCGCTGCGACGGCAGGGCTGGTCAAGCTGGTCGGCCTGGATCGTCTGCTCGCCAAAACGCCTCTCCAAACCCTGTTCAACAAGGGCGGCTCCTCGAAGACCGGATCCGATATCCTCGGCATGCTGATCTTCTGGTTGATCTTCCTCCTCTTCGGGATTACCGCCACCGATATGCTCGGCCTCCCAGCTCTCTCGGCCACACTGACCGACCTCGCCCGCTATCTTCCCAAGGTGGGACTCGCTGTCCTGATCATCGTGCTGGGAATGATGGCCGCGAGTTATATCAAAGACCTGATCAGCTTGGCTTGCGCATCGGCGGGCATCTCTCAAGGGACAATCGTGGCACAAACGTTCTATGTCGCCGCGATCCTCGTTGTCTTTGTAACGGCGGTCAATGAACTGGGAATCGATACCACCCTCTTAAACAGCACGCTCATGATCGGCTTCGGGGGGCTCATCGCAGGAGCGGCCCTGTCCTTCGGACTGGGCGCCCGTGTCACCGTAGCCAACCTGATTGCCTCCCACTATCTCCAACCGCTTTTTCGAGTCGGGCAAACGATCCGCGTCGGCGACATTCATGGGACGATTGTGGCCTTGACTCCCATCGCAATCGTGCTGGAGACACCGGAAGGTCGAGTTTTCGTTCCGGCATCGCGATTCCAGGAATCGAGCGCGACGATCGAGAAGTCCGTCTGACCATGGACGCAGAATCCCGGTTGACCCTGGCCTACCTCAAGTCCCACCCACTCGAAGTCTCCAGGCAGCTCGAATCGTGGCCCCCGGCGGATGTCGCCACGATCATGGCGCCCTATTCTCCACAGGACATCGCTGTCGTACTCGAACACATCTCGCCGTCGCAGGCAGCTCGGATCCTCGAACATCTCGCCCTGGATAAGACAGCCGACGTTGTGACTCTCCTTCCAACCGCCCCGGCGGTCGGGATCTTGCGGCAATGCAACCCCTCTGTCCAGAAGGAGGTATTTGCGCGTCTCGACCGATCTGTGGGTCCGAGCCTTCGGCTCAGCATGGCCTATCCCGATGGGACCGCCGCCAGCCTGGCTGATCCCCGAGTAGCGATTTTACCTCCCGACATCACCGTTTCGGCTGCGCTGGAGCGTATCAAGCGGGATGCGGCCCACGCGACGTACTATCACTATGTCGTCAAGCGGGACGGAATCCTTGCCGGCTTGGTGACCACGAAGGAACTCCTGGCCGCGTCCCCGGACCAGCTCACCGCCACAATCATGAATGGGCACATTGCGACGGTGGCCGCAGAGGCGACCGAGGGGGAATTGCCTCAAAACCCACATTGGCGTCTCTACCACACTTTGCCGGTCGTCGATCGACAGGGATACTTTCTCGGCGCGCTGCGTTACAGAACCTTGCGTCGCGTCGAAGCGCAGTTCGAGGTGAAACCGACGGCGGGACCGCTCCCACAGGCCTTGGTGCAGATGTGGGAGGCCTACGCCATGATCGGTCTCCATATCATGACCGATCTCGCCCAGGCGGTCGATGCGAGTGTTTCGGAACAGAAGCCAACGCTCCCGAAGGAGGGCAAGAAAACCGATGCCACTTCCCAGGAAACTCCATGAAACGTTCATCATCGACCATCCCGCAGAGGCCGGCCCGCTCCTGGAGTCCTTCGAGATCGGCGATATCGTCCGGCTGATCGAATCCATTCCGCCGAATTCGATCGCAGCTCTCCTCTCGTCCATGAATCCCGCCGTCGCTTCAGAAACCTTGGCGGCACTGCCCGAGGAGCTGGCGATTCAGGTCGTGCGTGAAACCTCCCCCGGAGACGCGGCAGGATTGCTGGCGCGATTGGAACGGGACCGACGGAAGGCGATCATCCGGCGGCTCGCCCGCCCGCTTGCGAAAGAGATTCGCCTGTTCATGGAGTATCCGGCCGAATCGGTCGGCAGCCTGATGGATGCGGGAGTATTCGCATTGTCCGAGGACCTCACGGTCGAAGAAGCCGTGACACAGGTACGGATCAGGGCACCCAAAGACCTGCATGACATCTACGTCATCGACCGCCGCCGGTATCTCGTCGGCATGTTCTCGGTTCGAGACCTGCTGCTGCTCAATCCGGCGGAGCGGCTGCAGTCCGTCATGCGGCGTGACGTACCGACCATTCACCCCATGGAAAATCGCGAAGAAATCGTCGACCTCTTCGTCGGACGGCGGTTGCTGACGATTCCCGTCGTGGATCTTGATGGACGATTGCTGGGGGTGATCAAGAACGAGGATATCGTCAAGGCCAGCCAGGAGGACGCCACCGCCGACCTTCAGACGATGGTCGGCGCAAGCAAGGATGAGCGGGCTCTCTCCCCTCTCTTGTTCTCCGTGCGGAAACGGCTGGGTTGGCTGCAGGTCAACTTGGTCACAGCGTTTCTCGCCGCGTTCGTGGTCGGGATGTTCGAAGATGTCATCGCGCAATTTACAGCCCTGGCCGTCTTGCTGCCGGTCGTGGCCGGTCAATCAGGCAACACCGGCGCGCAATCCTTGGCGGTCGTCATGCGAGGGCTCGCCCTTCGCGACATCAGGCCGGCCCAATGGTTCCGAGTCGTCTCCAAAGAACTCGGCGTGGCCTTACTGAACGGCCTTGCGGTGGCGGCAACCACTTGCGCCGCTGTCTACTGGTGGAGCGGCTCTGCAGGTCTCACGATGGTGATCGGAATTTCTATGGTGGCCTCGATGTGCATTGCAGGCTTTTCCGGCGCCGTCATTCCCATCATCCTGAGATCACTGAACCAGGACCCTGCACAATCATCTTCAATCATTCTAACGACCGTGACCGACGTCGTCGGGTTTTTCAGTTTTCTTGGGCTGGCGACCGTCTTCGCTCATCTCCTTGTGTGAGCGCTGCGCGAACTTCAACGGTTCTGGGCCGCCGACATCAGCCGCCTTAATTTTTTCGTGACCGCTGCACAATTCCTCGCAATAACCGGCCCAACAAGTCCGCGCCGGTAATCAAACGTGGCTGTTCCACCCATAAAAGCACCGTGTCATAGCTGATGATATGGTCACCGGGTGAGTCCGGATCGTAGGTGAGCTGTGCCAAAACCTTCCCAAGCGGTTCGTGCCGATTTCGTACGATCACAGGCCGATGGCAATAGGCATGGGGGTCTGTATGCTGCCCGATAAAGAACGTGTGGCGCAGAAACCCATCGGCGTCCATGATGCAACAGGGTTCGTTGTGTTCGTCCGTGATGACCACCCAGGCCTTATCGGACGCATTAACCTGGCGGAGGAATGGGTCGTCCGGCGACCGCTGGAAATCGGGAAATATCGGGACGCCGTCATGAACAGGGAGCCGGATGATACTGGTCGGGTCAACCGGCACTCCTTCCTGATCGACCGGAATATCGTCGATGGTCAAGAAATTGAGCGCCCCGATCGCTTCGATACGGCCGACTTCCGACTTCTCGTCCTCCATATGACGACGCAGCAACTCTTTGAGCTCCGCCTCTCGAAGATAGGCGATCGCTTCCTTCCCCAGCCACACATCCAACAGCATGCCTGAAGGTTTGACGACCGGGAACAAGATGACACGATACACCCTTAACCATTTCGAGAAGAGGGCCGCCATCCGGACTGCCCGTCTGGAAAAGTATGCCTGTGGGATAAGTTCCCCGAAGATCGTGATAAAGAAGGTTGAAAACAGGAACGCGGTGACGCCGGCCATCACTGAGTTCGACAACAGCGTGAGAAGCACGTTGATGCCGACGTTGCCCCAGAGAATCGTGGCCAGGATATCGTTAGGGTGCTCCCGAAGCCGCAATACTTTTTGGGCGTCGTAATTTCCGCTCGCCGCTTCCGCCTCCAAACGCAGCCGACCGAGACTGAACACTGCCAGATTCAAGCCCGACATCAAAGCCGATTGACTGAGACAGACGATGATTCCGATCCAGATTAAGACATTACTTGCCATACGGCTCTCTCTCCACAATCAATAAGCATGGGAATGCACACTGGGTGCTACATAGTATGGTGATGGTTAGCGCACGACCTCTATAGGCCGACCCACCCACTCGGATTTTAGTGAAGCCCCAATCGTTGACCTGTTTCGGTATTGAATAGATGGAGTGTCGCGTGGGGTGCTGAGACACCCACACGATCCCCAATCCTCGGGGTAAACCCTGCCTGTGCGGAACCGATGATGGTGATCATCTCCTTGTGGTCTTGAAGCTCAACCGTGACCCACAAGGTCGGGCCTGACGGTTCGGTGAGGCGAACGACACCGAATCCTCCGACGTTGTCTCCTGACTCATGTGCAGGCCCCACGCTGATGTCCTCTGGTCTGAGCCCTACGGTCACCATCTGCGCTTGATCACCTGTCGGCGCATCTGGAGGTCTCTTGAGATGCAACGGCCCAGCTTGAATGCGATCCATTCCTAGCTGCGCAGAGAGCAGGTTCATCGGAGGATACCCCATGAAACCAGCGACGAAGAGATTGGCCGGGGCGGCATAGATATCATGAGGCCGTCCGATCTGCTGAACCTGTCCTTGATTGAGAGCCGCAAGCCGGTCGCCCAAGGTCATGGCTTCTGTTTGATCGTGAGTCACATAAATCGTGGTGACCTTTAATTCCTTGTGGAGCCGGAGCAATTCCGCGCGCATGGAGGCCCGCAACTGCGCATCGAGGTTCGACAGCGGTTCGTCCAACAGAAACAATCGCGGCTTCCTGATGAGGGCCCGGCCCAAGGCGACCCGCTGCCGTTGCCCGCCCGAGAGTTCACGCGGTCGTCGATCCAGCAATGCCGACAACCCCAGAAACCCTGCCACCCGTTCCACTTCTTCCTTGATGCGCGTTCGATCGAGGCGCTTGGGGCGGGGGACCACGGTCAGTGGAAAAGCCATATTCTCGCGCACGGTCATGTGGGGGTACAGCGCGTAGCTTTGAAACACCAATGCGACATCGCGCTCCCGTGGTTCTAAGTCGGTCACATCGACCCCGTCGAATAGAATACGACCGGCGGTCGGTTGATCAAGACCGGCAAGGAGACTCAGCAATGTCGATTTACCGCAGCCGGAAGGGCCCACGAGTACGAAGAACTCACCGTCCTGTACCGTCAGCGTGAGCGGAGGCAGAATGGTTTTCTGCCCGATACGCTTCTCGATCAACTCGATCCGGACTTCAGCCATTGCCTTATCCTTTCACGCTGCCGGCCGTCAGACCGGCAATGATGTGCCGTTGAAATGCCAGCGCGAGACCGGCAACCGGCAGAGTCACCACCAGAGACGCGGCGGCCAAGTCGCCCCAAGGAATTTCGTACAGTCCTGGGAACAGTGCGACGGCAACCGGCGCAGTGCGAGTGCTATCGCTGGCGGTCAGCGTCAGGGCAAACATGAACTCGTTCCAGGAATAGATAAAGACCAAGAGCGCCGCAACCGCAAGCCCCGGTCGCGCAAGGGGAAACATCACCGTCAGCAACGCCTGCAACGGTGTACAGCCGTCGATGCGCGCAGCCTGGTAGAGCTCCCTGGGAAGCTGCTGAAAGAAGCTCGTCAGCAGCCACACGGCGAGCGGCAGTGAATACACCGCATGGGTCAATCCCACGGCGACGAGGGTATCCCTCAACCCCAGCTCCCTCATCAGGAGGTACAACGGACTGATGACCGCGATAGGCGGGAACATCGATGTGACGAGCGCCACCCCGAGTATCACCGACTTGCCGGTGATCGGGAGCCGTGCGAGCGCAAAGGCGCAAAATGCACCCACCACGATGGCGGTCACCGTCGCACTTGCGGCCACGATCATGCTGTTCGCGAGCGACCGTGGCAGTGACGATTTGAGTAAGACCCGATCATAGTGCACACCCGTCACGTGCTCTGGGAAGAGAGGAGGCAGGCGCACGAGATCCTGATCAGGCTTGATCGATGTGACCGCCTGCCAGAGCACCGGTCCGAGACAGAACAGCCCGACAACTAAAAGCACACCTACCGTAAGGCCACGAGCCCGAAGCCCATTCATCATGGGTGACCCGGCCTGATCGTTGGGGCGATCCATCAGGCACCCCCCTGCACATGCCGGCGGAGCAGCATCAGATACAACATCGAAAGGAGTGCGGCGAGCACAAACATCGCCGTGGCCAGAGCGGATCCATATCCGAACTGTAAGGTTTGGAACAGCGTCTTGTACGCATAGATCGACAGGGTCTCCGTGCTGTTGCCCGGGCCTCCGCCCGTGAGCACAAAGACCGCATCAAATACCCGGACCGCGTCCATCGTACGGAAGACCAGCACGATGACGACGACAGGCATCAGAAGTGGCAGGGTAATCCGACGAAATTGTTCCCACGCTCCAGCCCCATCAACTCGCGCTGCCGCGTAGAGTTCCTGCGGCACGGTCTTCAATCCGGCAAGGAGCAACAGCGCCGCGAACGGCGTGGTTTTCCACACATCCATCACGACCGCCGCATGAATCGCCCAATCGGGATCTGCCAGCCAATCGATGGGCCCTTCGGTTATCCCGGCTGCAGAGAGCAGATAGTTGAGCAAGCCGTAGTCCGGTTGATAGAGCCAGGCCCAGATCTGGGCGGACACGACAGTTGGAATCGCCCACGGAAGAATGATCATGACATGGGCCCACCGGAGTCCCTTGCCCGCTCCATTCGACAGACGGTTCAGGAGCAGGGCAAACCCGAACCCCAACAACAGCTCGGCCGATACGGAGAGGGCCGTGAAATATAACGTCGTCCGGCAGGCGGCCCAAAACCGGTCATCCCCCCACAGTTGGAGATAGTTCCGGGCGCCGACGAATTCATCGATTCCAAAGATCGGCAACTGCTGACGCAGACTGAGCCACAAGGCCGCGGCAATCGGAGCAAGCGCGATCAGACTCACGAGTACAAACGCAGGACCCGCAAATACATATCCCCATGCGCGCTCGGAAAGACGGATCATCCGGCTACCCTTTTCATCACTAGAGGCAATGGATCACTCATGATCGTTCCATCACTGCCGTTGCACGTTGTTCCCCCATGATCTGATCAACTCGGCGTCTGATGGCCTCCAGTGCATCTTTAGGCGACTTTCGCCCCACGACGACCGCACTGATTTCCGGCTGTACCGCTTGAGAAATGAGAAGATAATATGGTGTGACCGGACGCGGCCTCGCTTCCAACAGGATCGGATGGAGATCCTTCAAGAGAGGGCGCACCTCGAGCAATGACTCATCAGCATAGAGAGCTCGCCGAACCGGGTTATACCCCAACTCCACTGCGACCTTGCGTTGCGTCTCAGTAGAGGTCAAGAATGTGATCAGCTCACCCACCATCTCTTGATGGGTGGAACTGTTCGGGATGGCGAGCATCCACCCTCCGAGAACCGGCGCACTGGCAAATCCGGAAAAGGCCGGCAGAGAAACAACTCCCACCTTCCCGCGAACCGGCGAACCCTCCTGTTGCAGCAGAGACCAGGCATAGGGCCAATTTCGCATGAACACCGCGTGGCCTTCACCGAACATCCACCGAGTGGATTCTTCATCTGCCATGCTGGTGGACAGTGGGGTAATACCGTGCTTCGAGATGGTCTCTCGCAAGAACCGCAGACCAGATTCGGCACGGTCTCGATCGCCGCTCCAGAGATCCGTTCCGTTACTCCGGAGCACCTCGAGCGTGACACACATCAGACCTTCATATTGCTTCCCCTGCCATACAAACCCGGCTAAGCGAGAGTCCCGCTCCGCATCCAGGATCAGCTTGGCGGCCTGAGCGAGCTCAAGCCATGTGCGAGGCGGTTCAAGACCGTGACGATCCAACAAGTCACGCCGGTAGTAGAGAACCCCTGCGTCGACATACCATGGCACTGCATACAGACGGCCATTGAAGGTGGCCGCCTCGATCGGACCAGGAAAGAACTCCTCCTGCTCAGCCGGAGTCAGGAGTCCGTCCAGCGGGGCAATCCACCCGGCCTTGGCGAATTCCTGCGCCCAAATCGTATCGATCCCCAGCAAATCAAACGGAGCCCTTCCTCCGTCCAAATTCATGGCATAGTACTGATGTTGTCGATCCGAATCGGACGGTAAGAGCTCTTCTCGAACCGTGACCCCTTCATGCTGTCGTTCAAAATCCCTGAGCAGGTCGGACAGCACCCGGCCATCACCGGATAGTTTCCCATGCTTGAACACGAGAACGGTAGGCGAACGATCCGTCCCTTCTCCGCTCTGCGTGCACCCAATCGCCGCCGCCAACCAGAGTAAGAGGAACAGCCTCATCATAAATGTCGCAGATCATCCGGAGCGCGATCACGTCCTCGACTCCAGAACGTCCGCTCAAGATAGTCCTTGGCCAAATCCTTGGCCCCGAGTCCGAACGCCAGACAGGTGGCGAACACAATGCCTCCAAAGGTAATCCCGAAGCCCACCAGTACAACACTTGCCGCAATACCCAATTCCTCCGCTGCCATGGCCAATGCAAAGAGTTGGATGCCCCAACGCGACATATTCGCAAACAACCGTGCCGGTGGCAGCCCGGCATTTACCCCTGCGATCAACACGCCCTGTGCGATGAAATTGGACAGCAGGTATCCGCTGACCAAAATCAACCCTGCGACCAACGCGTGAGGAATGTACGCCAAGAGCGAATTGGCAAACTGGTTGATCGGCTGGAGATTCAACGCCCCCAACCCGGCAATCACGGAAAAGGCGACGACAGCCCAATAGACGGCCTGGCCCACGATATGGGAGGGATCGGCCTTCACGCCCCCGCGCAAGAGCGCGGCATTGATCTCAAGCCGATCGCACAGATGGTCGAGACGCACCACGCGCAAGAGCCGCTCGACCACATGGGCCAACGCGCGGGCCACCAAGAAACCCACACCGATGATAATGAGCATGGCCAACACATTCGGTAATACATCCAAGACCTGTCGGCCAAGTTGCTCCAATGGCGCGAGTAACGCAGTGCGAAAAAAGTCTGTCGTCATACTCACCTCCCCCCCGTTCACCGCCGGCACTCTCGCTTATGCTCGCGGTTCAGGGTTCCACCGTTCGACCAAGTAAGATTTCTTCGACTCGAACGCATCACAGAGTTGTTCAACCCGCCCTTCGGCCTCCTTCGTCGTCAGCGCCTGTGTTTCCAACACAAAGGTCGCTGTCCGCCCAAGATAGAGAGGCGTCAAGGCTTTCAGCAAATGCTCTCGAGCCATGCGATGTTCACGGTACGCCAGTGCGGCTTCAAATACCACACGAACCCACAAGTCATCGGGAATGCGAAAATCCGAGGCAGCGGTCGATCCCGCCGTCATCAGTTCCCCGACAATCTCCTTGCCCAACGCCTGTTCCCAAATAGGCGCCAGATCGGCTAAGCCCTGTTGAAACACAGCGATCATGCGCTCCACATTGACGTTGACGGGCTCAACACCCACCTCGTACTGAAAGCCAAAGAGCTTGACCGCTTTCGACCCTTGCACCGTCGACCAGACGCTATGGTGCGACTCCATCAAGGCAAAGACCGCTCCCAATACCTGCATGAGCATACCGGCCAAATCCGCGGCTGGATCCTTTGGATTATGAATCTTGGCCCCGAGAAAACTTTGGCAAACTCGGGCACCGCTCGCGATGGCCTCCGTCGTCATCCAGATATCGATCCCAAATCGCGCGACATCCGACTCCCAAACATGTTGGTCCAGGTAATGTTCGGACAAATGCCCGGCAAATCCAAAATCACCCCCGATCGGCTGCCTGATCCGTTGACCATAAAGAGTCCTGGTGAGGGGATACACAATACTGTTCGTAATCGTGCCGTCATACTTATGACGCAGATAGTAGGGGGCCACGTAGTCATAATGATCGTCGAGGATCGGACGCAACAACAGCTCGATCCACTCCGGTGTGATGCTCCGTAGGTCCGAATCCACGACGGCGCAAGCCTTGGCATTCAACCGCCGCGCGATCTCGAAAATCGTCCGGAACGCACTCCCCTTGCCGGGAATCCCATGATAGGGCGTGATGATCTTCTGAAGCTGGCTCTGTTGATCGCGGATGAGTAATGCGTCGTAATCGACCACCGCTCTCGAGACCGCCTCGGCTGTCCCATCTGATGAGCCTCCGTCAGAGTTCACCAACACGGCCCGATGCTTGGGAAAATATTTCGCGAGCCCGACACTCACGGCACGGACCACATGCTCGATGGTATCGGCGTTGTTGTAGCTCGGAATGCCGACGAGCACGTCTACGCTGCCGATCGCATCGAGGGAAGCCTCGGTTTCCGCCGTCAACGCGACGGGTGGTTTGCTCACTTCGGAGCTTGGCGCTGTTCTTTCGTCGGGTCCCACTGATGATCCTCCTCCACGGCTCGCACGAGACGATCGAAGACATCCGGAACCGCTGCGGCCACGCGACTCCAGTTTGAAATCATCGGCACTCCTAACGGATCTTTCTGGAAGACCTCTGATGCGAGCCTGATGCCTTTGAGAAAAGTCTCGACGGCAGTCCGCTCCGCATGTCGATCGAACTTCAGACTGTTGATCGCCGCACTGTCTTCATACCGACGGATGGCCTCCTCGGCGATACGAAGATAGGTGGCTCGCAAGGTCTTGAGCTCCGGATCACCGAGCACCAAACCTTCGCTGGCCAGATGGCGGAACAGAGATTTCGCGATATCCACCGTCATCTTGAGCAATCCTTTTTCCGGATCGTCCGAAGACAATGCTTGATGTTTGTGCTCATACGCATCGGCGATATCGGCCTGGCACACACGGCGCAATGCGCAGTTGCGGTACACTTCCGCCAGAATACCGACCTCCAATCCCCAGTCTCCCGGAATACGGTTGACCCAGGCCAGATCGCGAACCATCGCAAATTCTCCTGCCAGGGGGTACCGAAAACTGTCAAGAAAAGTCAACAAGTGGTGGTTCCCAACGAGTTGCTGCAATGAGCGTATGAGCGGAGTGATGAACAGCCTGGTGACGCGCCCGTGCAGCTGGTCTGTGACACGGCTGTAATAGCCCTTACAAAACTCATAGCCGAGATTCGGATTGCCGAGCGGATAGCAGAGCCGGGCAAGATATTCACGGTGGTAGCTCACGATATCGCAATCATGCAGCGCGATGACCTGGCTTTGCTGTCGAGCCAAGACATAGCCGAATGCGAGCCAGCAGGATTGGCCCTTTCCGGGCAACCCCACATCGACCTCCCGTTCGACCAGGGTCTTGAGGATGTCTTGCACCGGAGCACCATCCACCCAGACGAGCCGCACATGTTGCGGAAGGACCTTGAAATAGTCTTTCGCACGCCGAAATTCGAGGGCCGATGCATGCCCGAGCGCGACGACGATCTCGTTCAGATATTTGACTCGCTTCAGTTCATCAACGATTCCAGCCAGGGCCGGACCTTCGAGTTCCGAATAGAGGCACGGTAAGACCAATGCGATCGGGTTGACATGGCGATACTGCTCGAGTTCCCGCTCCAGCTGTTCCAAGTTGGATGAACCGAGGCGATGCAGAACACTCACCACCCCGTTCTGGAAGAAATCCGACATGATGATACTCCTCCGGAGTTCAGTGCGGCGATCGCTCCGTCGTCTCTACGTTGGGTCCGCCGCAGCTAGATAGGGCCCCAGCATCGCACAGATGAGCGATTAATCCCAGATGGAATTTCATGAATTGTTGTGGCATGGATGGGGCATGCTTCCATTGCATCGGCGTCATGAACAGGCCTCACTGTTCCAGCTTTCGCAAGCCGTGAGATTCGTTTAGGATTGAACCCGCTGCACTCGGTGCAGGATGTATCTGGAGGAATGATGATTCGATCAGACGCATCGACCATCAAAGGGGACTCGATGACCATGATCATCTTCACAGACTTGGACGGCACTCTCCTTGACAGTTCAACCTACTCGTTCGAAGCTGCGCGGGAAGCGTTGGATCATCTTCTTACCCGTTCGATCCCCCTTGTGGTTGTCTCAAGCAAAACCCAGGCGGAGATTGAGCCCCTACGGACCCGCCTCGGCAATGAACACCCGTTCATCGTCGAGAACGGAGGCGCCGTGGTGATTCCATCATCCTACTTCCCGTTCCAACTCCCTGCAGCGACGAGTCATGACCAATATGTTCTTGTCGAACTGGGCACCTCCTACGCTGTCCTTCGCCAGGCCCTGAAGGAAATTGAACAAGAACTCGGGGTGGAACTGAGAGGGTATGGTGATATGTCCCTCGACGAGGTGGTCAGACGGACAGGGCTTTCTCGGCCGGAAGCACAACTGGCCATGCAACGTCACTACGATGAGCCGTTCGTGGTGGAGGATGAGCAGTGCCCGTTGGAAACTCTCACGCATGCCATCACCGCCCGTGGCCTGCGCTGGACGAAGGGAGATCGCTTCCATCACCTGATGGGCGTTCAGGACAAGGGTCAAGCTGTGCACTATCTCATCGACTGCTACCGCCGTCTGGCTGACCATGATCGAGACCGGCTCATCACGGTTGGGATTGGAAACAGCCTGAACGACCTGCCGATGCTTCAAGCAGTGGAGCAACCCATCCTTGTTCAACAATCTAACGGCTTGTATGAGACGGCCATCTCGCTTCCCAAGTTGGTCCTCGCGCCGGGTCCAGGCCCTCTCGGGTGGAATCGGGCCGTGCTGTCCTTGTTAGGATGAGATCCGTTGGAACAGACCGATGTTTACAGAGCTCGCGATGCAAGGGCTCCGGAATCGCTTCTGATGCTAGGCCACAGGCCACGAGCTGCTCGGTTCATTTGCCGAATCGTTACCGTAATACTGCAGAGTTCGGTGCTTCGTAAGCTGAACCACCAGGCCGGTATCACTGAGGTGCAGCGATACTTTGTTTTTCCAACGTCGGCACGATTTGACTCTGCACATCCTCGGTAATCGTATACCGAACATAGGCATTCTCAACCATTTGGTTGGCATAGAGCCGACCGGTCGGCGCCTCAACCGTCAGATTCACACTTGTCTGTTTCTTCGGTTCAATCGTGATCGTCTGCTCGATTTCGTCCCTGATGTACGGATGCCAGACTTTCACCTTGTAGGTGCCGGGTGGAATGTCGGTGAACTCAAACCGTCCCTCGTTGTCGGCCACAGCATAATAGGGATGGTCGGCGACCAATGCCCAACTCTCCATATAGGGATGGAAGCCGCACTGCATGGTAAAAATCTTTCGGTCTCTCGTCATCTTGATCGTTTGAGTCACGGTGGCCCCTTCGTAGTGCTTGTGGAAATTTGCGCTCAACCCGGCCTCACGAGGATATCGTTTGCTGATCGGCAACGGCACATTGAACAAGACGCGAGGCCCCAGATTCGAGGTCTCGTAAGCTTGAATGTCATGAAAGGCAGGGTCCATATTGACGACGACGACATCGTGGAGATCTCGCACGACATTGATAAACGGCATAAAGCGACAGTCCACGGCTTCGATTCTCGGGGGTGCATACTCGCCGAAAGGCTTTCCCTTGTCGATCCCCTCAAGATAGACGACAACATTACGAAACTCCCCCTTCGAGCCGACGTCGAAAGGCTGCAGCAATCTCCAGCCTCGCCCATCGGAAATCCGCCCACAATAGACCGGATCCGGCACGGTGGTGAGATTGTACCCTTTCGGCATCGGCACCTTGCCGTCGAGATTGACGGTCCCGGAGAGCGATCCGCTCTCGGAAAGAGAAATCTCCTCATAAGCCTCGATGTCCGGTGCCGATCCGAAGCTGAGCCCATAGACACAGGCGACGATCACAATTTGGCGCACGAGCGTCCTCATCGCTTCCTCCTTACACCATGTTGGCAATATATCTCCCTTACCATCATCCCGCCTCGTCCAGATGAATAATTGCCGTCGGACTCATTGAATGGAAGGGGTCGGTGATATCCGTCCAGACATTGTACCGGACCGGTCGAGCGTGTAGAAAACACACGCTGACAAAGTCCCCCGCTGGGATCGGGATCATATCCTTAATCGTCCCAAACCATGTTTTGAACCCCTTGTCGCAACGTACTTCCTCGATCGGCTTCGCCCCAAGCAATCCAAGGTGAATCGGAACCGCGAGTTGATTATGCCACCGGATTTCTTCTCCCACAGCGGCATACAGCTCAAGAGGCGTGATGGAGTCCTGGCCATTGATATAGATGTCATGAACTCGCGTGGGCGTGTCCACCTTTGAAAACACGCTACAGCCGGTCAATACGACCAAGATGAAGAGCAGTGCGCTTAGGCTTGTATCTTTCAGCATAATTATTATCCTTGCCTGCACATCTATTGAGCCCAGACTCGATGGCCACACCGACATCGGTTCACCGCGTGGCCGCAACGGATCCTTCTCGCCTGCATCCACGAGTCGGGTGCACAGTGTCTGTTCACAGTGCCGACTATCGTTTCACAAGAGCAGGGAAACTCAGCGGGCTCGCGGAGGATCATAGCCATGTCGAAGGGAACAGCTATGAAAGACACCATACCCTTGAAAAGAGGTGCAATACGGCATTCGACAGCTTTCAACCTTCTCGAGACAGCAAGCCGTCACTCTCTCCACGACATTGCACACACAGCCTATTTATAGTGTCCGCCACCTGCTTATGCAACACTTTAACAGATCACTTGCTTCACCCAGCCAGCACACTTAGGAGAAGCAATCTCAAGGGGTCTTCGACACGAAACCTAGGACATATCCTAGTTCTCAGATGGCGACGCCTCTGCGAAAATGCAGTCACATATATAACTATCAACAGCACCATAACCGATGGAAATAGATGAAGGTGGGTTCAATTATGGGACTAAGGGAAAGGAGGCACAACCATGGCCAGTCAAGAGCGCGGGTACGACATTTCGCAGTGGTACGACTCGCGACCAGCCAAGATCGGCTGGTTTGCGATGTTGGCGATCGGCGTGTTTTGGGTCCTGTATCAACGGACCTTCGGGTACT
>JAOUHJ010000110.1 GCA_029865225.1 Nitrospira sp.
AATTCCGCTCTTGCTTCATCTTTTTAGAGTCTGGTCGTAGAATCTCACCAAGAGGTGGGTATGTTTCTCCGATTGGTCTCAGTCGTCCTGGCCACCGTTTCCGTGAACCCTTGGGATACGGTAGGCTTCACCGAAACAACCAGAGTTCGTAATGAGTTGATCGGGCCTGTTCGTAGTGTCACGGTCAAAAAACACGGATATTCCACCATTGAAACCTATGATCGTGCTGGCCATCTCCTAGAGGCCGTGCTCGATCTCACTCACGCGAACACAGGAACGCATTCCTTCTTTCAGTACAACCAGGATGGCCATCTACAAGAAGAGCTCGCCTTTGACCAGAATGGACGAGTCATCTACCGAAAACATGTCATCTACGCGAGAGACCTTGAAGGACGAGACACGGCGTCGGTAACGGCGTCCGATGATGGACGCTTCCAGAGCGCCGAGTTCTCGCTCTATGACCAACGAGGTCATCTCTGGGAACAGTTATCGGTGAGCAGTACGACAGGGTACAAAAGTCTCTTCGACATACAGGGCCATCGGATTTATTCGGCGTACTACCGCAGGGGAGAATTGCTCAATGAATTAAAACACCGATATGACGTGCTGGGACGACTCCAGGAACTTGTGAGTTACGATGCGCAAGGCACCCTCATCGGTCGAGTACTCAACGACTACGACGAGGCCGGTAAACGCATTCGATCGACCACCCACACATTTGGTCTTCCACAACCCCGTACTTGGATCACGACCTACGAGTACGATTCGTTGGGCAACTGGATCAAAGAAGAGACGACTGAAAAATCCTCCTCTTCCCAACCCGCCAAAGCTTTCACGATTCCTATTGTTGAGGAACGTACGATCCAATACTACGACGGCACCGACAGCGATGCTGTCGCGCACCCCTAATAGCTGGCACGCCGGTCGTAACGTTTCTATGATGAGGTGGTACTGCCCGGAGATTGAAGGAAAGAGGATACCCCTATCATGGTAGGAATCAGCACTGCATGTTCTTGTACGTCACGAATGCCGAAACCGCGATGGTTTTTTCAATGCTTGTGAGGCCCGACACGTGATTCGTAATCAGCTGAAACTCTTTCAAGGTAGGAGCTCTTTTCTGGCCAAGCCATTTTCTTAATGGTGCCCAGCATGTGTCGAAGTGCTCAAACCACCACACGGGCGGGAGCGATCCGAGATTGACTCCCTCTTGAACAGATGTGCAAACACCGAGGGTCTGGAGCCTCAGCTTGTAGGATCTCTGGCTGATTGCACTCATGATCGGTTTCGACTCTACCTTCTCCATCGACCATACCCCACCTGCATCTAGGCCAATGTGACTCTCTTCCGAGCTTCCTTTCGTTGGATCACTCGAGGTGGCGGGAACAAGCCATCCACGGAATTGTCGGTTATCCACTGAATTCACAGATCGCTCCATGTCTTGGAATGTGCTTTCGAGAAGCAATCGAGGTGCCTAATCGTATTATTGTTGTTTGGTAATGGTTTGGAATCCTCTCACTGAAACAACAGTTGCATGAAAGCAATGGCAGTGTGGCATCTGTGCCACAATAGAATCTTTTTCCTACTTCACAGCTGCCACTTTTTCGCTTACGGGAAGGCAGCGGTCAATCATGTTTCACAATGAAACAGTGTTTGATGGTTTCTCAATTGGCTCATACCCAACTATTGGGAAGGCGTAGATGTATTCGCGTTACCTTCTGACGATGTTAGACGGCTTAACCATTTCCCCAATGGCAGTGCTGTCGGTACTCGGAGCGTCACTTGAAGATCCGGCGCTTCCCGTGTGGCTCCGACACCAACAACGAAATTTATGAAACTGCGATCACTCCATCGATAGGAGCCTCCGATAAGCAAAACTCCGATATGAGTGACTTGGGGCGCGGTGGTAAGGAGTAGGTTGGAGGCGGAAGTGGGTTTTGAAAAGATGGTATGGTCGTATCCCAGCGTCAACGACAGCTTTTCATTCAGCGACAAGCCGATGCCCAAGTTGGCGTTACCGCCGCTTCCTGGATCGACACGTCCGATGCCGTTTCCTACATCGCGCGGGACATTGTAGATGAAACTCACGCTGCTGAAGAGGACGACCGGGTCGCTCGGGTATAGCATGGTCAGACCAGGTTGAAAAATGTAAAACCCGGACCCCGTCGGTAATTCTGTTTGCACCCCAGTGAGCGGGTCTGTCGGTACTTCAAACGGACCAGTTCCACTGATGCTCTTGAATCGGGCAAATCCGACGAAATAGGGTTTGTCAGGCCCGCCTTGGTTAAGTTGAAATCGGCCTGTTGTTTCCACATCTCCGAGACCCGAGCCACTGAAGGTCGAGAGAGTATCAGCCTGAGAGGGGGTGGCGATGGGTCGCTGCGTAATCGAATCTTCCCGATAGAGGTAGGGCAGTCTCACCTCAACCTCCAGCCGGTTCGTCAACCCATACCGCCCCACCAGGGCCGCAGTATAGATGTCCCGGCTCACACCTTGGATGTTAATCAGACCGACGGTAATGGCCGGAACGATCGTAAACCCGGTCAACGTCACTCGGCTACTACTGAGATGAGCGAATTGCAGATACGGCTCCACAATGAGCGTACCCTTGGGTGTCAGTACCCCCGCCCCAGGCAAATCGAACGTCCGAACCATCCACGAAGGGAGAATCTCTTTTTTGCTTTCCGGAGCGACCCCCACAGGACCGGCGGGTTGCTGAACTTCTGTGGAACGGTCTTCTGGGACTGATTGTTTTTTCTCTTGGCGCCGAGATCCGTTGGTCTGAGCAGTCTGTTCGTTAGCGATAAGATATCGCGCGGCGTTGCGTGGCCCTTGAAAATTCCCCCGGTCATCTATACCTGACCGATCGACATCCCGATCCAGCAACCCAAGCTGAGCAGCATCGACTTCCGAGGCCATTAGGCTTAAGGTAAGTAAGGTAAGCCCCAACGCAAAAATGACCAGGAACGCTTCACGAATTTTTCCGACAGTCTTCTGCGCGTCGATACCTTCTCCCCGTTCAGATCGATACAAATGCAACCTCCGTCATGCCTTCAGCATCCCTTGTGAACACAGTCCCTGACTCGAATCGTCCTGTGCATACCGATGCAACTTGGAACAGTCCTATGTCAACCAAAAAGTTTCCCTCATCGTTCGAGCGGTTGAACGAGAGGGAAACAGCTCGTCACTGGTCCATACGATGGATTCTTGAACCGCGTCGTGACGGAAATCCTTAGAGGTGGGAGATCTTGATTGGATCTTGACCGGTGACATCACATGCAGGGTATCGTCACCTACACCTATATCTCCGGACTCTCGTCTTCAATGTCGGATCGCCTCTATGCTGGCCTGTGACAGAGCGTTCCCGAGTTGGAGTGATCGAGCCCAGGTCAGCGCTTCCACTGTCGCATTGATGACCGTTTGGCTTTGAATGGTTCGGTTATCAAGCGAGTTTTGAATGATGGTCGTAAATGGCGGAAGCGAGGATACATCGTGGGGTAACGAGTTGCCTGGCCCGCTTTGGATGAGCGTGAAGGTATCACTGGGACGATCGGCCACTGGCCTGACGTCTGTCTGATTGGCAAATGGTTTCACATTTGAATGCTCGACAGAGAGCTTCATGCCCGAACGATCTGCAAAGGGTTTCATGCCTTTATGATCGGCAAGTGGGTTCCAGTCACGATCGGCAAATCGTGCCAGATCCGGAATCTTTAGCACCGTTGAACTGACGAGCTTCCCATTGTCAAACACATTCCGTTCAATCCCAAATGACATGAACGGCCCATCCGGATCTCGTTGAAATCCCCCTCGCATACTGTCCAACACTTCTTCGGTCACTGGCGTCCGAAGCGTAAAGTCTTCACTGCTCTCGTATGCCATAGCTGAAGCGATAGGTTGGAGACCCAGGAGAACAAAAACAAGCACCTTCGTCGTCTGGTGAGTTGATCTCGATAAGAGGCACATTAGAAATCCCTCCCTCCCGGGCGAAACAGGACGATGTTGTTTAATGTGTCGGGACTGAGCGGCCGTCCAAGCGGAGACGTCGGTCGGACACTCCAGTCTCGGACTGTATTGAATTCCCCCCGCTCCGGAAAATCATGGATCACAAAGACCACACGGCTCGGCCATGAGGCTTCAAACTGTTCGCGCGGCACAACGCGTAATCCGACTGCCGGGTCACCGAGCAGGACCTTGTCACCCCGCATGCCCTTCACGACCACAAAGTGGTGATAGCCATTGTCCACCATCAGCACGATCGCCGGAATACCGGCGTTCGACAGCTCGTCCAATGAGACTTGAAACCCATCTGCTGGATAACCGTGGAACTCTAAAAACCGCTTCATATCCAAGAAGGAAAAACCTTCTTGTTGGATCTTTTGCTGATTGCCGTTGTCGAACATCGTCCGGAACGTCACCTCTTCGGTGATGGGATGCCCATAGTGATAGGTTAACAGGGTAGCGACGGCGGCCGACCCGCAACTGTAGTCATATTTCTGAAGGATAACGGACCGGACCTTGAGTTCACGCATGCTCCAGACTTGGAGCAACATGCGACTCCCCACGCCCGGAGTCACCTCGATCGTCGCCGCCATCGCCCCTGTCCCGATCGACAGCAGCACCATCACCATGTACCCGATGATCTGTTTCGTCAGCATAGACATCATTTCAACGTCAAGTTCAGAATCGTGGCGTTCTGCATAATCACGTTGTTGCCAGAATTTTGCATGACGATCGGCAGCCCGCTCGCTCCAGCAAACGCGTTGCCGTTGATCGAATTATTGCCGGTCACATTGTCGACAGCGACATTGTCGTACAGTTTGGCCTTCAGGTCGTTCCTGTTTATGATGATGAGCTCCGGACCGAGATCCGTTCCTCCACGTTGAGCATCCAACTGGGCCGCGGGAATCGGATTGCCCCAGGATGTCATGGCAGGCTTCTCCGAGGAACCGGCGTGAGCCAGGCCCACGCAGAGCCCAAGGACACTCACTACCATCGAGAAATAGATACGCATGATGCCCTCTCTGGTCCTGAATGAGGCAGTGGAGCTGGAGGAGCAGATGCTCCTCCAGCCTTGGCTGCCAGATTGTGCTTAGCGACCAACCGTGACATTCGCCATCGTGGTCACGCCGACCTGCTGAAGGGCAGCGATCCCCGTGTTCTGAATGGCCACGGTCACGCCGGCAGCGCCGCTCAACCCAGAGAGCGTGTTCGAAGCATTGAACGTCCCGGCACTTCCACCGTGTGCGTCCCCTGCTCTCTCGCCGTTTCCACCGTTTCCACCACCGCCTTGCGCGGTCACGGCTCCGCTGCTCGCGTTGCCGCCCGCAGCGCCGTTCCCACCGGTTGCCGAGCCACCATTACCAGCGGTTGCGTTACCAGAGTTTCCACCGGTTGCCGTGCCACCGTTCCCACCGGTTGCGTTCCCAGAGTTTCCACCGGTTGCCGTGCCACCAGTCCCACCGGTTGCCGCAGCACCGTTCCCACCGGTTGCGTTACCAGAGTTTCCACCGGTTGCCCCACCGCTGCCTCCACCGGTGGCGCCATCATTGTGGTCATCGGTCCTGGCAAAGCCACCCTTGCCGCTCGCGGCATAGCCGGCATCGCCGGTGCGGGCCTTACCACCATTGCCGCCATCGGCATAGCCACCATCGCCAGCCTTGGCCTTGCCAGCATCGCCACTGTAGGCATAGCCCTCATTGTAGCTTTTGGCCTTGCCACCATCGCCACTATAGGCATCGCCGCCATTGTAGCTCTTGGCCTTGCCACCATCGCCACCGTAGCCACCGTTGGCATCCCCAGACTTGGCTTTGGCTGCGCCGTTGCCACCGTTTCCGCCAAACCCACCATTTCCAGAAGCTGAGGCCGAACCACCGTAATTGCCGATGCCCGCAACCCAGTTACCTGACACATACCCATCCAGCTTGGTGGAATTGACGATTTTGGTCTGGTTGAATGAGTTGGTCATATCCAGCCTGGTAGAGGCTGTCGAGTGGTTGTTGGCCGCCGCCCCAAAGGGGGAGTGATCGTTCTTCGCTTTTCCATCCCACTTCGTCTTCTCGTTATAACTGTCTTTTATCCTCGTGTCGTTATTCGAATCGGTGTATGTTTTCGTCACGGTTTTGGTGTCGTTATCGTTCTTCGTGACCGTCTTGCTATTGTCGTTATTGCTATCCCTGACTGTGTTGTAACTATCCGAAGTGGTGGTCGTCTTGGTCTTCGTCGTTGTGTCGTTATCGTTCTTCGTAATCGTCTTGCTATGGTCGCTGTTATCGGTGTTCGTTTTCGTAATGGTCTTGGTGTCGTTATCGTTCTTCGTAACGGTCTTCGTGTACTGGTCATGGCTGTCAACGGTCTTCGTCTTCACGATCGCCTTCGAGTGATCGTTTGCCGCGGCGCTGCCGTCGTCGTTTGTTTGAGCGCCCGCGAAGGGCGACAGGCCGAAGGCCAATGCCACCGCTGCCGTGGAAATCATCACTTTCTTCATCACAACCTCCTAAGAATGACGGTTAAAAAATTCCTCCCAAACCATTCTCTACTCACATTGGTAATGCAGCGGTTGGTCACCCCCTTTCTCCAATGGCTCTCTCTCGACAATTGACCTTTAGGCTGATGCTTCGAGTGAGTCAATTTTCAGCAGCCTCCTCGACCTCCGGTCCGAAGAGGAGGATTCTCTTGATTGATCCTCGTTCCATTTGCGCATGTCTCCACCTGTCGCGTTAGGCTTGGCCATCCTCGTCATCTTCATGTGCATCGCCCTTCGGGGGCTCATCCCACAGGACGACATGAGCTGGTGACCTTTCAGGAGAGCGGGAGTCCGTGGCTCGAAAGGATTCTGACTTATGCTCATTTTTCTTTGTCCCACGTTTCTTTCGCTCCCGTCTGCCCATCCCATCACCCGACAATTGTCGTCGCCCCTACCCCCAACACAGTCCGATCGACGAAAAGACACCTGTGAGAACCCGCCAATTGCTCCTAATTTCATCCGGTATTGCTACTCCAAACGAATTGCGGACCCTCTTGAGCATGACACGCTATGCAAAACACGAGCCATTCCAAAACGTGTAATATTTTTAATCAGTTATGAAGCGCAGACACTGAACGGAGTGAGCATCAGGGACCAGATGGCCGGATTTTCTCAAGAGTGAACAGCCTTATGATCGGTAGGGACGTGTGACCAATCGAGCAGGAGGGGGCGTTCCGCGTCAGAATGTTCCTTATTCGCTTTTCTTTTTAGGCACTTTTGCAACTTGACTGATCTTGACGCGCTTACTGTGGCATTTGGCAACGTACTAAGAATGGACAGTGGTGCGTAGCCCTAACCGAAAGTGTTAGTTTGCAATAAATACACATGACTACAATGACATATATCGACACGGATAGATTTTCGATCGCGCACACTGTTTCACTATGAAACAGTGTGCGTCA
Organism: Nitrospira sp.; assembly: GCA_029865225.1. Taxonomy (GTDB): domain Bacteria; phylum Nitrospirota; class Nitrospiria; order Nitrospirales; family Nitrospiraceae; genus Nitrospira_D. The sequence goes on from JAOUHJ010000110.1 coordinate 7,423, forward strand.
AGAAAGCAGGAGTTGATGTGCTGTTCATGAGGAAGGCCATCACGCCCACCGCGTCACATATCACGCACGCCCTATAGCACAACAGGTCTCACTGCACTCGCGCGCTTGGCTTTAGCAATGACGGAGGATGAGGTATTGGATGGGATCAACTTCTCTAGCCCATAGGCGTGTAGCTTGCGATACAGAGTAGAACGACTAACCTCCAAATCACGGGCGACTCTAGTCAAGTTACCATGATGGAGACTGATCGCACGTACGAGTAATTCCACCTCAATCCGGCGCTGAGCCGCTCTCAACGAATGTAGTGAGTCGGCCGCGGGATAGTCTTCCTTGGCAAGATCCAGTTCCTGTGGCGTGATCTCAGTCCCTTCCGCCATGACCACAGCCCGCCGGACCCGGTTGCTGAGTTCCCGAACGTTACCAGGCCAAGAGTAGGCACGCATTGCGTCGACGGCCTCCAACGTATAGCTGGACACATGCTTGCCGGCTGCGGTTGCCGCGCGCCTGAGAAAGACCATCGCCATGAGCAACGTGTCTTCACCTCGCTCTCGCAACGGCGGCAAGTGGATATGCAAGACGCCCAGCCGGTAGTAGAGATCTTCACGAAACTTGTTCTGAACGATGGCTGCTTTCAGGTCCACATTGGTGGCCGCGATCACCCGAGCGTCCACCCGAATAGTTTCCTGCCCCCCAACCCGCTCAAAGGTGCCATCCTGCAAGAACCTGAGCAGTTTCACTTGTAGCGCCGGCAACAGATCGCCGACTTCATCGAGAAGCAATGTACCTCCAGCGGCCGCTTCCAGCTTGCCCTTTTTCTGGTTCACAGCACCGGTAAAGGCCCCCCGTTCGTAACCGAACAGCTCCGATTCCAAAAGGGTTTCAGGAATTGCTCCACAATTGATTGGGATGAAGGGCCCGCACTTCCGGAGGCTACGCACATGTATTGCCTGAGCGGTCAGTTCCTTACCGGTACCGGTTTCTCCGGTCAACAGCACCGGCATGTCCGTTGTCGCAACCTTGCGAATCAGGTCGAACACCGCTCCCATGGCTGAACTGGTTCCGACCATCTCTTCAACGATATCCACAAACACCTCCTCAGGCAGTTCCAACAAGCCAGCGCCTGACCGGCGCCGCATATCATGCACTGTCCAGCATTCGCTACATACGGCCCTAGGATATATCACACTCAGACTCGATAGCTCTAGCATAGATACCTAGGAATACATATATTTATTACGCAGAACTTCTGAACACCACGATGCACCTGCGGTAGAGATGCTGCGATTTTCTCCCATGGTGAATCCTATTGAATCCACCCAAACGAATAGATCCGTTTGGCACTATCATCCATTGTTTATGACATTATGGCTTTTTCTAGACTTACCTAGCTCAACCTGCGCAAGCTGTTTTCCCATTCTTGACCAGACGCTTCAACAACGGTTGGCGGTCTTCCCTCTCTTGATTCCGATGCGAGAGCTAGACGATCATGAACTTACAACGCGGGCTAGCTACCGGCATCACCTATGAAATAACCTTCTGAACGACCGACCTATGGTCGAAGAACCGGAGCTCTAGCCAAAGAAGAGTTCTCCCTCGCACTCCTTCGTACTCAAACTGGTGAATCACATGTTCGACTGGTTGACCAACTCAGAAATGTGGATGGCGCTCGCCACCCTTACGGCCTTGGAGATCGTCCTGGGTATCGATAATATTATTTTCATTTCGGTCCTCGTCGGGCGCCTTCCTGAACATCAGCGGAACCTGGCACGTCGACTGGGATTAGGCCTAGCAATGATCGCACGGCTGGGGCTGCTTTTTTCGATCTCCCTTATGATGGGGCTGACCACTCCTCTCTTCACCGTCATGAATCAAGCTCTTTCAGGACGGGATCTCATACTGATCGGGGGCGGGCTGTTTCTCCTCGCGAAAGCGACCCACGAGATCCATCAGAGCTTGGAAGGAATCGATGAGCACAAGACCTCTACAGCCGCGACCAGCTTGGGCATGATGATGCTTCAAATCGCGCTGCTGGACATCGTGTTTTCCTTGGACTCCGTCATCACGGCTGTCGGACTCGTCGATGATATTTCCGTCATGGCCACTGCAATCATCGCCGCCGTGCTCGTCATGCTATTCGCATCTCGTGCCATCGGGGAATTCGTCGACACCCATCCCACGATCAAGATCCTTGCACTCTCATTTCTGATTCTGGTTGGAGTCACCCTCATGGTCGAGGGCTTTGATGTACACGTGCCGAAGGGATATATCTATTTTGCCATGGCCTTTTCGGTGGCTGTGGAGATGATCAACCTGCGGATTCGTCGACGTGCGATCCCACCTCGCAAACTGTATAACCGATACTCAGCAGGCAAGCCGGACTGTAGGGCACAAGAACATTGACCGATGGACATCCTAGACTTCCGGCTCCTCAATCGGACCAGCCCATTCACCATGTGCCAGCGACACTTCTTGGAATCCCCCATCCGGCCATTGGAATTGTCCTGCCTCATCAACCAGCACGATGAAGGGCTCAGCTTCTCCCGCTTCTCCGCGGAACCAGTACCAACCTGACCGACTCGGGATATCTAGAGTCCACCGATAGATCGACATCATTCCTCTCCTGTGTACCGTGGTATCTCAGCGTTCCTTCATGCCTCTACTTTTTGATACAGTCTGACCAACGTATTGCTGACCCTATCACGTCATGCTTCCACTTCCAATAGACGAGATCCTGCCGTCAATCCGCCGAGCCCTAAAAACCTGTCCCAATGCCCTCCTTACTGCTGTGCCAGGAGCTGGAAAAACAACCCGAGTCCCACTGGCACTCCTGGAGGAATCATGGCTATCGGATCGGAAAATCTTATTGCTAGAACCCAGGCGGCTCGCCGCGCGAGCCGCCGCATCTCGCATGGCGGATGAACTCAATGAGCGTGTAGGGGAGACTGTCGGCTACCGAATGAGGCTCGACACCAAGGTGGGACCGAAGACGAGGATTGAGGTTGTGACGGAGGGGATCCTTACAAGGATGCTTCACCAGGACCCATCACTTGAGGCCTATGGCATCGTGCTGTTTGACGAGTTCCACGAACGCAGCTTGCAGGCCGATATGGGGCTCACCTTGTGTCTTGAGACACAGCGACTGTTTCGTCCCGATCTTCGCCTGCTCGTCATGTCCGCGACTTTGGATTGCGGGCCAGTCAGCGATCTCTTGGGCCAGGCCCCGATCATCACGTGTGACGGTCGGATGTTTCCGGTGGAAACCCGGTACCTTGATCAGTCGATGACCAGCCCGCTCGACCACACCGTCACCCAAGCGATCAAGCGTGCTCTTGCGCGAGACGAAGGGAGTCTGTTGGTTTTCCTGCCAGGCCTCGCAACCATCCGCCGAGTCGAACGGATGTTATTGGATGCTGAACTTGGATCGTCCATACATATTGCCCCTCTGCACGGGGAACTCCCCCAAGCGATGCAAGACGCGGCCATTCGACCGGCTGCTCTTGGATCACGGAAAGTCGTACTTGCCACATCGATCGCTGAAACCAGTGTGACGATCGACGGCATACGCGTGGTGATCGATTCAGGGTGGCTACGCCTCCCCCGATTCGATCCACGCTCCGGTCTTACTCGATTGGAGACCATCCGAGTCACCAAAGATGCAGCAGATCAGCGTCGTGGCCGAGCGGGACGTCTCGAACCAGGTATCTGTTATCGGTTATGGACCGAGAAGGAACAGACCGGGCTCGCCGCCCATCGTCCGCCGGAGATTTTGGAAGCCGACTTGGCACCACTGATGCTCGATCTCGCCCAATGGGGCACACAGAATCCGGAAGAACTATCCTGGCTTACTCCACCACCTCAAGGAGGAATCAGCCAATCCAAGGAGTTGCTCACCAGGCTCGGAGCCTTTTCCACTGATGGACGATTGACTGAACATGGTCGTCACATGGCCACGCTGCCTCTCCATCCCCGTCTGTCGCACATGCTGATCCAATCCAAACCACTGGGGTTGGCCGAATCCGCGTGCGAAGTGGCAGCCTTGTTGAGCGAGCGCGATATTTTTCAGGGGCCGCGCGACCACCAGAATTCAGATCTTCGCGTCAGACTGGATCTTCTTCATGGAGAATACGACTCTGTCGGCCTGGCACCGAATCGAGCCACAGTCGAGCGGGTGAAACGGTCCGCGCACCTCTGGCACCGTCAACTCGGTGAACGATGCGATGCGAGGAACGACGCCGGTCACGACCCTTCGCAGACGGTCGGAGTCTTACTTGCACTGGCCTATCCTGATCGGATTGCGCAGCGACAGACCGGTGAGGACTCACGCTATCGACTCGTCAATGGGCGCGGTGCACGGTTCATCGGACCGAACCCGATGGATGGAGAATCTTTCTTGGTTATCGCCGACCTCGATGGAGGGACACCATGGGCAAGAATTAATCTTGCAGCTCCGATTGCGAGAGAGGACATTGAATCGCTCTATCGCGACCAACTCGTTGTGGAAGAATCAGTAACGTGGGATGAGACCAATGGTGCCGTTCGGGCGTCCCGCCGATACAAATTTGGTTCGGTGGTGACCAGGGACGAAGCCATTCCTCAACCAAACGAAGACACCGTGATGGAGGCCCTGTTGCACGGTATTTGTCATGCAGGGATTGAATGTTTACCGTTTACCAGGGAGCTTCGGGAGTGGCAGGCTCGGGTGAGATGGGTCCGAGAGGTAGCAGACCCGCGCTCGGATTGGCCCGATCTGTCAAACGAAACTCTCCTGAGGACATTGGATACGTGGCTTGCTCCCTATCTGACTGGCATCACCTCGCTCAATCGGGTGAAGCGACTGGATCTTACCCGGCCGCTCCATGCTCTCCTCACCTACGAACAACAGCGACGTCTCGATCAACTCGCGCCGACTCATCTCGTCGTTCCAAGCGGATCTCGCCTCCGGATCGCTTACGAACAGGGTGAAATTCCAGTGCTGGCGGTGCGCCTACAAGAAATGTTCGGCTGTCAAGAGACCCCGCGGGTCGCGAGCGGACAAATTCCCGTGATGTTGCATCTCCTCTCTCCTGCCGGACGGCCGGTGCAGGTCACGCAGGACTTAGCGGGATTTTGGAAGCGGGCCTACCATGAAGTCAGGAAAGAGCTACGCGGTCGCTACCCAAAACACCACTGGCCGGAAGATCCACTCCATTCCGCCCCAACGGCAAGGCCGAAACGGCGAAGCTAGAGCATTTTCTATTTAGTCATACAGAGTATCCTGCGTGCTGGAAGTACTTGGCGCACTCGGTTGGAGAGAAGGCGGCGAGGAGTGTTCCGATTTCGTTCCAGAGTGCCTCGACGGTGCGGTGTG
>JAOUHJ010000111.1 GCA_029865225.1 Nitrospira sp.
ACCCCTTGTATAGTTTCCGCATAATCCACTGGGTTCAATAGTCTAGCCCATTGCCATTCGCAGTCGTGGCCTGTCCCTCACTCGAAAGGGCCTTTCTTATAATTTCCGAACAGCGCTTTCGGTCGTACTCTTGGATCGTTGGTTTCGATCAAGAGAACGAACGACGGGCGATGTCTATCCGGTGCCCCATTTCGCCCTTTGGCCCAGATCCCTCGTCTATCAACCTAGACAGAATAAGCGAATGATATTTAAGCGATTGAGAGAGACTACCCTCTGACTGTCCAAGTCGATGGATCACGTTGGACACGACAGAAGAAGTTCGTGAGCCGAACACACATCATATTCGTCGCGTCCAGTGCGTGAATGAGTCAGTCGAGAGGACGCGAGCCATTATGGCATGCACGTTGCTCCATACCTCAAAGCAGTACAGAGAGCTTCGACTCTCTGGGGCTGGACGGCGATTTGCCCTGTCGTCGTCTAGTCTAGCCCACTCAGTTGTGAGCGGTTATCCCGACCGCCACATGTGAGCGATGAGGGGGTCACAGGTGAGAGTGGCTCCCTCATTTTCTATCTCGGTAGGGCGCTAGAAAGGGTGGAACATCATGAAGAGGGGGTTCGTGAGAAGGAACGGCTCGTGTGGGAGATAAAAGATCGGGTGGCCGGTGTTGAAGTCGCTCTGAGCGAGGCCATCGCGGGGCTGGATGAACCGGACATTCACAGTGCCTATTGGAACCAGAATGAGTTCGTCCGTCTCCCGAGGTTCATCCCTCCGACGGTGGTGGAGTCATGCCTCCTGGAGATCGAACAAGTTGAGCCCCACATCCATCGGAATTACGTGCCAGGCCACAAGCAGGGCGGAAGTGTCAGCTCCTACGTGATTCGTGACAAAGCGCCGGCCATTGTGGCGCTGTATCGGTCGACGGCGCTCCGGACGTACCTCACCCGGCTTGTTGGCTCGCAGCTCATGCTCTGTCCCGAAGACGATCCACATGCCTGCGCCTTGTATTACTACACGAAACCCGGCGATCACATCGGCTTTCACTATGACACGTCGTACTACAAAGGTGCCCGTTACACGGTCCTCATCGGACTGGTCGAACAATCGGAGCATTGCCGGTTGGTGGCCAGGGTCCATAAAGGCAAGGATGTCACCGAGATCAGCGAAACCCGTATCCCGATGGAGCCAGGGACGATGGTGGTGTTCAACGGGGACAAGCTCTGGCATGCCGTCACACCGATGGGGGCCAATGGACGACGGGTCATCCTGACGCTGCAATATGTGACGGATCAGCGGATGGGGCCGCTCAAGAAACTGTTCTCCAACATGAAGGATGCGTTTGCCTATTTCGGTCCGGCTGCCCTGATGCGCCGGTGAGGAATCGATTATTCACCAAGCTGACGCCTCGGGCCGGAGGGTGTCTGTCAGCTGATTGCTCGAAGGAGGGCCGTGCTCCTCGAAGCATAACCAGGGAGGGGATATCATGCAGATTCAAAAGGGCAGGAAGAACATCGGAGTGTGGTCTATTGCGGCTTCGCTGGTTGTGGCGATCGCCGTAGGTGGTCCATGGCCGGTCTTGGCCGAGGAGACCACAGAGACGACGTCGACAGGGAATCGCGTGTTCTTTCGCGGAGGCGCGGCCGGACTTACGAGCGATCGCAGCGGCGAGTTGGTCAGTGGCGTGGGGAACGATGGGTCGCTCGGCTATTACATCGGCGGCGGAGCCGAGCTCATGCTCACCAAAGACCTGTGGGGAATGATGCCGGGCGTCGCGTTGGTCGGCGAGATTGGATTGGAATTCAAGCGGTGGAGTTCCAGCGCTGCCGATGGTTTGGCTAATTTGGAGGGGCCAGCTAAGGTGCAGATGACTATGTTGACAGCCAGCGTAGCCCCCAAGGTGAAGTTCAGGCAGGGGACCGATTTCCAGCCCTGGGTTATTCCGGCTGGGTTGGATCTCCATGTCATCAGCCCGACGTCCAGTCAGATCAATTACTTGGATATCGGCGTTCAGTTCGGTGGTGGTGCCGAGTATCGCGTGTGGAAAGAGTTATGGTTGGGGGTCGACAGCCGTTTCCATCTGGCTTCCAATCAAACGAACACGGTGAATAATTTCTGGACGGCCGGTATTTATGGGGCCATCGGCTTCTAGGGGTTGACATGAACGTACTCGTGGTGCCGGTGCATGGAAGACAACCAGAGAAAATGGTTGAAAACGGCCAAGCTACTTCGGATCAGTCGGGCGAGCCGTGACAATAAAATTCATGCATTGGGCATCCACGAGACGTTCTCATGAACAAACAGACCATCCTGGATGCGCTGAAGGGTGGTGATCGGCGATCCATCGGCCGCGTAAATCACGTGATGGAGATCGTACGCCGATGGCCAGCACTGTTTCCCGTCCTGATAGACGGCATGCACCATGCGGATGAGCTGGTCCGCATGCGTGCCGCCGATGCGGTGGAAAAACTCACCGTGACGAATCCCGTGTGGCTTCAGCCTTTCAGAGTTCAGCTCATACAGTTGGCGGCAAGTACGAACCAGCAGGAGCTGAGATGGCATTTAGCTCAAGTGCTTCCGCGCTTGGAGTTATCAAGAAGAGACCGGATGATCGTTGTGGCGGTTTTTCGGCGCTATCTTAAAGACCGAAGCCGAATCGTAAAGACCTTCGCGATGCAGGGCTTGGCCGACTTGGCCCTGCAGGACCCTCGGTTGCGGACTCCGATTCGGCGAGTGATCGCCGCGCTCACTCGAACCGGTAGCCCTTCCATGAGAAGTCGGGGGCGTAAGCTATTAGTCCAACTCGGCATCCCGAGAGTGCCCCATCATGCCCCAATTCACCACTAAACGCTGTCCAATGGCTTAGACAGTATAACCATATGATTTATATGAAATGGATAAAGTGGGTAGCCCGGTCCGTGCCTCGTCACCTAGACGGACTTCCAATTCAGTCGATCTGGGATCTGCAGCATGAGGCACTCTAACCTCTGTAGATATCAAAAGAAACTCTGTTTGTACGACTGCCTAAATCGAGAAAGCATGATGATTGCATTCACACGAAGTCGCTGGTGGGGGTTTGGGTGATTTTGGACCGGCCTCCGAATGACCCATTCCTTCGCAAGAGGGAGCCCCTCACCAGCTCTTTTCGTTTCCTGAGTGCGTGAGTGAAAGAGGCCGGGGTCCCACGGGAGGCCGGTTACGCCAAGCACATGTAGGTATCATGCTGTTCTCTCGCGGGGCGTATCCTCTTCGGCGGGATCTTGACATTTCTTAATCGTGAGACGAACATGTGCTCGCATATTCTCTCTTTACATGAAAAATAGATGCGGGGATCGAATATAGAATTACCATCATTATGTCGGTGTTTGTCCGTTTCGCGTACACCGTACAACCGTCCAGTCTCTGGGCTGGACCTAAGTGAGGGAGGCAGGTTATGAGGACTTTTCTTCTTAAACGGATGAGGCGGAGGCTCAGCAGGGCCTCGCTGATACTCCAGGCCGTTGTGTTGACTGGCGGTCTGGTGATCTCGCCCGCAGTGTTTGCGGCGGAGTCAGAACAGAGTCAGCATGGCGCTCATGCGACGCCGGTGGCCATGCCGGGCTGGACCCAACAGCTGAAGGGCCAGACGGTCGTGGAGAATGCCATGGAGGGGCACGCCGACAACGCACAGAAGATGGAGATGCAGCACCATCGGCTGATGGAGAAGTTGGGGCAGCAGGCTCAAAAGGATGCACAGGCACAGCAGACATCCGGCATGTTCAACAACATGTCGATGATGCACCAGTACATGGGGCAGGATGGAAGCAGCTTCCTCCTCATGACGGATTCGGGTAAAGGCGAACCGGTCATGAGTTCCGGGGGGCGGTGTCCTGCGGGTGTGCCGACGAAACAGTTCGATGTGTCGATGATCAACGTCGAGATTACGCTGAATCGTTGGCTCGATTTCTATCCGGGGTACATGTATGTGCTGACGGAAGATGTTGCGAAAGCTCGCGCAGAAGAAACCCAGAACAAGGAAGCCCGTGAAAAAGATGGATTCGATCCGGGGGCTGTGACAACCGGCCTTCAGGGCGATGTAATCCAACCATTGGTCCTCCGGGCGAATCAGGGTGATTGCGTCAAGATGACCCTGCGCAATCAGATGGAGGGCGAAGACGGCAGTCTCTTCATTCAGGCCTCCAGCATGATCGTGGGTGCGACCGGTAAGCCGGCCACGACGACCAACCCTGATTCCATTGTCGCGCCGGGTAAAGCACAAGAATTTGAGTGGTACATCCATCCGCACATGCAGGAAGGCGTGCGGCAATTCCACTCATACAGCCATGACCGCGAACTGACGGTGTTGGGCCTCTTTGGTGCCTTCATCGTGGAACCGAAGGGCTCCAAGTATCTCGATTCGATCGGGAGTGGAGGACCGGCACCCGAGGTGAAAACCGGATGGCAGGTGAATATTGATAATGGCTCGGGACCGGATTTCCGTGAGTTCGTGCTTTTCTACCATGAAATCGGCGATGAAGCGTTCCGCCCGTTGAATAAGAAGGGGGATTTCCTCCCCCAACGTGATCCTTTGACCGACGCCTATCGTCCGGGTGGACGCGCGATCAACTACCGAAGCGAACCGTTCGGCATCGATCAGATGCATCTCCAGCACGAATACTTCGGGTTTGAAGACGAGTCACTCGCCTACAGCTCCTATACCTTCGGCGATACGCCGACCACGATCGCCCGCGGTTACTTGGGCGATCCGGTCAAGTGGCGGCTGGTCCATGGCGGGTCAGAAGTGTTCCACTCCCACCATCCGCATAGCGGATCAATCCGCTGGCAGCGCAGCCCTGGTACCGAGCCGAACAACCTCTGGGCGGCTGGTCAGGATGGTCCGGTGAAGTATCCGGTGGTTCGAACCAAGTCGGATCGTGTGGACGTGGAAGTCATTGGACCGTCTGAATCATTGGACCTCGAGCCAGAGTGTGGCGGCGGCGGGTGCCAACACTTGGCTGGTGAGTTTCTCTATCACTGCCACGTGGCACATCACTATGTTGCCGGGATGTGGGGGTATGGCCGATTCTACAACACGCTCCAGGTCGGAGATGCCCATACGGATAGCATGCCTGACCTTCGGGAGTTGCCCGATCGTGAAGGCCGAATGAAGCTCGGTGTCTCTTCCGACAAGCTCATCGGTACGACGGTTGACTGGTTCGGCAAGACCTTCAAGATTGTCGACAAGAAGCAGAAGACCAACTGGAAATCGAATCCGGTGGTTGTGAACATCAAGGACTGGGTCGAGATGTTCGTGCCTGCGCAAGGGAAGCCCGGTCATACGGACGATGAGAAGGGCCAAATCATGGCCTATGACTCGACCGTGTGGGATTGGAAGTGGAACGGCAACGTGGCTGTCGGTGAGCGGGAAAGCACCGCGCAGAATCCCAAATATAAATGGGCGGCCAAGTGGGATGACAGCACCAGACCAGCCATTCTGTTCGACCCGACCACGGGTAAAATGGCTTGGCCGTTATTCAAGCCACACTTTGGGAAACGGGTGCCCTTCTCGGCCAACCACAGCGGGGCGCCATGGCTTGAGCCGATCCACCAAGATGAGAATGGGGAACGGACATCTGAGCCGGCGAAGCCGGGAGAGCAGGGCCGATGGAGTCTCTGCCCGGATAATGCCAATCAGAAGTTCTACAACATTCACTTCGTGCGCATGCCGATCACTCTCTCCAAGAAGCAGGGGAACGAGCCACCGATCGTCGACAAAGACGGCTTGATCTACCTGTTGCATGAAGAAGAACGGCTGACGCGGGCCAATGATGACCTGAAACTTCCGGCCGTCATTCGTGCCAACGTGTATGACTGTGTCGATTTGGTTCTGACCAGTGAGTGGGACGACGACGATTACACGAATTTCCAGTCGTCCAAGATCAATATCCACCCGCACTTCTTCCAATTCGATACTGGGAACTCGGATGGTGTGATTTCCGGGTTCGAATATGAGATGTCGGTGCGGCCCTTCACCATGTGGGGCAAGAAGACCAAGCACGGACTTCCTGCGCCGATGGTGGCGAAGCTTGTGGGTGGGGCAAAGGCCGGTGCAAAGTCGGTCAAGATTCAGATGGCTCCCGGTGCGAGCAAGTTCCATGTGAATACCGAAGTCATGGTGGGCATGGACTGTTTGCAGAAAGGGAACGATCCGACGGCCTCGCTTCCGCGGGATAAGAGCTGTTCGGAAGTCGCCCGTATCAAGTCAATCAAGGGCGATCAACTCACGTTCTTCAAACCCCTGAAGCATAATCACCCGGCCAATGACTTGGTATCGCCGGAATTTGTCCGATATCGGTGGTGGGTGGATGTCGACATGGGGACCGTGTTCTGGCACGATCATGCGTTCGGCGCGACGACTTGGCCTCATGGCGGGTTCGGCGTGACGATCGTGGAGCCCTATGGTTCGACCTATCATGATCCAAAGAACGGCAAGTTGGTCTATAGCGGCCCGATCGCGGACATTCACAGCAACGAGCCGATCGGTGCCGGCGTCAGTGGCAGTTTCCGTGAACTGATGGTCTCCATCCATGACACGGTGCCGCATACCGTCAACGTAATCGAAGCCGGAAATCCGCCAGGACAACCGGTCGAAGTTGCGTTGGAGGCGGGAAAGACCGTGTCGTTCCAGATGCCGGAGAAGATCCTGAAGTCACCGAACCCCTATATCAACGGGGGAACGCATACAACCGGCAGCGGGTTTAACTTCCGCGCCGAACCGTTTGCGCAACGGCTGGCGAATAATCCGGATACGTCGAAGTTGTTCAGCAGCGCGATCCACGGAGACCCGGACACGCCTCTCTTACGGGCGTACACGGGAGACACCATGGTGTTTCGTCTGCTGCACCAGCTGATGAACGAGTCGCATGTATGGACGATCGCCGGGCATACCTTCCTCACGGAGCGGTATGCGGCTGATGCCAACCGGAAGAACTCGATCCACGTCGGAATCGCCGAGCGATACGACCTTGTGACCAAGGCCGGCGGATTCCAGGGCATGCCTGGAGACTACATCCACTTTAACGGACGGACTTCGCATTTCGCCGAAGGTGGATGGGGAATCGTGCGTGTGCTCGATAAGGAAGTGCCCGATCTCAAGCCGTTGCCGAAGGGCACCAATCCCAAGGGTATTCCAGCCACACCGGGTTCTGTTTGCCCGGCGGATGCCCCGATGAAGAACTTCAACGTCGTGGCAGTCGATCGGCCGATGAAGCTCAATGCAAAGGCACCGGACGCGATCGAAGTGGACTTCGAGCGAAAAATCGAAATGACCATGCCGGAAGGCAAGATCTTCGCGCTCGAAGAGGAAGCGACGAAGGTTGCCTCAGGATCCACGCCGCATCCATTAACGCTGCGCGTGAATCTCGGCGACTGCATCAAAGTGAATCTCAAGAACAAGATGAAGGCGAGCCGGGCATCGTTCTTCGCACCGGGCTTGGCCTTTGATCCGAAGGACAGCCAAGGGCTGAACGTCGGCAAGAACGGCGGTGATCAGACCGTCGCTCCGGGCGAAGCCCGCACCTACACCTACTACGCGCATCCCGACAATAAGGAGACGACGTCGTTGGTGTGGGACGGTGGAAACATCGTGGTCAATCCGCGCAATGGATTGTACGGTGCCATCATCGTCGGTCCGCGCGGATCCCAATATCGCGATCCGGTGAGCGGTGCGGACCTCTCCCAGAAGAATAGCTGGAGAGCGGACGTCATCGTCGATGCGAGCCTACCAGAGAACGTGGGCAAGCGGAACTACCGTGATGTGGCCCTCTTCTTCCAGGATGAGGACAATATCATCGGAACCGCCTTCATGCCGTATGTGCAGAATGTGGCGGGGTTAACATCGGTAAACTACCGCGCCGAGCCATACTTGTTCCGCGAAGAACAAGGCTGCTCGTTGGGCAAGATCTTCCAGCCCTGCGTGGTGGATAAGCCTGAAGATCCGGTCACACCATTGATCGAGGCTCATGCTGGTGATCCGGTCAGAATTCATCTGATCGGAGCCAACAGCGAGCAAAACGGGATGTTCGGTGTCGAGGGTCACGAATGGCCGATCGAACCGTATATGCCCGGAGCCGACATGATCAGTGTGGTCGAGTATGCAGGTTCTGAAACGCTCGACGTCTTCCTGCGAGGCGGTGCAGGTGGACCCTATCGCCAGGTTGGTGACTTTGTATGGTCCAACCAGCGGCTGCCGTACACGCAGTCGGGGCAGTGGGGGTACCTGCGGGTCTTGCCGGTGGGTGATAGCAGAATCCAACCGTTGGGCAGTGCTTCAGCCGGCAGCAAGCGAGCTGAAGAAGAACCAGCGGTGAAAGCCGTTCCGACCGCTATGAAGTAGGCGGACGGGAAGGGGTTGAAATCCAGGTGGGGGAGCCGTGTGATTCACACGACTCCCCCACTTGTGTTTTTGGTCGTTGCGCCTCTATCGTGTATACCGTGAATACTCGATAGAGAAGGTTCATGAAGGAGGCGATAATGAACGTTACACGGATCACGCGATTGATAACTGGCTTGGCCATCATTCTGCTGAGCGGTCAGGCAGTGGCGTATGAGGAAATCACGGTTTCTGAAGGTGGAACCATCATGGGTACCGTGAGTTTGCAAGGTCAAGTGCCGAAACCGAAAGGTTACAATCTGACGACATTGCCTGATGCGTTCTATTGCGGCCGTATTTCAGACGGACAGGGGTGGCGCATCTTGCAGCCGTTCAACGTCGGGCCGAAGGGAGAATTTCGGGAGGTCGTGGTCTATCTCGAAGGAGTCGAAAAGGGAAAACGGTTCGAAGAGGGAGGCATTCCGCAGATTGAGGCAAAGGATTGCCTGTTCCTCCCCTTTACGACGGTGGTGAGGGACGACCAATCGGTGACGGTCGTCAACATGGATCCGGTCATGCACGATATTCAAGCCTATGAAACGTCTCATCTGGGTGCACGAGTGCTGTTCAATGTTCCGCTACCGATGAACCCACAACATCCTCGCAACTTCAAAGACCGCAGCGATGCCGCGATGTACCACAAGCATATAGCTGGGGCACCGATGAAGCAATTGGTGAATCTCAGCAAGGACCGTCGGATCTTTGTCATGCAGTGCGGCTTCCATGCGTATATGGAGAGCTGGGGTGTGGCGGTGAAGAATCCCTACTTTGCCAAGGCGGACGAGGAGGGTCGGTTTACCATCACGGATGTACCGCCAGGCACCTATAAGTTAGTGGTCTGGCATCCTTATGTGAGAACCACCAATGAGCAGACGGTGGTTGTCGGGAAGAACGAGACCGTCGAAGCGAATATCACGGTTCAGGCTCCGACGGGGCGGCTCTATGCCAACGAGGTGTTGGAGCACGACTATATCCGGTACAACGTGACGGAAGAGGCGCAAAAAGAGATCGAGCCGATGATCGAAAAGCAGCAACGGTGAGGTGAAAGAAACATCTACACGAGTCAATACGAAAGGGATGAACGACTTCGATGCGCGCCTGGTGCTCATGGTTGTATGTCACGAGAGCTGTCTCCGCCATAGCCTTGTGCGGGCTGGGATGGCTCATCCCTGTCCCGGCGGTGGCCGACCATGAAAGCTCGAAGCAGCCACCGCTCTGGACGCCGCTTGATGAACCGGAGCGGTTGGCGACGATGGACAACCCGGATGGGATGGTGCTTGTGGCCGCCGGAGAGTTCATCATGGGGAGCGATCCCCATAAGGATCGTGCCGCGGGTCCGCAAGAGCTCCCACAACATCGGATCCACCTCGATGCGTTTTTGATAGACCGTTATGAGGTCTCAAACGTCGAATACCTGAGGTTCGTGCTTGGGACGGGGGCGGAGTGGCCGATGTTTTGGCGGGAGAGTCCATTTCCGGAAAAGAATGCGCTCCATCCTGTGATCAATGTCAGCTGGCTTGAGGCGGATGCCTACTGTCGATGGGCGGGAAAGCGCTTGCCGACAGAGGCCGAATGGGAGAAGGCGGCTCGTGGGGTGGATGGACGGATCTTTCCCTGGGGCAATGAGCCGGCCGGGTGGATGAAGAGCAACATCGCCCATCCCGGATCCAAGCGCGGATTCAAGTATCCGCCGCTGGCCAATATCAATCGGTATGACAAGGGGGCGAGCCCCTATGGGGTCTATCAAATGGCAGGCAATGTCAGTGAATGGGTGTCGGATTGGTTCGACCCTGAGTACTATCGCCATACTCAAGACAGGAATCCGCAAGGGCCTAAAACCGGAGAACTGAAAGTCTTTCGTGGCGGCTCCTGGAATGAGGACCCGGAAGTTGCTCGGTCCGCCGGTCGTAATGCCGGTCTTCCCGATCGGAAGAGCTATCTGACCGGGTTCCGCTGCGCCAAGTCCGGAGATGGCGTGACTGGTCAAGCGTCGCGCTCCGTCCGAGAAGAGGAGCGGTTAAATGTGAAGTTCCCACCCGATGAATGATGGACCAAGAGCGGTCGATCATGAACTCATGAAAGCGGAGGCAAAATCATGGAGAAAGGCAGAGGAAGAAAATGGGGTTGGGCGGGTAAGACCCTGGTGATTGCCGCCATAGCGACGATGGCACAGGCCGCTTGGGGGTTGGATACTCAGGACATTACCGTCGAATGGACGGAAGCGGGGAAAAAGCTAGGGGCAGAGCGTGTCGCCAAGTGGAAGCCTAAAGGAGAAATGGTCCTGGTACCGGCCGGAGAGTTTGTCATGGGAAGCGACAAGAAAACAGATCGTTTGGCCTATCGGAGCGAGATTCCACAGCGAAAAGTCTATGTGGACGCGTTTGAGATCGGCAGGTATGAGGTGACGGCGCTGGAATATCTGAAGTTCGTACTGGCAACCAACCGGTCACCGCAGCTCGATTGGCGGTATGACGGAGGGAACTTCCAAGAAGCAATGGCACACCATCCGGTCATGCACGTGTCCTGGTACGATGCAGATGCCTACTGCAAGTGGGCGGGTGGTCGGTTGCCGACGGAAGCCGAATGGGAGAAAGCGGCTCGCGGAGGGGATGGCCGTCTGTTTCCATGGGGACGTGAATATGCAGGCCCCACACGGGCCAACTTTGGTCGCACCGGCCTTTCCGGTCCTGTTCGGGATCGTCCTGAGCGGCTCATGCTCTATCCTCCAATTATTTCAGTCGATAAGTATGCGAACGCCCTCAGCCCCTTCGGGCTCTATCAGACGATCGGTAACGTTGCGGAATGGGTCGCTGATTGGTATGACCCGGATTACTACAAGTCGGCGCCGGATCGGAATCCTCAGGGGCCAAAGAACGGGACTCAAAAGGCGTTTCGTGGCGGAGGCTGGATGGACAGCACCACGACCATGAGGGTGGCGATGCGCAACGGCACCGATCCGGACACAAAGATCAATTGGCTGGGATTCCGCTGCGCGAAGACGGTGCCAGGTGATCAGCCATCCGGTCAGATCCCTCTGTCAAGGCTATGAGCTATCAGCGCCTAGTATTGATATAGAGCGACCGTAGTATCTTGATGCGAGCCAAGCTGATGAGATGAACATAATCCCTGGCTTCACTCCGATAGGGAGGCGTCGCGCTTCCCTGTGGGGAGAACCTCCGACAAGGATCAATGGTCGAAAAACCTGTGTCTACAGCCAAGTCGTAACGAGCGAGTATGAGTCAGTTACAGGGCTGGACGGGCGAGACATCAGGTTTTTCTCACGATTGATGATGAATAAGTATGTACACAACACTGGTGATACTTCACATACTCGCCGCCGTGACCTGGATAGGAGGGATGATTTTCCTCTCCTTGGTCCTGGCCCCCTTGGTGAGGGGACGGAAAGCGGTGCCGGAATTCATGGCGCTGTTTCGGTCTGCGGCCCTGCGATTTCGCCCTATTGTCTGGGTTGCCATTGCGGTATTGCTTACAACAGGTCCGCTCTTATTATCTCAACGAGGGATCCAGCTGAGTAGCCCGGCCTCATGGTCAGGGATCGTGACGGTAAAATTGACGCTGGTCGGCCTGCTGGTGGTCCTGACGCTTCTCCATGATCTTGTCTTCGGCCCGCAGGTCAGCCGCGTCAGTGTCATATCGGAATCCCAGCGAACGACGGGAGAGCGGGTCGTCTTCAAGAGCGCACGTTTGTTGCCGAGACTCTCATTGCTCATCGCGCTGGCCGTGGTGATTGCAGCGGCGATGCTGGCACGGTCTTAACACTATGCACCTGTTGCTTTTTGCTACAGCGATGCTCTCTGCCCTGTCGCGAGGCTCCCCTTCAGGCAGACACACCCTACGCTTCCCGTCCTCACCTCCCTCGTATCTTCGTGAAATCTTTCAGGCTCTCAACTGAACAGACTGGGTTCTCTCCTTGCAATCGCCTGCCAGGATTGGAGGAAAGGGTTCGTTTGGTCTAGACCGATTTTCAAAAGGAGTCAGATGAAAAGCCGCCTATGCTTTGTCGTGTTCTTTTTATGGGTCATCACAGTGGTCATCGGGGGATGGCTCTTCGTGAAGGGATGGACGGTGGAAGGAAGTGATGGGCGGACCGAAATCCTCTTGGCACCGGTCGAACGGGATCAGATCCTCGCGGAGATGCGGCATCTTTTGAAAGCGGTAGACGGCATCATCAGGGGATTGGGAGAACCAAAACCTGATCTGAAAGCAATGAAAGCAGCAGCCCGAGGGGCTGGGATGAATATGGCTGCAGACGTGGAGCCGGCGATGATGGCCAAGCTGCCGCTCCCCTTTAAACAGCTGGGCATGTCGATCCACAAGGATATGGACGCGCTGGCTGA
>JAOUHJ010000165.1 GCA_029865225.1 Nitrospira sp.
GCAACTGTTCGGGCTTGTGGACTGTGGAATGCGACGACCTGGCTCGGCTACGGTCTCATCGGACCGGAGGCGTATCGATCTGTCACATTCCGAGAATCTCATGTACCACAATTCCAAGATACAAGGCAGACGAATACCGCTACCGGGCCCCGCTGCTGGATTGGTGGGCGACCCTCACAGATGGCTTCCGAAAATCTCGGCTCGTCATAGAGAAGGAGCCCCAGACCCTCGCAGAGGTGAAAAGCTGGCTGCACCACTCCGTAGGGCCACTCTTAGCCGTGGTCCTGGAACAGCCCGATGGATACGAGAGTCTGCAGCGGATCGCGAAAGCCGGGAAGAGGCGCTGGAAGACCAAGCATCATCGACTCCTCCAGCTACCCGGTCAGAACGGGGAACCGGCAGAGGCCCGGCCGATCAAGCTAAACGGATCATCATGAAATACAGCCCCTGTCCCCCACGGCCCACCAGGGACAGGGGCCAATCCGAGATGCTGGGCGGCGCGTATCGCATCGGTGGGGCCTGAGGGCTTCGGAAGGACCCGTCCGATGCTCTCCGGCAGAGCCCAGCCACCACAGGAGACGCTGGCGTACGGACGCGAGCGGAAGAAGGGGGTGCGGGGGTGTCGCAAGACGCCCCCGGTTAGGGACGCCATGTTGCTTACGATCAAAGATCTCTCTCGCCAGCTCAACATCAAACCCTCCACGCTCTACCTCTGGGCTGCGCAAGGGAAAATACCCTGTCAGAAGATCCATGGGTTGGTCCGCTTTGACGCTGACGCGATTGCCGATTGGCTACGTTCATTCAATCCAAACCAGACAACAGCAGCCCCATCACTGCCTCGGAATCCAGACTTGGATCTCGACCGGATCATTGAAGCGGCAAAACGGCAGGTCTATACTCCCGGCCACGGGGAAACCATAACACCGAGCCCTAGTCGGAAGGAGGACGAGAATGGGGCTCGTTAAGAGAGGCAATGTATGGTGGATGTCGTTTATGTTCAACGGTCAGCAGGTTCGACGCTCAACGGGAACGGCGGATCGACGCCTCGCCGAAGCGATTCTTGGCAAGGTGAAGGTCCAAATCGTTGAAGGACGATTCTTTGAGAAACCCAAAGAGGAACCACGACGGTTTTTCGAATTGATGGATCGCTTTGCGACGGAGCATGCCCCACGCCGCGCCAGTTATCCAAGACTGATGACCCATGTATCTCATCTGAAGCAGTTCTTTGGGGATGTGTTGCTGAGTGAGGTCACACCGAAACGGATTGTGGCCTACAAGAACAAACGGTATGCGGATCACATGATGCCTGCCACGATCAATCGTGAGCTGGCAACCTTGAAGAAGGCGTTTAATCTGGGACGGCGTGAGTGGGAATGGTGTTCAGATAACCCGGTCACCCGTGTGTCGATGGAGAAAGAGAACAATGCTCGAGATCGTTGGCTGAGTCTCGAAGAGGAATACCGGCTCTGCCACGTGGCTCCAGCGTGGTTACGAGACGTTGTGCTCTTTGCCATTCATACCGGTTTACGGATGGGAGAGATCCTGGCCTTAACCTGGCATGCGGTGGATCTTTCGAGGCGGACGCTGATGGTGTGTCAGTCCAAGAATGGGGAGCGGCGAACGATTCCCATCAACCGGACGGTGATGGATCTGCTGCAGCAACGGGCTCGCAGCAAACCGTCGACGACGGACTGTGTGTTCTGGAGCGAGGCGGGCACGCCACTTGATGGCCCGAATCTGCGACGTGCGTTTCGGTCGGCCCTGAAGAAAGCCAAGATCGAGGATTTGCATTTCCACGATCTGCGGCACACGTTCGCGACGAGAATCGTGCAAGTGGGAGTGGATCTCTATAAGGTTCAACGCCTGCTGGGACACAAATCACCGCAGATGACACAGCGGTATGCGCATCACTATCCTGAAAGTTTACGGGATGGTGTCGAGGCGCTGGAGCGGGTTAGCACAAAAATAGCACAATCGAGGGGGACGCTTGAGGCGGTTCCTGTAACTGCTTGAAAAATTGGTGCCCCCGATACGAATTGAACGTACGACCCGCGGTTTAGGAAACCGCTGCTCTATCCAACTGAGCTACGGGGGCAAGGCCAAATATCAATGACTTACACTTTTACAGACTCTCGGTCATGGGGTCAAGTGTTCCCGGCGTGTTCTCTTGGAGATATTTCTGAACTTTCAGCGCTGCTTGAAGCAAATCACGCTCCTCAATCGCGTTATAGCGCTTCCACATTTTCTCAGACTTATGTCCCACGATCTTCATCGCGGTTGCTGTGTCCACTCCCGCCCGTCGCAAGTTAGTAGATGCGCAATGCCGAAGATCATGGAACCTGAAGTCTGTAATTCCTGCGTCCTTCAAGGTTGTGCGAAAGGATCGGCTGATACGTTGTATGGGTTTGCCTCTGAATGTAAAGACATGACGTGTTGAGAGTGAACGGACCTTCGCCAGACGTTGAAGGGTCATTCGAATATCTGGAGTCATTGGGACTTGGCGAGGCTTCTTCGTCTTTGTATCCTGACTACGAAGTATAATAAAGCCCCTCTTCAGATCAACCCGGTCCCAGGTGAGACCGACAATCTCACCAAATCTCTGCCCCAGCTGATAGGCGAGTAACAGAACGGGCTTGAGATGTCCCTTTGCGGCCTCGTAGAGTTTCGTCCATTCCTCTTCAGTTAATACTCGATCTCTGGCGTTCTGTGGATCCGGAAGCGGAACCCTAGTAGCGGGGTTGATCTGTAGGAGCCCCCGTCGGATTGCCACGTTCAAACAGTGTTTGAGCACAACATGGTCATTGTTCACAGTCTGGATACTGGGCTTTGTTCCATTCTTCTTCTTCCGTTGTGCTCGGAAGGCTTCGACATCATGGGGCTTGATCTCCGTTAAGACCTTTCCACCGAAGAAGGGGATCAGCTGCCGTTCCATGATCTCGAGTCGATCTTGATAGCTGCGGAGCGTCTTGATTGATTCGAGGTGCAGGTAGGCCGTTGCCCATTCCTTGAAGAGAATCGGCTTAGCCTGTTCGGTTTTCTCGTGGCCCAAGAGCAAGCGAGTTTTGATCGCGGCTTCCATTTCGCGCGCGATCGTCTTGTTCAGGCACCCCACTTTCCATCGCTTCTTTTTTGCGCCGGGTACGCCACTCGCGAGGCTCCACGATGTGCCGTCTGCACTTTCCATTACACGGAACTCCACATAGTAACTATCGCGCCGCTTAGTGAGTCCCATGGCTGTCTCTCCGTGGTGTGATCGTGTGCTGATCGATCCAGGCGTCCAGCTGAGCTTGCTTGAACTTCACCAGGCGCCCGATTTTGACGTACCCCAGTTTTCTCGCGGAGACCCATCCGTACAGGGTCAATTTGGATATGCCTAAATACTTCGCGGCCTCATCCATTG
>JAOUHJ010000112.1 GCA_029865225.1 Nitrospira sp.
GGAAGCAACGCATCCAGTCCAGCTCCATCAGTCGCATCCAGCAAGACCAGATCGACATCGCGATGAAGCGCCACGTGCTGAAAGCCGTCGTCAAGCACGATGCAATCGACAGGATACTGCTCCAACACCCAACGGCCGAGCGCCACCCGATCAGCACCGACCGCGACAATGGCTTGAGGACACCGCTGGCCAATCAGGAACGGTTCATCCCCAGCCTCTGATGGACCAGCCAGGAGTTCCGACCCACTCGACACGAGAAGATGTGGTGCCGTACTCGTTCGTTTGTACCCCCGACTCAAGATCGCCACTCGCTGGCCTTTGGCCAACAGCCACTGCGCAAGGAGAATGACGACGGGCGTCTTGCCCGTTCCTCCGACCGTAAGGTTGCCCACACTCACGACACGACAGGGCAAGCGAGTAATCGAAAACCACCCGTGACGATAGCACCATAGGCGAAGTCGAGTGACGAGACTGTATAGCCCGGCAACCCATTGAAGTCCACGGCGGACCGGCTGGCCAGGTTGCAACAACGCCATATTCGTTATGGTTTGGCCATCAGCGGACCAGACCCTTCCGATGCACACCGATCGGAATAGGATAGACCCGTCCGGAGACAGGATTCGATGAACTCCACGCTCCGAGTGAGCGCACCTTGGTTTTCCAACACGACACGGTTCGCAACCGCCCCAACTCGAATTCGGGTTTCAGGCTGCCCTAGCCACCCTGCTAACAGAGTGACCAAGTCTTCACCTCCTGTCACACGGTGCCCTCCTCCTGCCTCCTGCAAGAGTGCTGCAACCTCAGCACAATGGTCTGTATAAGGCCCAAACACCACCGGTGTGCCCCACACAGCCGGTTCCAGCAAGTTATGTCCGCCCACCGGAACGAGTGTTCCGCCGACGAAGGCCACGGCAGCCTCACGGTATGCAAGAGCCAGCTCTCCTCTCGTGTCCAGAATAACCACACGTGGGCCAGAATGGCTCTCTTGAAGGTTGCTCTTTCGTTGTACCGCAAAGCCAGCCTCTTCAACCATCGTGACGACCCGGCCAGCTCGCTCGATGTGACGAGGTGCCAACATCAACACCGTGGAAGGATACGTCTTGGCCACCTGGCGATAGGCCGAGAGCAGGATCTCCTCCTCCCCGGGATGGGTACTGCCTGCGAGGATGAGCAGCTCATTCTCGTTGAGTCCGAAACTCCTTCGAAGAGACTCATCCGAGGTACCAACCGGTAGAGGTTGATCGAACTTGATGTTGCCTGTCACATGTGCACGATCCGGCTCAGCTCCCAACGCCACAATCCGCTGACGATCCCTTTCGGTCTGCATCAAACACAGAGTCAAGGTTTGCAACACCGACCGATAAAATGAACGAATCAGGGGAAGATCCTGACGGCCGAACGAGCGCGACGACAACCGTCCATTCACCAACACCGACGGCACGCCGTGGTCTCGCAACGACCACAGGAGATTCGGCCAGAGTTCCGTTTCGACGAAGATGTAGAGCATCGGCTGTACACGCCGAATCATACTGGTCACAGCCCAGAAAAAATCGAGCGGAGCGTATCGATGTTCGGCAATACCTGAGAGGCGCTGGAGGACGGCCTCACGTCCGGTTTCCGTGACAGTTGTCACGATATACCGAAATTCAGGATGGTGCTGATGCAGTGCCTTCACGAGTGGGGCAATCGCCACCACCTCACCAAGGGACACCGCGTGAATCCAGATAAGCGGCCGAGACGATCCATGAGCTTGGGACGGCGGAGCATGCCAACCCATCCGTTGGAAGAATCCAGGTCGGCAGCGTGGCTTGGCGAGCAGCACACCCACAACAATCGGGGCCGCAAGGGTGAGAAAAACATTATAGAGGAATCGCCACATGATCACGACGTGAACCGTGCGGGGTAAAAGGCACCATGTCCATCGTAACTCCAGATCTTTTACGTTTCACATCTCACTTTTCACACTTTCAAAGCGCCACGGCTTGCTCGGCTTCATCCGTCAATCGATTGAGGGTCCTCTCGAGCGTCACGCGTGCCTCTTCGAGTGCCGTCTCGTCGGCTTGGCGAGAGACCCAGATCGGACAGCCGTAGAGAAACGCCCCTTTCGAAAATGGGAATGGGACCATGTAGCGATCCCAGCTCGCGAAGAGTTTTTTTTTGAGCAGGCAAAGGCCAGCGGCACGATTGGAAGGCCCGTCGCTTTCGCAAGATGAATCACGCCGAGCTTTGCCACGTGCCGCGGACCCTTGGGGCCATCGGGCGTCACCACGACGTCCCGACCGGATCGTCCTAACTTGATCAAGGCTCGAAGCGCGCCTGCTCCTCCCCGTGTGCTCGACCCACGAACCGACTCATGGCCGAATCGGGCAATAATTCTCGCGATGATCTCGCCATCACCATGTCGGCTAATCAGCACATGCGCACCAGGTCCGCGGTACCCGAACGGAATCATTAACTGCTGCGCGTGCCAGAACGCAATAATGACGTTGCGCCCGTCTCGATACAAGCCATCAACCGCTTCATGGCCACGCGTATCCATACACATCGAGCGGGAAAGTGCACGAATAGCTGCAGCCCCGACGGGAGGGAGAAGCGAACACTTCATCCAACGTTCGCAGGACTTGATGAGATCAGACACTGGTCACATCCTGAAATTGCATGGCGTGCAGCTTGTGGTAGACGCCTCCTTGCCGCAGCAACTCCTCATGCGATCCCAATTCGGCAATGATGCCTCGATCCAAAACAATAATGCGATCGGCGTTCTGGATGGTCGAGAGGCGATGGGCAATCACGAGAGTCGTTCGATTCTTCATCAAGTTTGCCAGGGCCAATTGCACGATCCGTTCTGACTCTGTATCCAACGCCGACGTTGCTTCATCCAGGATCATCACCGGCGGGTCGCGCAGGATAGCCCTGGCAATCGCCAGACGCTGCCGTTCTCCACCGGACAGTTTGACTCCCCGCTCGCCAATCATCGTATCGTACCCCTGCGGTAAGCGGAGAATAAAGTCATGCGCATAGGCCAGCTTCGCCGCCTGCTCGATCTCAGCTTGGCCTGAGCCGGATCTGCCGAATGCGATGTTGGTTCTGACGGTTTCGTCGAATAAGAACACTTCTTGAGAAACAATCCCGATATGCGAACGCAGCGAGCGCAGCTCGTAGGACGTGATAGGGAGGCCATCCAGGAGAATGCGTCCTGCCGTCGGCTCGTAAAAACGAGGCAGCAAACTCACCAAGCTTGTCTTCCCACTCCCGCTGCTCCCGACCAGCGCAATCACTTCACCCGGTCGGATCACGAGATCGATATCGGCCAGCGCGGGGATCGTGTGATTCTCATACCGCAAGGAGACACCTTGAAATTCGATGGCCTGATTGATCCCTACCAACGGCACGGTCCCGCTATTCTGTGCATACTCGGTCTTGAGGTCCAACACGTCGAAGACTCGTTCAGCAGCCGCAAGCGCTTGCTGAGCCAGGTTATTCGATCCCGAGAGCTTCCGAATCGGGGTATAGGCCATAAACAATGCCGCCATGAATGAAAAAAAGGCGCCGGGAGTCATGGTGTCGTGGATGACCAAATAGCCACCATACCAGATGATGGCTGCGACACCGATCACCCCGATGATCTCCATCTGAGAGTGGCCGATCGCCCATACCTGATTGCTTTTCAGAGTGGTCGAAAGCACCTTACGGTTTCGCGCTTCGAATCGCTGCGCCTCGGCCTCTTCCCGTCCGAACGCTTTCACCATTCTGATACCGGACAACATCTCTTGAAGTGTGGAGGACAGGTCCCCCAGTTGCTCTTGCCCGCTAGTGGCCAATCGCTTCAATCGCTTGCCGACCCGCACCATGCTCAACGCCGAGAGTGGAATGACGATGAGCGAGAGACCCGCCAACTTCCAATTCTGATACAGGATGACACCGATCATGGCCAGAAATGTGAGGCTGTTCTGAAAAATATCTTTGACGACGCTCGATGCGGCGTTGGCCATCATCCCCACATCGTTGACGACGCGAGAAACCAGGCGCCCGGACGTGTTCGTGTCGTGAAAGCCGACCGAGAGTCGCATCAGCTGTTGGAACAATTCTTGTCGAATATCGGCCACGACCCGATTGCCGACATACGCCATGAGATAGTTCACCCCATAACTGAAGAGTGCCTTCAACGTGGCCACGCCAAGGAGGACCAACGGCAGCACCAACAACATCTGTTCGTTTTTCTGAATGAAGATATCGTCCAATACCGGCCTGGCAAGCCAGGCATAGACACCACTGAGAATCGCCACAAGGCCTGAACAGGCAAAGGCTGCGAGGAACCGTCCTCGGTACGGTTTCACATATCCCATCAGTCGTTTGAATCGATCTAAGCCCGACATCCTGCCAGCACGGCTTCCGCCGCCCTCTTCGACGCGCCTGGTTCACCCAATGCCGCCCGTACCTTGGCTAACTCGCGCTTCATTTCATCATAGACGACTCGATCGTCCAAGATTCGAACAGCCTCTTCATAGAGGCGCTGTCCCGTCGCAGCAGATTGAACGAGCTCCGGCACGACTGATCGACCGGCCACCAAATTGACAAGTCCGATCCATTCGACTCGCTTAAAGAAGCTCGCGATCCACCACTCCAGTGAACTAATTCGATAGAGCAGTACCATGGGAGTCCCCACCACAGCGGCTTGCAATATTGCCGTACCCGACTTGACCAGCCCAAAATCTGAGACCGCCAACACTTCACTGGACTGCTCTTTCACCACGGTGACCGGCACTCGGCTCTGTTGGAGGAACGGCTGCAACAGATTATCCTGAATTGTGGAGGCTTGAGCCAGGAGAAACTGTGTTCCGGGCTGATATCGTGCCAATTTCTCTGCTGCGTCGAGAAGGATGGGCATCAGAACCTGAACTTCATGCGCACGACTCCCTGGCAACAAAGCAATCACACGTTCATGAGGCAAGAAGCCGAACTTGGCACGAAGCGTCGAACGATCGTAGGTCTCCTCAACGGCATCCAATATAGGATTCCCCACAAACGTGCACCGCATCCCGGCTTGGTCAAAGAGGGGTTTCTCAAACGGAAAAATCACCAACACATGATCGACCCGTTTTTTGATCCAGTATATACGCCATGATCCCCAAGCCCAAATCTGTGGTGCAATGTAATAGAACACACGCAACCCAGCAGCCTTCGCAAAATAGGCGTATCTCAGATTCAACCCAGGGTTATCGATAAAGATGACCGCGTCCCAGGGTTCGGAGCGGAATAATCGTCGCATGAAGAAAAACCGTTGAATGATGGCCACTAACGCCAAGGGGCCGACCATCCCCATCACGTCGAACTGTCTCATCTTGCCGACCAGTTGTACACCAGCCGCTTCCATGGCACGCCCGCCGATTCCCGCCAATGAAACTTGAGGGTCGCATGCCTTAAGGGCTTTGGCGAGATTAGCTCCGTGGAGATCACCTGACGCTTCACCGGTAACGATCAGAATGCGTGCCATGATGATCTACAGGCGTAGAGACTGTAATTGCGGCGCAAGGTCCACAGTTGCAAGGATTTTCACCCGTGAACCTGTCTGCGATACTCGGGCATCTGCGTCCGATCGAGCCTGTTCATCGCGGACAACACACGATGCGCGAGTTCTACAGCATCGGCGCCATCTTGACCCGATACAACAGGACGAGATTTCGCACGAACCGCGCGGAGGAACGACTCAAGCTGTAATTTCAACGGCTCGTCATGATCTGCTTGCACCTCTTCCACCGTCATCATCGGCCTGAGACCCTGTTCAACCGAAGGCTTTCCAATCATACCCTGCCGAGTCTGAAAGTCGATTGAGATACACTCTGCTGGCTGGAACAGACGCCATTGTCGCATGGCCTTCGGTGAGACTCGACTGGCCGTGAGTGTCACGACACAGCCGCGCTGAAACTGGATTCGCGCGTTGGCGACATCGTTCGTCGAGGAAAGCACGGAGACCCCGACTGCCTTCACATCCTCGACGGGACCGGGATTGCACGACAACAGCAGGTCAAGATCATGAATCATCAAGTCCAATACGACATCAACATCGATGCCACGCTCACTATAACCTCCCAATCGGTGACACTCGATCAACAACGGCTCGCGGATGTGAGGCCGCATCAACGGCATGATCGGGTTGAACCGTTCGCTATGCCCGACCTGGATCGTGCATGCATGGCGTTGTCCCAACTCCACAAGTTCCTGGGCTTCCATCGGCAAGACTGCGATCGGCTTTTCGATCAAGACATGTTTGCCGGCCTGGAGACAGGCTTTCGCGACCAAATAATGACTGGACGTAGGAACGGCGATGGTGACGAGATCAACGTGCTCCAGCAAGTCTTGTAGATCAGAGAAGACCTGTACGCCGTACTTCTGGCCGACGGTAGACGCTCGGCCCTGGTCGTGGTCAATCACGCCAACCAGTATCGATTCTGGAGACGAGGCGTAGAGACGCGCGTGATGCTGCCCAAGATGTCCGACCCCGATCACACCAGCACGCAGCTTTGTCATAGACCTATTTGGCTAATGTTTGAAGAGGCTTCGCATCAAGAAATTGCTCAGAAGCCAGGTATTGGTGGATTCGATAGCCTCTCAGGTTCTGATCGGTCATTGGTTGGTTGAATGCTCCGGGCTTGATTCATCTTGACGCGTAAGCCCGACCACGGTAATCCCCGCTTCCTCCGCCTGACTGAGCAGTTGTTCTCGATCCAACATCACAGAGCGACCGGCTTCGACAGCAAGGACTGACGCTTTGACCGACTGCATCACCTGGATCGTCCGCGGACCGACGGCAGGCAGGTCAAATCGGAGATCCTGTTGTGGCTTACACCGTTTCACGACGACCACTCCATCTTTGGCAAGGGTGCCACCACGCCTAATCGCCTCATCCGTTCCCTCGACGGCTTCAACCGCCACAATTGTTCGATCCTTGACAACCACACACTGGCCGATGTCCAGACGCCCGGTCTCCTTAGCCACTTCCCAGCCGTATCGGATATCGATCCACTCCTTCTTCGTTGGCTGGCGAGATGTCAGGGTTCCTTCCGTGACCAAGATTCCTTCGAGGCCGAACGTCGATTCACAGATCGTGATTCCATCCCGTTCGAGCTCCGCAGCCAGTGCTCGAAGGATGTCGTCATCCTTCCACAGCACCAATTTCGTGGCAAGCGCCAAGACACGAAAGTCAGGGCGCACATTGCTATAGATATGGGTCTTCTTGATCCCCCCCAACAGCACGACGTTCCGAACGCCGTCGGTCTTGAAGGCGTTGATCAACTTATTCAGCTGCCCGATCTTGACCCAATGCAACCGATCGACATGCCGTTCAAGCTCCGGATCTGTTTCCCCCTCATGCGCCACCGCAGACACGTGCAGCCCCATCTTGCGCGCGTTATCGGAAAAGATGATCGGGAAACGTCCGTTCCCTGCGATCACTCCGATTCGGCCGTCTGATATGGGCATGGTACTGGTCATATCGGATGGCCTCACACTTGTTGATCGAACTCTCGTTCCGTATCAAAGCTAACCGCCCGTGAGATCCCACGCTTGGTACCTTCCATAAAGGCGAGGATCTTCGCCACATCGGCCTGGCCTTTGAACTCCTTTTTAGCCAGCCGAATCGCCTCCGCGGTTCGATGCCCTTCCCGAAACAGAAGATCAAACGCCTTTCTGAGCGTGGCAATACGGTCGGCCGAGAAGCCGTGCCGTTGTAACCCGACCGTGTTCAGCCCATAGAGATGGGCTCGATACCCACCGGCTGCAAACGTAAACGGGGGAATATCCTGACCAATCGCGCAACAACCGCCGACCATCACATAGTCACCGACGCGCACAAACTGAAGCACACCGGTCAACCCTCCGATGACGGAATGATCCCCGATCGTGATGTGCCCCGCAAGGCTTGCCGCGTTGGCCATAATGATATGGTTACCGAGTCGGCAATCATGGGCCACATGCACATAGGCCATCAGAATGCCCTTTGATCCAAGCGACGTCACTCCACCACCTTGAACGGTTCCTCGGTTGATCGTCACATACTCTCGAACCGTGTTGTCATCCCCGATCACGACCTTCGTCGGCTCGCCTTTGTACGCCAGGTGTTGTGGAGGACCGCCGATCGACGCAAACGGATGCACTTCGTTTCGCTCCCCGATCTCCGTCCATCCATCGATCGTCACATGTGAAAGGAGTCGACTTCCCTTTCCAAGAGTGACATGTTCCCCGATCACGCAGTAAGGTCCGATCTCTACGTCGCCGTGAATCTGCGCCTTGGGATGAACGATTGCTGTTGGATGTATCTTCACACGTCCCCCTTTACAAACTTTAGACGTCTCTGGTGATTCGTCGCCTGCCAGATAGGTGTCTGATGGATCATGCACCCTTGTGTTATCACAGTTGACGCATAGCGACTACTTATTGCCCTATTCCGTTTTTTCATCCATTACCATCGCAGTCACCACGGCTTCACAGACCACTTCGTTTTCGACAAAGGCCTTGCCTTGCATTTTCCAGAACGGTGGACGCTTCTTGATCACCTCGATCTCAAAACAGAGCTGATCGCCCGGGACCACCTGCTTCCGGAATCTTGCCTCGTCGATCCCCGTCAAATACATGACCGTCTTCCCGACCGTTCCTCCTGACTTGAACACCAACACACCACCTGCCTGTGCCATCGCTTCAACAATCAGGACTCCTGGCATGACCGGACGACCGGGGAAATGTCCTGGGAAGAACGGCTCATTCACCGTTACATTCTTGATGGCAACAATCCTCTTATGTGGTTCAAAATCTTTGACCCGATCCACCAGCAGGAAAGGATACCGGTGGGGAAGTAATGCCTGAATTTCAGCCTGCTCGACCACTGCCATTGGCTCTGCCTCCTCTCGCTCATGGATAATGCCGATACTTAAGGGTTCTGTCGATCGAACTCCTTGATCACCGCCTGCGTCACATCCAACGCAGGCTGGTGATAGAGGACGATCCGCATTAATGCATCGCTGCCCTTGTCGACAATCGCGACATAGCCTTCCTTCTGTGCCACCGCCTGTGCTGCGGTGGCGATCTTCCGTGAATATTCCGTGACCAGCTCACGTTGCTTCAGCTGAACCTCTCGGTTGAATTCTTGAAGACGGTGCTGAAAGGCTTCGGCTTTGCCTCGGAACTGCTCTTCTCTTTCTTGCCGCGCGGCCTCGGTCAATTTCCCATTCGGATCCTCGAGAGACAGTTGCAGATCTTTGAGCTCTTGCTCATCAGAATTGATGATCTTCTGTCTCGTCATCGAATAGCCTTTCATGTCTTCCAAGGCCAACTTCCCGGCCTTGGTCTGTTCCATGACCATCTGCTGGTCGATGACACCGACCCGTACCGGTTCTGCTGCATGAAGCAGTCCAGCCCACTGCGCCAGCACGACCGCACTGCCCACGGCTAACACTCTCACCGCACTCCTCATCATTTTTCCTCCCACCGCACCTAGGGATATTCGCGGTTGAATTCTTCGATGACCTCACTTGATATGTCGAGACCATCTTCATGATAGACCGTCGGACCGCCTTTACTCTTATCGATGACGACCTGCAGCCCCAGACGTTTGGCGACCTTGGCCACCACCGTTTCAATCTTGTCACGAAACCCTTCCAGCACGTCTTTTTGCTTTTCTTGCACTTCTCGATTCAACTCGGCCGCCTTTTGCTGATATTCCTGCATGCGCCGACGAAATTGCTCTTCTCGATCACGCTTGGCGGCAGGGCTCAGGATCGAAGACTGTTTGACAAAGTCCTCCTCCATTCGCCGCAACTCTCGTTCTTCCAATTCCATCAAGGCCTGCCGATTTTTTGAATAGGCGGTCAGGTTCTCTTTTGCCCGCTTGCCGGCATTCGTATCATTGAGCAACCGCTGCGAATTGATCACCCCTACATTTCCTTCAACCCTGGTGACCGTTCCCGCACACCCACCCAACGAGATTGTCATAGCCACCACACAGAAGAAGCACATCCATCCTGTTTGCCATCGCCGTGTATTCTCCATCAGACCCATCTCGTTCATGCTCCGCCTAGAACAACGTCCCGATCGTAAATTCGAACACACCTTGACGCTCGCCGGTACGCGCGTCAAGATTGATCCCATAGGCCACGCGCAAGGGACCAAAAGGAGAGATCCAACGCCCCTCCAAACCCGCAGCAGGTCTGAGATCGATCGACAACGGTTCACCGTCATCAAAGCCCTTCCCATAGTCAAAAAAGAGGACTCCGTTGAGTTTCGCCTCAGCAGAGATCGTAAAGATCAATTCCGTGTTGAAGATCAACTGCTTCGCTGCGCCGAATGGCGCGCGTGTCGTGGGAACTACAGGGCCGGCTCGGCCGAACGCAAACCCTCGCATGGTATTGATCCCGCCTACGAAGAATCGTTCGTTCAGCGGTACCTGTGTCCCTCCAAGCGCTTGAACCTCCCCATAACGAGCCCGCAGCGAAATCCTCAAATCCAGTGGAAGGGGAGTGACTTTGATGACGTCGACGTAATACTTAATGAAGTTGTTGGTCCCGCCCATATAGGGGGTCCCGACATCCAATCCACCACCAAACCGCCAGCCGGTTCTGGGATCGATATAGTAATCCCTGGTGTCTCTGAACAGAGTGGTCCGAAATCCTGTGGACGATTGAGTCCCCAATTGTAGACAAACGATCGGTACAAGATCCGGACAGATACCGGGCTGAGGATCCCGGAACGTGATTTGTTCAGCAAAGATACCGACACTGCCCGTGACATATTCCGATAACCACCGACCGAGTGTGACACTGCCTCCCGTTCGCTCCTCGCGATAGGACAGATAATTTGTCAGGCTTCGATAGCCGTCCACTTGCAGCGAGGTCAACGAGTCGTTCAGGTAAGGGTTGCGAAATGTGATGTGCCCAAGGGTCCGTCGCTGGCCAAGCTGCCCGCGAATACGCCCGAGCCAGCCATACCCTCCCAGGTTACCCTGCGTGATATCGGCAATCGCCACGAGTCGATCCAACGTGCTGAATCCTCCACCGACGCTGAACATGCCGGTCGGCTTTTCCTTGACACGGACGTTCAGATCCACCTTATCCGGAGCTACTTGCGCCGGCAGGATTTCGACTGTCTCAAAGAAATTCAAATTGTTCAATCGTTGGAAGCTTCGTTTCAATGAGGCGGTATCGATCACGTCTTGCTCGTCGACCCGAATTTCTCGGCGGATCACGTTGTCCCGTGTCTTGTCGTTTCCATACACATTGATCTGCCGAATCCGCATCATCTCTCCTTCTTTCAGGCTGAGGATAATGCTCACCGTCCGTTCTTCATTGTTCGGATTGACGCTGGGTACCACTTCGGCAAACGAGTATCCCTTACTCCCGTAGAGATCCGTCAGTCGGGTGATCTCATCTCGAATTTTGGCTCGCTGAAAAATCTCTCCTTCCTTGATCTTCAATCCTTCCCGAAGCTCCGGTTCTTCAAACACGGTATGTCCACGGAACCCGATTTCACCGATGGTAAAAGGCTCGCCTTCCGCGATCGGATAATTGACAATGAACCATTTCTTGTCTTCGCTCAGCTCGACAGAAGGTTGGCCGACTCGAACGTTGAAGTAACCTTTATTGAGCAAGACTTCCCTGATCCGTTCCACATCGTTCGCCAACTCGTCACGCTTCAACACACCGGCATCAGAGACCATGGAGGGCAGTTTCAATTTGGTAAAGAACCCGTACCATGGAATCCACTCTCTGGTTGACATCGCTTTGAACATCTCGGCCTTTGTTGCCGCCCGCAGCCCCTCGAAAATCACCTCTTTAATTTTAGCTTTCTCTCCCTCCCGAATATGAAACATCAGACGCTTTCGCTCTTCATCCAACGTCTGAATGACCGGGATGACCTGCGCGCTGTAATACCCGTCATGCTGATACAGCTGCCGCATGTTCTCAGCGCTCTCTTTCACCAGCTGCTGGTCAAGAAACGTCTGGCTCTTGATGGTCGTCTTTTCCTTCAGCTTATCGTCGCTTAACTGATCATTCCCATCGAAAACAATTTCCGTGATAAATGGCTTCTCCTGCACGACAAAGGTGACGGCCATTCCCTCGGCCACAGAGTCCGTTTCAACCTGAACATCTTCAAAAAAACCTGTGTCATAGAGGATCTTGACCTGGCCACGCACGGTTTCAGCGGTGTACGGATCGCCGGATTTCAGGGTGAGCCGCCCTGCTATGGCTGGCACTTCGATTCGTTTGACTCCACGAATTTCGATCGACGCCACCCTAGACTCGGGCACCTGGGCAAGTGCTTCAACCAAGCCCCACAACACGGAAGCGACCAATGCCACGACGATAAACGAGCGAGCCCTGTAAACGGCATGCAGGGTCACCGATGAGGATTCCTAGAGAGAACTGTCGAGAGCGAGAAGGCGAGCGGACTCACCCCACAGTTCCACACTATGCTCAACCGCCCAAGACGAGCCCCTATCACTCGGATACACTCCGCATAAGCATTGCCCATCAGAACGCACAGGCACCATCACCGTAAGCCAACCAGCATAAAGATGTGGCTTCCAACCTGCCCATGCAAAACTTTAGGATTATATTGAGGCCATCCAATATTGTAAAGGAGTAGCCTCTTCCAATATGAAATGAGTCTGAAGCCGGGTCGTATTTCCAACGAGAAATGAGTCTGAGCGGCGGCTGTGCTGAATCGGGCATGATGCCAGGCATGGTGATCGACATGGAAGAAGCACGG
>JAOUHJ010000113.1 GCA_029865225.1 Nitrospira sp.
AACGTCAGCGGCCCGCTCAAGCCGGACACCTGCATCGCTGTGGATCGTGATCTCACAGATTCAACGTGGCGTGGGCTCTTTCATCGCGCGCTGGTGGAGAATCGCCGATTCCAACGCGGTCTGTTCGACGGCACAGACATCACTGGGCGTCACAAAGATGGCCATGCCGAGCAGACCTTGATGGGTCGGCTGAAAGATGTTTCGTTCGAGACGACTCCCTTTACGGTGGCCGGTATCCGTCAACTCAGCCGGCGACGGCTCATCGGCAGAGAAGCTGATCTCTTCGACTATGGCCTTGCCCTCCTGAAAACCTCCGTCTCACTGGTGTATACCATCCAACTGGCGACGGCTGAACAGCTGGCCGTTGCGACTGACTCGCGCGCCCATTTCACATTACTCACTCGGCTGATAGAACGAATGGGCTTCACGATCGAGAATAAGTTGGTCGAACAAGGCATGTCTTAACCCTTACGCTCAGGCATGCTAGCCTGCATGATTCATGACGGTTCGTCGCGAAATCGCGCAGTCGCGTCGCGAGACGGGCATGCAGAGCCCCGAGAAAGCGAGGCATACTTGAAACAGTATGTCGAGGTTGCGAGGGGCGAGCCTGCCCGCCGAAGGCTCGTCGCAGCAGCGAATTCGTGATTGCAGCAGAAGTGCTCATGAATCATGCAGGCTCGAACCTCCGCCCATGCCTGCCCATCAGCGCCCCAAACAATTCCGGATGTCACTGAAGACATTGAGACCGGCAGCGGCAGCGGATTGGGGAGAAGCCGGGATAACGGAATATTCGATCAGATCAGGGCAAATGACGCCGGGTACTTCTGCTCTTGGTCGAGACCTGCCGGTTGCTTCCGACAGCATCTTTCCGATCTTGTCGGCGTGCTCAAATGCATGCTGGCATTTGAAAACTTTCCGACTGTCGATGTGCTGGTCAATCGTTGGATGAAGGGATACGGCCATGAAAAACATTGAGAGAGTCGGCGTAGTCACAGTGTGATGGGTACAGTGGATTGTATATGACGATTCCAAATTGAGTATCGCGCTAGCCATTTGGCTCTGGCTTTGAGTAATTTGCTCCCAGGTCTCTTTTTTTGCTCGATTGAAGTGTCTTTTCGTCCTCCTGCCCCTTGACAGATACGAAACTTCGCTCCTGTCGCAGAGAGCTCTCATCCCCAGAAATGTGTTGAACCTGTGGATAACCATTGGATTGATGGTGGGGATCTGGAAGTTCGTGTGGTTCGTCTAAATTGTGTCAAGTCCTATTTCTAGGAATATGCAAGAAAGCAATGAACATAGACGATTGCCACTATTACTTGTGGTGCTATTGCGACGGAGCGGATGCCTAAAAAGTAGGCACTTTGATAAATACACACGCCATTTGCACTGTCTTTTATGGAATGCTGCACTTTGTGCACAGGGCTATCCACAGAAGATGTGGAATGAAAATTCTCATGCCATTCCTATTCTGAATGGGGAGTTTTGGGCAGCTGTCTGGAATTCTTTGGTTACATACCAGCTCATGTGCCGGTTGTACTGCCTGACCGTCTTGATGCTGGGTGGATGGACCTGTTCTAGGCGTTGCGAGCTGAACGGATTTGCAGAATGTGAGAATGATGCTGAGGAGGTTGCTTCAAGAACGTCTCATGCATAAGGCGGAGCGTGACCCGGCTTCCACTTGATGCTACAGCCGATGCTGGGCCGCTGAGCGCCATCGATTGCCTTACCCGCGAGCACGGCCTGGATGGCAGCGCGCAGATCACGGCCGGTCACCGGCTTGCCATTACTGGGACGGCTATCGTCCAATTGTCCGCGATAGACGAGCCGATGGTCGCGATCGAAGAGATAAAAGTCCGGGGTGCAGGCGGCACGATAAGCTTTCGCAACTTCCTGGGTCTCGTCGTGGCAAAAGGGAAAGGTGAAGCCGAGCCGCTGCGCCATTTCTTTCAATCTCGGCGGCGCATCGTCGGGGTATCCACCCGGGTCGTTACTGCTGATGGCGAGAATTCCCAAGCCTGTGTCCAGATAGTCCCGCCCAAGCTTAGCCAGCTCCTGCTCGACATGCACGACGTAAGGACAGTGCCGACAAATAAACATGATGAGGAGCGCGGTCTTGTCCGAAAATGAGTTGAGTGAATAGAGTTGGCCGCTCACTACGTCGCGCAGTTCAAACGCAGGAGCCGGAGTGCCGAGGGGGAGCATGAGGGATTCCATAGCCATGATGGTCGTTCCTTGTTTAGGCCTGTCGCAGAAAACATGCCGCATGTCGGCGTCCACGTCAAGTAGTCGCCGAGTCGGGACGTTTCTTGCGCGGCGATAAGAGGAAGGATAAGCTGCCTGTGCATTGTTTGGAGACGGTGGGCGAGCAGATGACGAGTGTCGGCGGGCAGTGGAGAAAAGGAGGGCGGCACATGGTGGCGTTAGGATTGCTGGTACTGTTGGGCGTTCCAGTTGTGACGCTGGCGCACGATGAGACGAAGCCTGAGACGCCGACTCTCACGGTCAGCGAAACCGGGGTCGTGACGCACGCGCCGGATACGGCTTTCGTGACGTTCGGCGTGGAGACCGTCAGTAAGTCCCTCGCCGAGGCTCAGAAACGGAACAGTACCGTCATGAGTAAGGTCAAGGACCGGTTGCGGGACTTACAGATCAATAAGGAACAGATCCAGACCTCGTCCTTTACGGTCTCGCCGCAATACCGATCGTTGCCTAACCGCCCCGGCGATGCGCCGACTGCTTCTCCGGAAATTATCGGCTACGTCGTCAATAACATAGTGACAGTGGAAATCCGTGCTCTGGACAAGGTCGGGACCGTGATCGAAGAGGTCCTAAAAGCTGGGGCGAACAGCTTTCAGGGGTTGCACTGGGGGTTACGCGAGGAGCAAGCAGTCCGGCTTAGTGCGTTGAAACAGGCCGCGGGCAAGGCCCGTGAGAAGGCATCGGTGCTGAGTGAAGCGCTTCATGTAAAGCTTGTGCGGGTGCTGTCGGTCAATGAAGGGAGTCATGTCGTCAGGCCTGCGGTGGCAATGGCACGCATGGCTATGGAAGCCAGCGCCGGTGATGTGCCGATTTCATCGGGTGAACTAAAGATCGAAGCCTCGGTGACGCTCGTCTATGAAATCGCACCGAAGTGAAAGGGTCAGGTTGACGGATAACTTGACTCACACTTGACTCATTTGGTTGGGTCTTTGATTGCGCTAGATTCTGATGCTCTGATTCAGTATGCTTCGTTTCTTCTTATGGTGTCACAAGCCTTAAAGATTGATCTCACCGAGCAGTTCCGTCGACTGCCACGCGCTCCTATTGTTGAGGCGGTGATTGAAATGCGGGCTCGCGCTGAGGTGCCGTGGGAAGAAGCGACCATACGAGGACGGCTCACTCCACTACTTCCAGGCTATCAAAAAATTGAGTCACAGAGTGAGTTTGAACATGAGATGCAGTTCGGGCCTGGGCAGGACGCTGTGCAACGGCACCGGGATCTCGGTTGGAGAGGGCTACGGTGTGAGTCTGCCGATCATCTCCATATTGCTCAATTTAATCGCGACGGATTTGTCTTCAGCCGGCTTCGACCTTATGACCACTGGGAACAGTTTCAAGGCGAAGCGATGCGACTGTGGGGGATTTATCAGGGGCTTGCCAGCCCATCAGGGATCCAACGACTAGGTCTTCGTTTCATAAACCGAATCGAACTGCCGGTTGATGGTCCTCCTCCGGATGATTATCTGCGCATGCCGTCCGAAGTCCTTGCCGGGATGCCTCTCTCTCGTGATGGCTTCTTCCACCGAGATGTTCTTGCTGTGCCAGGGTATCCCTACATTATCACCATCGTTCGTACCGTTCAGCCGATCCAAGTTGCGGGCAGTAAAGGGTTTGGATTACTCCTCGATATTGACGTGTTCTCAACGGAGTCATTCGAACTCGGTGGCGACCTGTTGAAGCAGCGGCTGGATGAGATGCGATGGTTGAAAAATAGAGCGTTTTTCGGCAGTATTACTGAGCAGGCATTGGAGAGTTTTGAATGACGCTTGCAACGCTCGATTCTCCCCAGCTTTCCTACAGTGCTGTTCCTACTCGTGGCGCTGGCCCAGAAGCACATTTTATCGCAAAGCAATCCGAGGAAGGCCAGCGCCGCTTGCGTGAGACGCACTCTCTTGGCCTCGGTGCTGATCGCGCTTTTGAAGAGCTGTTTGTGGTGGCGAGAGAATGCCGATCGCAGAATTGGGATGGGTATGGGGCATCACCAATTGCATCTCAGACCTTCAATCATGCGTGCCGATTTCTCGGTGCACTCCCGCTTGGAATCCCTGCGCCCTCCATTGGGGCTGAGCCTGATGGGCACCTGACGTTCGAGTGGCATCGCAGCCTACGATGGACTCTTTCCATAAGCGTCAGCCCTGAAGGAGATCTTCATTATGCCGCGCTACTCGGCTCAAGCAAGGTTTACGGAACCGAGCCTTTCTTTGGCGAAACCCCCTCCCGTATCCTTGAACTGATCCGCCAGGTCAGTTTTCTGTGAACCAGGATGTCTCCTTCGCTCCTGTCACAGATAGTGAAAACCTGGCGCGTTTTGTCCTGTTTCGAGGATGGGTTCGAAGTAGTAATAGTACGGTTAAGCCGGACGCGTTCATCCCATATCCCTATCCCGACCTCTCTGTAACTCGCCACATTGGATTGTCGGAGCAAGAAATTTGGCAACTCGGCCAGGCGGTGGCTGATAGCCGTCCCGCTACGCTGCATGGGCGAGCTGACATTCAGGCTTTGCAGGTTACAGGGCGATCCCTTCGAATTGTTCCAACTTCTGAGCCGAAGAATCATGCCAACATCACAGGCTGGCCAAAGGACAAACCGGCGCAGAAAATTATCGCCTTACAACTTGCTGCGGATGCTTGGTATGTGCCAAGACCTTCCGGTAACTAAGCGTTCACGGCCCACAGAAATCAGGTGAGGATTGATAGACTACTAGCTGATAGACGATGTAAGCGTTGGTGAAAAAGCGCTAAACAGGACAGGGGAGCCTACTGGTACCGAGGTACCACTGCTTTCAGATCTGTAAGTCAATCAGCCGGTGGTCGAGCTTGTGGTAATTCATTACAAGCCTGTGCCCTATACTTCAGATTTCTCTCCCCCTTCCCACAGCTTCACCGTCCGATCCCAGGAGGCGCTGGCGAGGCGTTTGCCGTCCGGAGAAAAGGCGAGGCAACGGACACCGCCGTTATGCCCTTTGAGCGTGCGGAAGTTTCGTCCGGTGGACAGATCCCAAAACTTGATCGTCTGGTCATCACTCGCGCTGACTAAGACTTTGCCGTCCGGGGAGACGGCGAGACTGCGGACCCAGCCTTTGTGGCCGGTAAGGGATTTTTTCTCCACGACGGTCGGCATCTCGAAGAGCTTGATCGTGGAGTCTCGGCTCCCGGTAATCAGGAGTTTGGCATCGGGGGTAAAGGTCATGGCGCCGATCCAGTAGTCCATCGGCTTTTGGAACCCGCCGTCATCTTCGATGAAGTAGCCACGAGTCTCGGTGGAATCTTCCTGGTCTCGTCGCCAATGGCCGTCGTGGAGCACCTTTTCCTCGCCGCTCGGCAGTACCTCCCAGATTTTGATCTTTCCGATGTCGGTTCCAGTGGCGAGATGAATGCCATCCGGCGAAAAGGCCACACAGACCGACCAATGGTGATCGTACTCATCTTTTCCGAGGAGAGTCATCAGCTCAGTGCCCGTGGTGACTTCCCAAATCTTGATGTCTTTATTATGGCTGCCGCGCGCGAGCATGAGACCGTCCGGCGAGAGCGAAAGACTACAGACACTGTGATCGTACCGGGTGAACAACAACTTCATCGGCTCGCCGGTTTTTCCGTTCCAGAGGCGGATGGTGCGGTCTTCACTCGCGGTCGCTAAGGTCTGTCCGTCCGGAGTGAAAACGATGGCGCGAATGTCATGGGTGTGGCCGCGAAGGGAGCGCAGCAACCGACCGGTTTCAACGTCCCACATGCGAACGAGGCGTTCCGCGCCACCGCTCGCGAGTGTGGTTCCGTCCGGTGAAAACGCGACGGCCCAGATGCCATGAGAATGGCCACGAAAGGTTTTCACCTCACGGCAGTCGGCGCTCCAATACGCCAAAAAGTCGAGAGGAGACGTTGAGGCCGGGGTTGTTTCTAGAGGCGCGGTCGGTAGCGAATGGGACGTCATGTGTCGTGTGTTTCCTCAGCTGTCCGGTTCCTGCTTGCTTGATTGGTCAACGGCCCGGCCAGTATAATCCTGCTGTTCGATACGGATCGTAAGAGAT
The DNA here is from genome assembly GCA_029865225.1 of Nitrospira sp. Taxonomy (GTDB): domain Bacteria; phylum Nitrospirota; class Nitrospiria; order Nitrospirales; family Nitrospiraceae; genus Nitrospira_D. The sequence continues at coordinate 6,284 of JAOUHJ010000113.1, forward strand.
GCCTCGCAGACAAGTCAACCCTTCGACCTCCATATAGGGTGAGAGAAGCAGGCTCAGGGTTGACGCTGAGCCTGTTCCGTGTTCAAGACAGTGTCGAAGCGTCAAGTTGGCTCCGGTGGCCATGTCGGCCAGGAGAGCATGCAGGATCGTTCAACGTAATTTCTCTAGCCGCGGAGCGTTTTTTCAATGGAAATCAGATTCCAACCAGCCTTACTTCAGGAAGTGATCGACTCGTTCGTCGAGAAGACCGAACGGGAAGGCGATCCGACCTACTACAAGGAATTTCATGAACATGCTGACCCGATTTACGAGAAGTTTATCCTCGAAGATCGGGAGGCAGAATTTAAGAAACTCTATCAGTATCTGTTCGGCATCTGGGGATTCTCGGATATCGTGCGCGACTCGTTCAACGAATATCCGCTCTTGAAGCAACAGGTTGGCATCGTGCTGGTGAAAGGTGTGCTGAAGGAAGATCAGGAAGGCGTCGACATCCTGAGGAAATGGGGGTCGGTCGAAAAGGATCTGGCCAAAGAGTTTGAAGAGAAAGGCCTGAAAGGCGTCGGAATCAAATTGATTCCCCGTCGATTTTACGATCCCGCGTTGACCCGCTATTGCCGCCATGAGTTGATGCATATTTCGGATATGATCGACCCGCAGTTCGGCTACGATCCAGATACCAAGATGGGACTCAACCCCGGTGAAGAGACGTTGATTTTACAGCGCTATCGCGTGCTCTGGAGCCTGAGCGTGGACAGCCGGTTGGTGGCAACGGGCAAGGAACCCATGTTGAGCAAGGACGATCGGTTCAAGGAGTTTCGGTCGTGGTACCGAAAAATTCCACCGCCTCAACTAAAGTCGGTGTTCGAAGGCCTGTGGCAAACCTCGTACTTTACCCATTCAGAGTTGATAGAAATGGCCGCCGACACGCTGCGCGTTATGGATCGAGCCGTGGATGTGGAAGGCGGCGAGGTGCCGGAGACCGAAAACAAGATCATGCTTATGCCGGGTTTCCCGTGCCCGCTCTGTCGGTTTCCAACCTATTCATGGGTCGAGGATATGGGCACGAAACTAGAGCCATATGTGCTCGACTTCATCCGGGAGAATCATCCGGGGTGGGATATTGAATTCGGGGCCTGCGATCGCTGTGTGGAAGTCTATAAATTGCGAGCGGATGGTGTCATGTAGATAGCGGAGGGTGAAAAGCGCTGCCGGCTGCGTTCTTGGCTTGCAAGAGTCTTCAACGTACCGTTTATCACTTACAAGGTACGCCTGTGGATCTTGCCGAGCGGCCATTTTGAGCCTCCCCCCCCAAAGACCCACAACCATGGCCACCAACCCTTCATACGGTCGACGAGACTTTCTGAAAGATTCCGTTTTCTCCACGGTCAAAGCTGCGCAAGAGTTCGTCAAAGAGGCAGATGGTTCTCGCGAGAAGCCAGTCTCGGTTCGGGTTCGGCTGGATTGGTTGCGTCCTCCCGGTTCGGTGGAAGAACCACTGTTTCTTGAGCGATGTACGAAATGCTCTGACTGCGTGACGGCCTGCCCGCCTCACGCCATCGCCGTCCATCCGTCCGACGGCACGCCGGTTCTCTATGCCGATCAATCACCCTGTCTCCTGTGTGAAGACTTTCCCTGTGTGAGAGCCTGCGGGGCTGATGCGCTCTTGCCGGTTGAGCACAGCCGCCAGGTCAGAATGGGAATGGCGGTGATCTCGCATCGGCTCTGCACGGCAGGCCAGGGATGCCACGCCTGTGTGTCGAGATGTCCAACGGACGCCCTCGCTATGGATTTCGAGTCGTTAAGTCTGTCGGTGGCGACAGAAGCCTGTGTGGGATGCGGGATGTGCGAGATGGTTTGCAAGACCGTCAACGATCATGTGGCGATCAGAGTGGTGCCTGCGAGGCATCTCACGGAGGACGACCGATGATGCCGTTATTCCAACGAGGCAACTGGTCGAGAGAAATCTTCGCCGATCAGGGAGACGCCAATTCGCCCTTGACTTCGTGCAAACCTTTTCATATACATACATGGCTTTGTTTTTCGTCCATCCGTGAGGACTCGCGTTGTAAGCGAAGTGGCTAGGAGGCGATGTCTGTGACGAGCCAACAACCAACAAAAGGGTTGTCCCCCATAGCAACCGCCACGCTGCCAAACCCTTCTGCTCTCAAGGATTCTCCAGCCGTCGAACGTGCGCTTGGACGCAGCAAGATCTATCTGTTGATCTCGTGGAGTCTGCTGTACCCTGAAGATGAAGAATTTCTTGATTACCTCCGGTGCGGAGAGTTCGTGGAGGATGGCAGGGCTGCACTGGATGCGCTGGAAATTGCCCTCGGCTCGGACGGGACTGAGCGGGCGAAGGGGAAATTGGGTGCGTTGAGGAAGCAGATAGCCTTGATTGAAAACTTGGTTACGTCGGAATGCTCCAATTGGCAACTCAGTGACCTCCAGGCTGAACATCGGCGAGTGTTTAGTAATGTCATCACGCTCGATTGTCCCCCGTACGAGACGCTGTTCGGGAATGATCACGTGTTTGCCCAATCCCATGTGATGGGGGATATTTCAGGATTTTATAAAGCCTTCGGCGTTGAGTTATCAAAAGATATCCACGAGCGGCTGGACCATCTGAGCGTCGAATTCGAGTTCATGCACTTTCTCGCCTACAAAGAATCATACGCACGCTGCCATGATGGGCTCGAAAAAACACAAATCGTGGTCGAGGCCCAGAAGAAGTTCGTCAAAAACCATATCGGCCGATGGGTTCCGCTCTTCTGTCGCATGTTGGCAAAAAAGGCGGATTCCGGTCCTTTTAAATTAATCGCCGATCTGACAGCCGACTGGATGGAGTTTGAGACCGCATTTCTTGGGGTGGTGCCTCAACCCTATACGGAGACCGATTATCGTCCGGCGACATTCAGTTCTCCTGAAGGACAGACCTATGAGTGCGGTGCGCAAGATCAAGGCAACGAATTGAGCATGTTGCTGAATGAGGTGGGTGCGCAATCATTTATGGATGTGAAAGAAAAAGAGAAGGATACGGATGCAGAGCAGGGTGGGCCTGCGGGAAATGCGTGACAGACTCGGTTAACGAGAATTGAAGGAAACGTTACCTTTACCATCATCGAGAGGAGGAATTAGCATTATGAGAGTAGCGCAGACGACCAACAAGAAATTGGTGTTTGCCATTCTTCTCTCCGTCCTCACCGTCGGATTCATGCTGACGATGGGGCGAGTACCACTAGCCGTCAGTCAACCGGTGACGATCCCGGCGAAGACGGTCAAGGGCCCGATTCCTATGGACGGCGCCAATCCCGTTTGGGAAAGTGTTCCAGGTGTCGTTATTCCGTTGAGTGGGCAGTTGATCACAACACCGATGCATCCCAATATTTCGGTCAAGTCGGTGTTCGTCAAGGCCATGACCAATGGGAAGGATGTTGGGTTGCGTTTAGAGTGGATTGACCAGACGAAGAATGACACCGCAATCGGTCCGCAGGACTTTCGTGACCAGGTGGCAGTGATGTTTCCTGTCAACACGGCTGGAGCTCCGCCATTTCAGTGCATGGGACAATCCGGTGGGACGACCAACATCTGGCGGTGGAATGCCGAGTGGCAGAAGGACCTCGGAAAGGATAGTGCCGGTATTTGGGACGTGGATGATCAATACCCCGGCATTTTCTGGGACTTTTACTTTGAAGAGCCTGCTGGTGGCGTCACGTATCCGGATCGTATCGGTCGGAGCCTTGGCCCATTCAATTCCGGCATCTGGTCGGGCAATATCATGTCCGATCCGACGCTGCGTGTGAGCTCAGTGGAAGATCTGAGCGCAAACGGCTTCAGCACTCTTACGACGCAAGCACACCAGGACGTGATTGGAAACGGTGTGTGGGAACCGTCAGGGTCCGTGAAGGGTGGAGGCTATACCGGTCCGACGTGGCGGGTTGTCGTCAAGCGGACTTTGGAAACCGGAGACGCCAACGATGTGCAGTTTAAGGCGGGCATGTCGGTGCCGATCGCGTTTGCAGTCTGGGATGGCGCCAACATTGAACGAAACGGCATGAAGTCGTTGTCGACCTGGTTTACATTGAAGCTGTAGTCAGTGCCGTATCTGCATGTGCATTGGAAACAGTGCGCATGTGTAGAGAGGATCAAGAGAAGCCTCGGGTTGGCTCGTGAGCTGTGTGAGAGCTGCCCGAGGCTCTTTTTTATTGTGAGTCCACAGACGGAGATATAGGGGGTGGGATTGCATTTCACAAACTGCGGGGAGTATAAAAGGTATATCCATCGAAATAGCTGATTTTCAAGAGTAAAAGGATTTATTTCTCCGTGAAAGTCTCCCTACTTTTCCCACCAACATGGCATCCATCTCAACCGTATCTCAGCCTGCCTTCCCTCACAGGATTTCTGCATCAAGGTGGGATTTCAGACGTATCGCAGCGCGATCTGGGCATCGAGTTACTGGATACGATCTTGACCAGAAGTTATGCGGCTGAGGTCTATCAACTCTTGATCGCCAAACAGCGCGACCTGGAGAGAACTCAAACCGGAGAGACCGGTGCCGGGAGCCGAGAGCACTATGCCAAGGTCACCGATTCTCTCGATCGCTTTACCTATCTCGTTGACCGCATCGAGCTGGCGAAGGAGACCTTGCGCAGCGAAGAGTTTTATGACCCCGATGCCTATCGCGCCAGCTTGTTCATGATCGACAAATGGTTGGAAGTTGTTTCCGCAGTCTACTTCCCCACGCGGCTGACTGTGGTCGACAATCAGTTTGGGAACTATTCGATTTATTCCTCGAAAGATTTGATGAAGGTCGTTCGTGATGAGCAGCAGAATCCTTTTCTGAGCCTCTTCCGAAACCGGTTCATTCCGTCAATTGTCGACAGCCGGCCCGATCTCATCGGGGTCTCAATTACTGCAACATCTCAAATCATTCCCGGCCTGACGCTCTGTCGGTTGATCAAGGAGGCTGCTCCCGATCTGCACGTGACCATCGGAGGCAGTATCTTTACTCGTCTCGTCGACAACATCCGCCGCTGTCCGAGTTTGTTTGAATTGACCGACGATATCGTCGTGTTTGAGGGGGAAACGGCCTTGCTGGAATTGGTGAGTCAGCTGGCCGGCAAGAAAGATTACAGCAAAGTTCCGAACCTGATTTATCGCAATAACGGGAAAATTACGGTCAATCAGCCGTTCTATTCAGAAAATGTCGATCAACTTCCGGCGCCGAATTATGACGGGTTTCCGCTGGATCTCTATCTGTCACCGGAACCGGTGCTTCCGGTTCAGTTTTCTCGGGGATGTTACTATAAAGATTGTGCCTTCTGTGCCTTGACGCTCGATCACCAGAATTTCCGCCAGAAGGATCCAGCGCGAACCATTGAAGAGCTGCAGTGGCTCAAGCAACGCTATGGCGCGAGACATTTCTTTTTTACAGACGAATGTTTTGCGCTGGCGCCGACGAGGCGGTTGTGCCAACAGATGGTTGAGAAACAGCTCGATGTAAAGTGGACGTGCGAGATGCGGTTCGAGAAGAACCTCTCTCGTGAGCTGTTGGCATCCATGCGGGATGCCGGGTGTCTAAAGATCGTCTTCGGGCTGGAATCCTTCAACCAACGCATCATGGATTTCATGAAGAAGGGGATCAAGCAGGAATGGGTCCGGCGGATTGCGGATGATTGCGTCGATCTCGGCATAGCTATGCATTGCTATATCATTGTCGGGTTCCCCACGGAAAAAGAGGAAGAAGCGCTCGAAACGATGAACTTCATCGTGGAAAACAAGAAATTGCATCAGTCGTACGGATTTTCTTGTCAGCCTTGCCTGTTCGATTTGGAAAAAGAAGCTCCGATCATGAGCGATCCGGGCGGCTATGGGATTCGTCGCATTATGCGGCCATCGGCGGAGGATCTTAGTTTGGGGTTTTTCTACGAGGTGCAGGAGGGCATGACCCCAGACGAAGCAGAACGGCTCTACCAATATGTGTATGAGCGGATCAGCGAGGTCGTATGCGAACTCCCGTTCAACTATGCCATGGCGGATGGACTACTGTACATCTCGAGAGCGAAAGAAGAGGCGAAGCAGACCCCGGTGGCTGCACGGTGAACCTCCTTTTTTGCGACCACAATACAAACAGATCGTCGTGGGTTGAGGCATGAACACAACGGCAGGAAGTGTACGGTTGACGGGTAGAATTTCTGACTTTGGCCCGTTGTTCGAGTACGCCGTCAAGCTGGTTCTGCTGACCTCCTTCCTTGAGTTGATCTTGTATCGTCTGCTTTCCCGCCTTGGGATGCATCTGAGTAAGATGGCGGCTGA
>JAOUHJ010000114.1 GCA_029865225.1 Nitrospira sp.
TGTGTGCGATTCCTGCCAAGGTGGCGGGTGTTTCTCGAATCGTGATGGTCACGCCACCTCAGAAGGATGGAATCAACCCCTATCTACTCGTTGCGGCTGATATTGCCGGTGTTACGGAGATCTATCGGATCGGCGGCGTTCAAGCCGTGGCGGCACTCGCCTATGGTACGAAGACGATCGACCGAGTCGATAAGATCGTGGGACCGGGCAATATCTATGTCGCGACGGCAAAGCGATTGCTCTACGGCACCGTCGGAATCGACATGGTGGCCGGACCCAGCGAATTGCTGGTGGTTGCGGACGATGACGCGAAGCCGGCCCATGTGGCGGCGGACCTCCTCTGTGAGGCCGAGCATGACGAAGACGCCCAAGTGTTCTTGGTGACGACCTCTGAACGCTTAGCGAAGGATGTTTCCAAGCTGATCGAGAGTCAGTTGAAGGGACTGCAAAGAGAAAAAATCGCGTCGAAATCGATCGCGCGTCATGCCATAGCATTCGTCGTCCCCACACTGGATGAAGCCATCACGGTGGCCAATGAAATCGCAGCGGAACATTTGACGCTCTCGGTGGACAATCCCTTCGACTATTTGGAAAAGATTCGTCACGCCGGAGCCCTATTTTTGGGACGCTATACGCCTCCGTCAGTCGCCGATTATGTCGCGGGCCCGAATCACGTCTTGCCCACGGGAGGAACGGCCCGGTTCTTTTCGCCGCTTTCGGTGAATGACTATGTGAAGGTCAGCAACATCGTGCACTACACGAAACAAGAGCTGGCCAAGGTGAAAGATCCTCTCAGTCGCCTCGCGCAGATCGAAGGGTTTGATGCGCACGCCAAGTCGGCGCAGAGCAGGTTCTCATGAAGAAGAACGGGTCTGCCCCACGCCAGTCGAATATCCATCGAGTCACGAAAGAAACCAACATCCGAGTCGAATGGGCCTTGGACGGCAGTGGAAAGGGAAAGATCGACACCGGCATCCGTTTCTTCGACCATATGCTCGAGCTTCTCGCGAAGCACGGGTTCTTCGACCTCACCGTGCAGGCGAAAGGTGACCTCGACATCGACGAGCATCACACGGTCGAGGATGTCGGGATCGTGATGGGCAAGGCGCTGCATCAAGCCTTGGGCGAAAAAGCCGGCATCAAGCGATTTGGGTTTGCCTCGGCGCCGCTCGATGAAACGCTTGCGCAAGTCACCGTCGATCTCAGCGGGCGACCCTTTCTCGTCTACAACGTCGCCTTGCCGGATCGGAAGATCAAAGCCTTCGATCTTGGCCTGTTCGAAGACTTCTTCCAAGCCTTCGTGACCCACGGAGGCCTAAACTTGCACGTCAATCTCATGTACGGCCGCAACCCTCACCACATCATGGAAGCCATCTTCAAAGCGCTCGCCAAGGCACTCGATCAGGCGACGATGTTCGAGGAACGGCTGGCGGGGAAGGTGCTGTCGACGAAGGGGATGCTATAGGTCCAAGAGGCGTGCTGAACATGAAGGTGATGTGATTAAGGCCGGTTTCTTGAAAGGAACCGGCCTTTTTCGTGTGCGGCTCCTTAGGAATTGGCGTGACCTGATGAAGGACTGGAAAGCCATGCGGAACCTTGTTGGTGATATCAGTCGATGGGTTGGAATACCTCTGTTGGTCGCGGGCCTGATCGCATGGGTTTTCGCTCCTGCCTTCCCGCAAAGAATTGGAGAACCGCCTGGTGGACCATCCCAATTTGGAACGCCTGCTGAGCCACAGGTCAATCCGGCTGCGCCGGGAGAAATTCAAGACCTCAAAGAGCAGATCCAGCGGCTGGAAGACAGAGAGCGCCACAATTATCTCCTTGTTCTTGAAGGTGAACGGAAGACAATCGACTGGTGGTTCAGCTTCCTAGCTGTGGTCACAACTCTACTGGCGTTTTTCGGCGTACTGATTCCATTTCTTATGGGGCGGAAGGACAAGGAAATTATTGAAGAGGACAAGAGGCAGATTCGAGAAACAAAGAGCCAAATCGAAACACACAAACTAGAAATTGAGCGTCACAAAGAACGCATAGAAGAATATGCAAGTCTGTCGCAATCAAAATATGGCGTCATCACGAATACGCACGACGAGATACTGAAGAAGGTCAATACGGCTAAGAAGCTAGAAGCTTCTGAAGCCAAGAAGATCAAGGAGTCTGTGAAGGCGGTCCAAGATGATCGTGCCTCAGATCCATCGAGGGGGCTACGTGCAGAAGCTATTGCTGCCAGTCAATCAGGTGACGTCGAGCGAGCGAATAGCCTGTGGCGTGCGCTTGCTACGCTTCAACCGGAAGATGCCTTGGTGCGGTTCAATGCCGGTTATTGGGCTCAAGGTCTCGCTAAAAATTCGAAGAGTCCAGAGTCAGTTTTCTGGGAACGGCAGGCAGGTAAGCAGTATGCCGAGGCACTGCGGCTGAAGCCGGACATGCATGAGGCGGCCAACAACTGGGGGGTCGCGTTGAGCAACGAGGCGCGGGCGGTGGCGAGGCACGATCTGGCGGAGGCGCGGCGCTTGTGGCAGCAGGCGGCGGCGAAGTATACCGAGACGCTGCGGCTGAAGCCGGACGAGCATGCGGCGGCCAACAATTTGGGGAACGCATTGCTGAGTGAAGCAGGTGCACTTCCCTCCCAAGAGGGAGAACAGATTTCTCTGTTGCTCAACCGTGCCGAAGAAGTCCAGCTGGCCCATGCCGGCCAGGCTCCAGGCGTGGTGGCGTACAATCTCGCTTGTGTCTATGGCCGCCGTGGGGATGTTGCTCGATGTGTACACTGGCTGAAGATGTGTCAGACCCATGGTACCTTGCCGGATTGTACACACCTCCGAACCGACCGAGATCTGGACGCCGTGCGAGCCACGCCGGAATTTATCGAATGGCTTCAGGCCGTGTGCCCGGAGTAAAGAGGGTAATGGAGACCGGTGAGGTACGGATGTACAGTGTGCAAGCTTTGCTGAGAATGACATCATCCACCATAGACCAACCCACTCGCGCGGATTCTTTTCAGAATGTCGCGACGCTCCTCATTGAGCCTGGCATAACTTGAATAGGTATACATTTCGAATTCTCGGCGGGCTGCGTCATCCGGCGAGGCAAGGCATTCTCCGGTCGAGATGATCTGCATGCGCATCACGGTGGATGCAGAGCGGAGATCGACGAGATCCACATCACGATGCAGTCGTATTGCTAGGTCTTGGGCAAGTTCAAATCGACGCAATGCCGGTATGGGATGGCGAGCTAGCACGGCAAGATCCACATCGCTATCCGGGCGCGCGCTTCCCCTTGTCTGCGAACCAAATCGGTACAGAGCAATGAAGCCGGGAATCGTTCGTCTAATGAATTCGATCAATGCGTCGTCATTCATATCGAGTACCCTGTTTTAGCCAGCTCAGGCTACTGGTTCAGTCTGATCCTGTCAATCGAAAGGCCAGGACCAACGCGGTGAAGATTGCCAGTGGCAGGAAGCGTCCAGTTGCGGTATTGTTACGCCTCTTGAGAGTGTGGAACAGGTATGATTGCCATCATTGATTACGGAATGGGCAACCTGCGCAGTGTCTCCAAGGCCTTTGAGGCAGTGGGACACCAGGCCATCGTGACACGCGATGCAGCGTCGATTCGGAATGCCAGCCATGTGGTGTTGCCTGGGGTGGGGGCGTTCGGCGATTGCATGGCAAACTTGAAACAGTATGGATTGGTCGAATCGATCAAGTCTGCGATTCAATCGGGGAAACCGTTCTTGGGGATCTGTCTGGGCTTTCAGTTGCTCTTTACGGAAAGCGAAGAATTCGGGAGGCATGAAGGGCTCAACATTTTCCCAGGGAAGGTTCGAGCGTTTTCGAAAGATCATGTCCTGAAAGTTCCCCACATGGGGTGGAATCAAGCGAGCCTCCAAAAGCCTTGTCCGTTGTTTGAGGATATTGCCGATGACGCCAATTGGTACTTCGTCCACTCATTTTTTGTGGATCCTGAGGACGAGCAAATCACGGCGACGACGACAACCTACGGCATACCGTTCACATCCAGCATCTGGAAGGACAATGTGGTGGCCTGCCAGTTCCATCCGGAGAAGAGTCAGACTGTCGGGTTGCAATTGATCAAGAACTTTGGGGCCTGGAAGTGAGAGGGCATCGTATGCGTTTCCGCACAATCCTCACGGTTAGTGCTGTGATAACGGTAAGCATTGCGACGGGCTGTAGCGGAGCAAAAGTGGTCACGAAGTCCACCCCTGAGCTTTCTCAGTATCAGATTCGCTCCATTGCTCTCCTCCCCTTTACAGCGATTGCGACACCTCAAGCTCGAGATCAGGAAGATTTCTTTCTTCCGGTTCCCGATAGTGTCCGTCGGTCCGCTATCTCCATGGGGGTTCCACCCGAAGCAGACTCTTTGCCAAAGAAGACTCTGGCGGTCCCGGGCTATGCGGCGGAGAAAGTGACAGAGTTGTTCTGGGGACGCCTTCAAGATTGGAAAGGCGTTCGTGTCTTAGCTCCTGGTGAATCGGCTCGAGTCACGTTGGGAAATAGTGAGGGACTAAAAAAGACGCCGGAACAAGCCGCTGCTCAAGCCGCCAAGCGACTGAATGTGGATGCCGCCTTGCTGGGGCTTGTCTCAGCGTACCGGGAGCGCGTCGGAAGTCGACTAGGAGCCGATCCTCCGGCCTCTGTCGGCTTCCAAGTTAGCGTGGTAGCGGCGGACGGGCAAGTGTTGTGGGTCGGGAAATATTATGAACGACAGCGCCCCATGAACGAAGACCTGATCGGGTTTTTGCAACGATGGGCGTTTGTGACAGCGGGGGAACTGGCAGAATATGGTGTTGACGAAGTGTTGAAGGAGTTTCCGTTCGGGAGGGGAGAGCAATAACGTGCGAATCATTCCTGCTATCGATGTAAAGGATGGGCGCTGCGTCAGGCTGCGCCAGGGCGATATGGCTGCCGAGACGATCTATGCTGACGATGTGACGGAGGTTGCACGGAAGTGGGAACAGAGTGGAGCCAGTCTGATCCATGTCGTGGATCTGAACGGAGCAGTCGACGGGGAGCCGAAGAATTTACCGGAGATCCAGTCCATCCTGAGATCGGTCAAAGCCTCGATTCAGGTTGGTGGGGGGATCAGGAGTCTCGAAACAGTTCGGCAGTATCTGAACGCCGGTGTCTCGCGTGTGGTGCTTGGCACTGCCGCCCTCACGAATCGGATGATTCTCGAAGAAGCATGCCGGGAATTTCCCCATCGAATCCTTCTGGGGCTGGATGCCCGGGATGGGCGAGTGGCTGTCAAAGGCTGGACATCGGTATCGGAGGTCAAAGCGATCGGCCTTCTGAAAGAGTTCTCGGGCTGTGCTATTGGGGCGGTGATTTACACCGATATTGCGCGAGACGGGATGCTCAGTGGGCCGAATCTGTCGGCCCTAAAGGGCATTGTGGACTGTTCGCCATTTCCGGTGATTGCTTCCGGAGGGATTACCAGTCTAGAGGACTTACGAGCGGTGCAATCGCTCGGTCCTCAGATCGAGGGAGCGATTGTTGGGAAAGCGTTGTACGACGGCAAATTGGATTATCCGGAGGCCATGGCCGCTATAGGTGCTCACTCTACCGAAGCACACCATGCTAACTAAACGGATCATTCCATGCCTGGATGTCAAAGAAGGTCGTGTGGTCAAAGGGGTCAGCTTCGTCAATCTCCGCGATGCCGGTGACCCGGTTGAAGCGGCGGTAGGGTATGACCGTGAAGGAGCGGATGAACTGTGTTTTCTCGATATCACGGCCTCGCATGAAAATCGAAAGACCATCATTGATGTGGTCGAGAGGACGGCTGCCAGAGTCTTCATGCCGGTAACGGTCGGCGGTGGGGTGGGAACCCTCGATGATATCCGAGCCTTGTTGAATGCCGGTGCAGATAAAGTCAGCATCAATACGGCAGCCGTCCGACGCCCCGAGTTTGTCAAAGAGGCCGCACAACGATTCGGCACACAATGCATCGTCGTGGCGATCGATGCCAAACACACAATGGCCGACCGCTGGGAAGTCTTCACGCATGGGGGACGTACGGCGACCGGAATCGACGTCATCGAATGGGCTGTACGGATGGAGCAGTACGGTGCCGGGGAGATCTTATTGACCAGCATGGACCAGGATGGCCGGCAGACGGGATACGATTTGGACCTCACCGCAACCGTGTCAGGAGCCCTGTTGATTCCGGTGATCGCTTCGGGCGGAGTCGGAACCCTGGAGCATCTCTACGATGGTTTTGTGAAGGGGAAAGCCGATGCGGTCTTGGCCGCATCCATTTTCCATTTTCGGACCTATACGATCGCCCAGGCCAAGTCGTACTTGCGGGACCGTGGTGTTCCAGTCCGAATGGATGTGCTTTCTGGGGTTGCGTGACATGGTGAACCAGGCTGCGATCAGCACGCTCAAATTCGATGGGCAAGGTCTTCTGCCGGCGATCATCCAAGATTGGCTCGACGGCACGGTCCTGATGCTTGGGTATATGAACCAAGAAGCGCTGACCAAGACCTTTGCCACGAAAAAAGTCCATTTTTGGAGTCGGTCTCGGAATACACTCTGGGAAAAGGGTGAAACCTCCGGTCATACGCTTCAGGTCAAGCAACTGTTCATTGATTGTGACTGCGACACCATCCTCGTAAAGGTCCAACCTGCCGGACCAACTTGCCATACCGGAGCACGAGCCTGCTTCTTCTCCAGGCTGGATGAACAGGGCCAACTCGTTCCGTTGAATTCAGAAGACGCGCATGGGGGAATTCTTGAAAGTGTTCTTCGGACGATTCGCGATCGTCGTTCGGCTCCCCAGGCTGGTTCCTATACCTCCAAGTTGTTCGAGGGGGGTCACGACAAGATTCTGAAGAAAGTGGCGGAAGAGGCCGGAGAGGTCTTATTGGCGTCGAAGGGGGGCAAGAAGGAAGAGATCGTCTATGAAGTGGCCGATTTGTTCTTTCATGCACTCATGGTTCTTGGGTATCACGATCTCTCGTTGCAGGATATCTATGGAGAGTTGGGACGAAGATTGGGGAAATCGGGGTTGCGGTCGGAAAAATAGCACACCGACCCATCTTCGATGACCGCTGGTCGACCTGATCGTGAATTCACTCGGCACACATCGGTGTTGAACACCGCTTCATGAGGTCAACATGAGCGATTGTCTTTTTTGTAAGATCGTGGAGAAGAAAATTCCGGCGAAGCTGGTTCAGGAGGATGAGCATACGGTGGCTTTTGACGACATCAATCCTCAGGCGCCTGTCCATACGCTGGTGATCCCCAAACGGCATGTCGCAGCCGTTCAAGACTTGGGACAAGAGGATGAGGCGTTACTCGCGAGGTTGCTGATGAGCTGCACGAAGGTGGCGGCCTTGAAAGGTTTACAGAGCTCCGGCTATCGGGTCGTGACGAACACCGGGCGAGACGCAGGACAAACCGTCTTCCATCTTCATTTTCATGTGATGGGTGGCCGACACATGGCCTGGCCTCCCGGATGACAAAGTCCGTCGATTGACAGATTTTTATCTCGTCTGGTAATCTGTACGGTCAACTCTTCCAACAACATAGCACCGACTCGTCCAGTGATACGAGTTGAGACTCCAGGAGCCGAGACTCTCGTGGGTCATGGTTTAATTTCAGACGACACGATCGAACGTATTAAGGGCCGGGTGGACATTGCCGACATCGTGAGCCAACACGTCTCTTTAAGTAGGGCCGGGCAGAATCTCAAGGGGTTGTGTCCTTTTCATCACGAAAAAACCCCCTCCTTTACGGTGAGTCCCACGAAACAGATTTTTCACTGTTTCGGCTGCGGCGCAGGCGGCAACGTATTTACATTTCTTTCACGTCTGACCGGGGCCAGCTTTCCTGAAGTGGTGCGCGATCTTGGGCAAACGGTCGGGATCGAAATCGAAGAAAGAGCCTCCCACTCCAGCCCTCAGTCGGTGATGGCACAGACGGTAGAGCGCATTAATCAGGCGGCAACCGCTTGGTTTCAAACGAACTTGCGCGACGAGCGAATCGGACGCCAAGCACGTGAATACCTCGCTCATCGTGGGGTCGAATCGGGCATGGCCGACCGATTTGGAATCGGCGTGGCACCAGCCGAATGGGATGGGTTGCTACGAGCGCTCACCAAGAAAGGCTTTTCACAGAGCGATCTTGCGTCGGCCGGTTTGGTGATTGCGCGAACCAACAAGTCTGGATTCTACGACCGGTTCCGTGCCCGGGTGATGTTCACGATCAATGATTTGCGAAAGCGAGTAGTGGGGTTTGGTGGTCGTGTGTTGGGCGATGATACACCCAAGTACCTGAACTCATCCGACACGGTGCTCTTTAAAAAGAGCCACACACTCTTTGCGCTTGATCATGCGAGGGAAGCGATTGCCAAGACAAAGACGGTCATCGTCGTGGAGGGCTATTTCGATGCCATTGCGCTGCATCAGGCAGGGTTGGCGCACACGGTGGCGACCTTGGGAACTGCTCTCACATCGGACCATGTGCAGGCACTCCGGCGGTTTGCGTCAAACGTCGTGTTGCTGTTCGATCCCGATCCTGCCGGAGTGCGAGCTGCGCTGAGAGGCTTGGATTTATTTGTCAACAGTGGCCTGGGCGTCAAGGTTGTCACATTACCGGTGGGGGAAGACCCGGATACGTATGTCCGGAAAGAAGGCCCTGAGGCGTTCGCTCGCTTAGAGGAGCAGGCGCCAAGTTTGTTGGACTTCTCCCTGGAGCAGAGCCTCAAAGCGACGGAGGTCGAGACAATCGAGGGGCGAATCCGCAGCGTCGATGAACTCCTGCGTATCTTACAGAAGAGCGAACATCCGATTGAGCGGGAAGAGCGTCTTAAGGTCGTGGCCGAGCGGCTCGGAATTAGTCAAGCTCGTCTGATCGAACGGTACCCTATCCTGTCCCAGCAGCGCAGGCAGGATTCCGGAGGGCCACGACAAGCGGTTGCGGGTGCGACTCCAATGGAAACCCTGTTTAAGGGAGCACCTGAGGAACGAGACCTCGCCGTTCTTCTACTGCGGGGCATGCTCTCGGCGGCAGATGTGCGACGTCTCAAGCCGGACCAATTTTCAGTTGGAGGATGTCGAAGGCTCGTCGAATTGGCCCTGGATCAGGTGGATCGCGACGGTCGCATTCGGGTCCAACCGCTACTGGGTCGGTTGATTGACGATCCAGAGTGTGGCGCCCTCGCGACCGACCTATCACTCCGCGATGATCACTTCGACGACGAATCAGCGCACGCGAAGGCCTGCCTGGATCGTCTGGATCACAAGCGATCGGACCAGACAATGCGGGAGCTTATTACGAGAATGAAAGCCGCTGAACGGGAGGGCCGCGCGGACGAAGTAGGTGTGCTCAATATGCAGATCAATGCAATACGGATGCGGAAAGCCGGGATGCCGACCGCCGCCATTGTTTCACTGGTGAAGGAGTAGTCATGCCGAAACAAGAATTGCTCGGTGAGGTCAAGAAGCTGATTTCAATCGGGAAGGAAAAAGGCTTTCTTACCTACGACGAGCTGAATAACACTTTGCCCGCCGAAGTCGTGTCCTCGGACCAGTTCGGCAGCATTATGGCGATGTTCGGGGAGATGGATATCGAAATCGTTGAGACCGCCGATGGCGAGCGGGTGCAAAAACGATCGGATGGGGAGGTCGGCGAGGACGCGGAAGAAGTCGAGTCAGATTCCGAGGACGACAACGATAAGGCAATCGATCTGACACCCGGCGCCCTCAGCCGCACGGACGACCCGGTGCGGCTGTACCTGAAGGAAATGGGGAGCGTGGCGCTCCTGAGCCGCGAAGGCGAGATTGAAATCGCCAAGAGGATTGAAGAAGGCAAGAACGATATTGCCTCGGTGATCTACGGCATGCCGATGACCATTGAATTCGTCTTGGCGCTCCGGGATCAACTCAAAAACGGCAAGATTGATGTCCGTGAAATCGTGCCGATCCAAGAGACCGAAGAGGATTTCGAAGAGGATCAGCAACCGGTTGAACGGGATTATGAGGAACTGCGTGTCAAAACGCTGGACGCGCTGAATTCCGTCCGTAAGGTCTCACTGGCCCTCAAAGGGCTTGCCGACAAGGGGCGGAATCTCGGCAGTGACCCGGTCAAACAGAAGAAGTTCAAAAAACAGTTCGATGCTATCCGTCAGCAAGTAGTGAACAAGATTGAATCCGTAAATCTCCATGGGGTGTTGAAAGACCGCATGGTGCAGCGTGTCCGCGAATTGGCCCTTCAGATCAGAGCGGCTGAGCGGGAAGCGGTGAGCTGCCAACGGCGGATCGGCGTGGCTGGAGAGTCAGGGGCCGAGCTGTTGAGGCGGATGTGCCGGAGCCGCCAGGACTTCTTGGCGGTCAAACGGAAGACCGGAGTCTCCGAAGAAGCCTTGACCGAGATTCGCAGGGTCTATCAAGCCGCCAAGGCGAAGGTGCGCCAGCTTGAAGCGGAAGAGGCTCTCGTTCCGGCGGAAGAAATCAAGGATGCGGTCAAACATCTCGATATTGCCGAAGAAAAGGTGAAGCGCGGGAAGGCGGAGCTGGTCGAAGCGAATTTGCGGCTCGTCGTCAGCATCGCCAAGAAGTATACAAACCGAGGCCTTCAATTTCTTGATCTGATTCAGGAAGGCAACATCGGCCTGATGAAGGCGGTGGACAAATTTGAATACAAGCGCGGGTACAAATTCAGTACGTACGCCACCTGGTGGATCAGGCAGGCGATCACGCGGGCCATTGCGGATCAGGCGCGCACCATTCGCATTCCGGTGCATATGATTGAGACCATCAATAAGCTCATTCGGACGTCGAGGCATCTGGTGCAGAAGCTTGGGCGAGAACCACTTCCGGAGGAGATCGCCGAGCGCATGGACCTGCCGTTGGACAAAGTCCGAAAGATCTTGAAGATCGCCCGTGAGCCGATCTCACTGGAGACCCCGATCGGCGAGGAAGAAGACAGCCACTTAGGAGATTTCATCGAAGACAAGAAGGCTGTGTCCCCGTTGGAGGCTGCGATTCGCTACGATTTACAACGCCAGATCAACAGCGCGTTAGAAACACTGACGCCACGTGAAGAGAAGGTCTTACGCAAACGGTTCGGCATTGGTGAGGCGACGGACCATACGCTGGAAGAAGTGGGGCAAGACTTCGAAGTGACACGTGAGCGTATCAGGCAAATCGAAGCCAAAGCGCTCAGAAAACTCCGGCATCCAAGCCGCAGCAAGAAGCTTCGGAGTTTTGTCGAAAGTTTATAAATGTTAGAGGTCGAGCGCGGTGATTTGACTCCATGCGAAGCCTCGGCCTAGAATCGGACCGCTGATGGAGACGACCGGCAGAGCTGAGGCGGATATCCGCCGTCGGGTGTGTGGCGCTTATCCGGTCGTCAGCTTGAGCTCGCCCCTTCCGATCGGGCCCATAGCTCAGGTGGTTAGAGCGGCTGACTCATAATCAGCTGGTCCTAGGTTCAAGTCCTAGTGGGCCCACCAACGGGGCGGGTTTTTCCCTCTTCAATGCACCGGCATTGATGGAAAGGGTACGGTGAATCAGAAACTTTCCCCACTGATTGAGTTGCAAAAACTCGATCTCCGCATCATGGAGATCAACGAAACTCGCCGAAAAATTCCTGAGCAGCTCCATGCCGCTGAATCGCCGCTTCGCGAAGCGATCCAACTCTTAAACGACACGAAGACTACCGTCGACAGCGCCGTTAAAGAACGGCGTACGCACGAAAAAGAACTCGAAGCGCATGAGGCCCATACCGAAAAAATGAAATCCCATGCAGCCAATCTCAAGACCAACAAGGAATATCAAGCGCACTTGTTCGAATTGGAGTTGGCGAACAAGAAGCGAGGAGACTTCGAAGAAAAAATTCTGCTTGCGATGGATAAAGTTGATCAGCTTCAGAAGGCCACGAAAGAGCTTCAAGGCAAGAAGGATGCCTTAGAGAAGGCCTTTACGCAGGAGAAGCAAGGATTAGAGACACAGGATAAGGAGCTGGCAGCTGAACTTGCGCAACTTGAGGCATCCTATCGGGAAGCGTCCTCGAAGATTGAGAAGAGTCTGCTTGGCCGGTACAACCAGGTGAAGGCCTCACGAAAAGATCAACCGCTGGCGGCTGTGCGCGACGGAATGTGCGCCGGGTGCCGTCTCCAGATCCCACCTCAGCTCATTGCGCAAGTCAAACGCTCCGACGATCTGCATGTCTGCCCCTATTGCCGGCGAATGTTGTACTGGGAAGGAGATCCGGTCACGGAATCTCCATCGGCACCAGCGGGCAAGCCGTCGGATCTCGAAGTGGGTGAGTCAGTCTGAGTTCTTCGGCCTCCCCTGTACGTCAGCAGTTCCCCCCTCCAGTGTCTAGGATTCGGTCTCGCTTTTAGTCTCTTGGACAAATCCGCAGTGGTCATGCCCGACCATATTTTGACTGGTAATAGACGGCAAGACCGAATGTTATAGCTAAGCCTTTATTTACTGATAGTGGTCGAGGTGGATTTGTGGGATCATATGGGCATGCGATGCTCATCAGATTTGCGCCAACGGGTGGTGGATTTTGTTCGAGGTGGTGGCAGCAAGGCC
>JAOUHJ010000166.1 GCA_029865225.1 Nitrospira sp.
GGCCCTCCTGCCCAACCATCATTCCCGGGAACACTACTGTCCCCACCTTTTGGGATCGAGAGCGGAACGGATGTCGCAATGACCTTCCACGTCGCCGTCGAAGCGTGAAGCCCATCGAGCAACCATTTCAATTGTGCCGAACCGAGCATAGTCTTGTCGGGACCATCCGGATCTACATTGCGACTCCGATATTGCCTGACATCCAGGATAAAGAGTTCAAGATCGGCCCCGTAGCGGACACTCCGATACATTCGATGGGGATCCTCCTCCGGAGACGTGATCGGCCAGTACTCGCGCAGCGCTTGGCATCCGGCCGGCATCTGCTCCTCAAACGGCCCGGCAAAATTGTTCTTAACTTCATGGTCGTCCCATATCACGTAGGTCGGCACCATCCTTAAGAATCGCTGGAGAGCTTCCGCGCCACGCTGATATCGGTGGCGCAGGCGATAGGTCTGGAGGGTGGTGGCTTTGAAATCGGCCCCCGGCTCGTTCGGCGGCGAGGGGCAGATATGATCGCTATAAATGGTATCGCCGAGGAACAGAAAAAAGTCGGGGTTTTGTCGATGGATCACATCAAAGATGGGATAGCCGCCTACTCCTCGGCGGCATCGTCCTTGACCACCAAGATCTCCGCTCCAGGCAAACGTCACCGCGGTCGAGGTCTTGTCATCAGGCGGTGTGATAAATTCTCCCTTCGCTGCAAGTTTTCCAGAGAAGGCCTTCGGCAATTGGTCTTCACCAGCGATCTTGACATGATATCGATACGGAGTTTCTGGGCTCAGCCTCTCAAGAGGAACCGTGAGGGTATAATCCGTTTCCGCTGTGGTCCGTATGAGGGCCGTGCTTGACACCGGGGCAACTGCCGTCGCCAGTTTCGACACCTGTTCCCAGAGTGAAAGCGGCGCCCACTCGACCCGCACCCATGCCGGTCCGTCGGTGCGGAGCCAGAGTAAGGCGCGTTCGGAACTGACGTCACCAATAGCTATCCCTTGTGGTAAGAGCTCCAAATCCAGAAACGACCTTTCTTCTGCCGAACTGTTTATTCGAACACTCTCGCCTGAAAAAGCTGCGCAGCCCATGGACAGAGCGACAAGGGTTAGGGAACCGGTCAACAGAAAGCGCTGATGCATTGCGCACTCCTACCCTATGGAGATGCAGAGGTCAAGCAATGGACAGAGGAGGTTGCAAATCGACAAAGCCCAGCTGCATACTGAACACAGTCACTGGAGGAATACAGGTGCAGGATCTAGACTGCTGTGTACCAAACTGCCAAGCCAAGCCGTATGCCCCGGCCGGTACACGTTCCGTCTGTAAGGACCATTTCATCGGCTTTCTCACATGGCGTCGCCGCCGTGGACCTCAGATGTTCCACACCTACGCTGGAATGACTATGCCTGAACGCGATGGCATCGCCGCTGAATGGATGAAAACCCTTCGCATTGACGAAGTGCCTGCCACCGCTCCAAAACTCTGACTAATCCACTGCACCAAAAACCTCACAGCACAAACACTTGCCTCAATACGCGTCGTGTGGTCTTCTCCTGCTCGCATTAAACAAGCACGACCTGTTTCCCCATTCCCTTCCCCCAGGCAGACCGTCTGGTTGTCTCCTAACTGCGCGCATCCAACGAGGGCCTTCTGAGGCCGCGCGTTGGGCGAGCAGAGGAGATAGCCAGACAGCCTGCCTCCCTCACCCCATCACCGGCGACCCGTGGTGATGAATCATCAACCATTCATCGCCGATCAGTTCGAAGAGGTTGGTGGCAAGGACCTTCGCTTGTTGCGGTTCGTCGGACTGTTGGGTTGTGAGATGTTCAACACAAATGACCCAGGCCATGTCGCCGGCCACCTGTACCATCACATCAGTCAACTCGAATTTCATCGAGAACGTGTTGTTAAAGATCAGTACCCATGAGTCTCGCACGGCCGGCCACCCGGAACGAATCGTCCAGCCAGGATGAATGCAGGTAACATAATCTTGGTGCATCCAGACATGGTCCATTCTGACGATGTCGAGGCTCTCAAACGCTTCGTAGAATGTGCGATTAGCCTTCGTAACCGCTTCAATACGCTCTTGCAACACCTCGTACCCCTCGCTCAGCGAAGCTGCATCATACTGCAACTGAACTGGGCACGGCGAGGATATTTCTCCCCGGCGTCAATGGAAGAGGAAGTACCAGATACGGCGTGAGCCACGAAGGCAACATGTTGAGCAGTAACTCTATTGATCTGAAAGCCAACAAAGAACAGCAGGTGGCTACAGGTATGGACGTACGTGCCACCGCGCCAGCGAGCTTCCTGCGTATATTACTTACCCGCCTTCCACACATTCACAGTTGGCATAGCAGAACTTGACTTCTTGTTTGAAAAAGCCTTGTCTACGTGTTCAAGACGCCTCGGAAGGGTATCGAATAAGTCGTTGAGTTCGATCACGACTCCTCCCACGATTTGGCGCAGTTCACGTTCCGTATGGTGTATTGGAACCAGTCGCCTGCGCTGCCAGCCTCGAAGTGCAAATATCTTTCTGAACTGCATATGGGACCGCTCGCATACCAGCACAAATTCCCGTCCTTGGCCATCTTCGAGTATGAAGCCCTTTAGATGCATACCGCTTCACCCCCTTTCCCAAAGATACCAATCGCGACACACTCTGCCAACCAATACCCTATCAGGTGTTTCTGACCACCTGATAGCTTCGAGCCCTGGTTAGGCCTACCCGATAATCTCAAAACCGACCCGGACTAAGAACCATTTTGCTGGTCAACCGAATAGTCAGGCGAAAATCAAGAAGATTGTCGTCCACGATAACTGTGTGAAGTGGGGGAGGCTTCATCTGGGCCGTTCTTCCTTCGTTGCGCCTAAATCACCGCGAGTATGCTCCAACTTGCAGCATATTGGAGAATATGACGTAGGCCTATCAGGAATATCCTGAAAACCGGTGCGGACATCACTGAGGAGATCTAAGGATTGTATCGAACGGTGAAGGAAGGTTGAGGGAAATTGAAGAGTTACAAATACAACAGCGTCAATCCGACCGAAATCTCAAAGTAGGCAAGTCTCGGTGCATCACTCCCGGGAGATCGCAGAGTCCCTTCCGGAAGGCCGACCCCGCAAGCGGGCCGAAGCTGCCGGTTCGTCTTCTTACACCGTCAGGTGTTGCCGAACCATATCGGCATTGAGGTCGGTGCTTTTGCCCTGCGCCATGACGGCGCCCTTGGCCATGACCACATACTTTTCCGCGAGGCGGGCGGCGAAGTGGAGCCCCTGCTCAACCAAGAGAATGGCAAAGCGGCGCGACTGTTTGAACCCGATGATCACATCCTCGA
>JAOUHJ010000020.1 GCA_029865225.1 Nitrospira sp.
TCAGGCCATCGAAGCGTTTGTGGCCGCCTATGGACCAACAGCCAAACCTTTTGTGTGGCGCAAGAGAGAAGTCAAAGGCTCTCAACTCAGAAACACTATCGTGAACTTACGCAATTAAGCACTAGCGTTAAGCCAGTCGATGGAGAGGTTGGGTGTCTAGAATGAGGCGCCGCATTTCAGCGAAAGACTTTTCGCAGTTGCATGCGTCCCTTCGCCCGCTTCAACGGTTGGTCGAGCGTGTGCTCTTTCACCACGAGCGCGAGGGCGCGTTCGATGGCTTCGGTCTCCGTTTTGGCACCGAGCACGGTCTTCTTGCGCATGAGCTTCGCCTGATCGAGTTGGAGATGTGTGTGTCGTCTCACGGCGCGGTGTCTCATAGTCTCTCTCCCCTCGACTGTGATGTCTCTCTGCACTCTGGCTGCTGAGGACGCACTACCGCCGCGTGCCGGCAACCTTCGGTCGTGTTGAAACGAGATGACAGGCGTCCGCGGTCAGTTCCAATTTGCCACCGAGCACGCCTAGAAGCTTTTGCAGGGTTGGAAACGCAGGGAAATGGGCCCCGCTTTCCAAGCGAGCAATCTGCGGCTGTTTCATCCCGGTGAGTTTCGCGAGCTCGGTCTGACTGAACCCGCGTCGTTCCCGCAGCTTCGCCAGCTCCACGGCAAGCCCCACTTCCTGCTCCGCCTTCGCAAGCACCTCGGCGAATTTTGGCTCCTTCTTGATCTGTTCCTTCATGTACTGTCTATGCGTTTTCATTGTGACTCCTTCGCTTGATCTCCTCATATCGTTGCTCTGTGAGGGCGATGTCTCGTTCTCGCAGTTTCTGCCGCTTCTTCTGGATCGCATGGAGGATGACGAACCGCTGCCCCACGAGTGCGGCATAAAAGAACCGGTACTCAGTCCCCGACCATTCCGGACGCAGCTCCCAGATCTTCCCTCGAACATGTGCCGCAATCGATGCGGGAAGACCCGTGCCATCACTTTCGAGTCGACTGATATAAGCCAGGCATTTGGCTCGCACCCCCTGGGACAAGGCGTCGAGAAACGCCTCAATCGGCTTATCTCCCTGCGCTGTCTCATTGTAGACGACTGTCCAGGCCATGCGTGCTAACTATAACACTTATGTTATAACTCGTCAAGGAAGGGATCGTGAGGGCGAAGGTCTCCACTTCCTCGATACTATTCGACGACACTGATCAATTACCCGTGCATCCCTTCCTTGCTCTTCCAGTGAAGAGCCGAACCGATCCTGAGCGGACTCAGACACCGGATTCGCACACCGACCTCTTCTCAACACATTGTTGCGCCCCTCACCGACACTGAGGGCGCAACACATCTTCTGAATCTGTGGCCACGCACGACTGCACCCGTGACAACGTCCGCGATGGCACGGTTGCCACGGGCGTGCCACACCCCCTGATGGGCGACGGATGTTCGCTTGGCACGGTCGAGTCGCGTTGCGCGAGACGACGGTGCGATAGGGATGGCCCGTGCGGGGGATCCCTGGTACCTTTCATAGAATAGTGTTAGTATAGTGTCTCGATAGTGGCGTATGGCGACATGGCTGTTTGTTGAGTGGTTGTTGATCTGGATTTTGGACACGACGACTTTCGCGTTCGAATGGGACCAGGGCAACCGCACCAAGAGCGCGACCAAGCACGACGTGACCACTGACGAGGTGGAGAGCGTGTTTCGGCTGAAACGAGCCATCCCACTCGGTGTCCAGACCAGCCCCGTCGTCAACGAACTGCGCCTGGGACTGGTGGGTCAGTCGGACCGTGGACGCGTGCTACAGGTCGCCTTTACCTTCCGAGGAAGCAAGATCCGCGTGATCAGCGCCCGCCCGGCGCATCGAAAGGAGCGAAATCAATATGACACGATGGCGCGTGAAATCTTCCACGACCTATAAAGGCCCGTTTGACCTCGCACCCGAACATGTGCTCGCAGCCTTGCGACGCTACAAGAAGGCGCGGAAGAAACCGACGAGTGTGGCCCTCGACGAGCGCACCCTCCGAGAACTGAAGGCGCTGGCGGCCCACCAAGGCATTCCCTATCAGGTCCTCATGCGCGTCTTTATTCTCCGCGGGATCGAGAGCATGAAACAGGCCTCGTAACCACACGCCCTCAACTCAAGAACAATCTCCGCCGCATCGCAATACCCATCCGCACGGTCGAGTCGCATTGCGCGACGCGACGGTGCCTAACTCCAGATGGCACGGCGTCTCCGGACGCGGTGCATCAGAAGCGTGGCTGCCGAAGCCCCTCGCCCAGCGCAGGCCAGCGACGCTTCAGCCGAAACTCTTCCGACTCTCCGACTTTCTGCGGACCCAAGTGAGTGACTCTTTGACACGCGGGTTTACCCGCTACCGCGGTTCCTTCCCCCATGCGGTCCCCCTACCTTTTCGGTATGGTTATAAATTCTGGACCCTCTCATAAGTTTCACCATACCACGTGCTTTCTGCGTCTCTTGTCTGAGGCATTACCAGGCGAGTGAGTTAAAGGGAGAGCGAGATCATGACACCACCAAGCCTTGATCAGTTGATCCAGGACCCCGCAAAGGCGGCTATTCTGTCACCAGAAATCGCGCAGGCGCTGTTGATCGGGCTCGCCTCGATTCAGCCGTTGCTGGTTCAGCGGGCGCTGATGGGGCCACTAGAGAAAACGGGTGAAGAGGATCTGCTCACGATCGACCAAGTCGCGGCAAGGCTGAAGCTCAGTCAATATCGCACCTATGAATTGTGCCGCCAAGGGGATCTGAAAGCCATTCGACTGGGAAAATCGGTGCGAGTGAAGCCCTCCGATTTGCAAGCCTATGTATCGGAACATGGCGGTTGAAACTAGCAGTATACGAATCGTATCCTCTCCCCAATGAAGGGAACGATCTTGGGATCCATCTGTAAACGCTTGAGCCTCGTACAAGACTCGATAACTCAGGGAATCGATGTCGTCGATGGCACCCTAGCCCGGTGGCAACACAATGCACGGGCGATCCGAGAACCGGTGGCACATTTGATTCAACAACTGTAGTCCCGCAATAACTGGTGACCTATGGCCTGTGTGCGAAAGCGGCGCGGCAAATATGTGGTGGACTGGCGCGATGGGGCCGGAGTCCGACATTGGAAATCGTTCGACAAGAAAGGCGATGCCGACGCCTTCCGCGATCAAGTTGGACTAGAAGCCCGTCAACGAGTATCGCCGACAATTCCGGCATCCAGTACCGTGACGGAGTACGCGGAGCACTGGAAGCGGCTCATCGAGCAGACGGTGAAACCACGCACGCTGGCCCGCTATAGCGAGATGATGAGACTGCATGTTCTTCCGCAATTCGGGAAACTGCGGGTTCGGGAGTTGAACCGAGGACAGCTCAAACTCTTCTTAACGGAGAAGTTGTCCATCGGTCTTCAGAAGCGGACCGTGCGCAACATTCAGGCCGTGATACGCGTGATGCTCAACGCAGCGGTTGAGGATGGGCTGATTGCGACAAACCCTGCTGCGAAGCTGGGACGGGCGTTGAAGCTCACGGTCTCAAAGACAACGCGCCAAGAAGAGATCAAGGCGATGACCAAGACCCAGCGACAACACTTCCTGGCTACGGTCTTAGAACACGCACCGCGGTACTATCCCCTCTTCTTCGTATTAGCCGGAACCGGAGAGCGATTGGGGGAAGCCTTGGCGCTTCAAGATGGTGATCTCGACCTGAACGCCCAGACGATCCGTATTGCCCGTGCCTTCTCGGAAGATGGAACCCTCGAGACTCCAAAGAGCGGCCATGGTCGAACTGTGGATCTTTCACAGGCCCTCACGGCGGTGCTCGCTCGCCATCTCAAGACTATGAAGCAAGATCGGTTGAAACATGGTTGGACAGATCAAACGCCCTGGCTGTTTGTAACGAAAAACGGGACTCCGTTAGATCCTGCCAATGTGCGTCGTGCGATGGCCAGCGTGCTGAAGGAAGCCAAGCTTCCGCTCCACTTTACCCCCCATTGTCTCCGGCACACCTACGCCTCGATCCTGCTTTCCGAGGGTGTCCCAGCCCCTTACGTTCAAGAGCAATTGGGACACGCGACAATTGAATTAACGGTGAGTACATATGGGAGATGGCTGAAGAAGAAAGCACCCGGTGCATTGGATCGCCTCGACGCACTACCGTCTCAATCAGAGAGGGCGGTAGCTCGTGGTAGCAAAGTGGTAGCAGAAGTGGCTTTTACACAGAATCCACAGACCGGATCGAGTCCGCAACTATCTGAAATCTCTTGGAAGATTATGGAGCCGGCGACCCGGATTGAACGGGCGACCTGCGGTTTACGAAACCGCTGCTCTACCAACTGAGCTACGCCGGCATCTTGGTGAGACTGACGAACGAAAAGACCTACAATTATCCGGCATGATAACGGCCACCGACCGGCCTGTCAATGAATGGAATCGGCATGAATGACTCGGCTATGGGCCAACAAGCATCGGGTTTGGAACCGTATGAGTTGAGTCAGTGGGCGGTCCGTAGGATTGTTGAGCAGTCGATGGTGGCTTCGGATTATTCCCCTTGGCAATCGGATGGATACGAGCCATTGCACCACGCCCGACCTGGGGCAGGCACAGCGGGTCTTGCTTGTTGCCGGATTGTTGACGAGTCACGCGCGCCACTTCACCTCGAGCGTATAGACATAATTCACCGGCGACAACCAATCCATCCCTATCGAGATCGGCAAGACCCTGCAGGCCTCTCAGGAGTTGATACGTAAACAAGCCGTGTTTCCCTCGCTCAGATACATGGGCTTCTTGCAAATTGTGATTTCCAACCATCCACATCTCCACATCTTTCCGTTGTTCATCGAGCCCCGAAGTCCAATCGGGTGAAGGCATGGTGGTCAGATCGGCCCCAGGTGAGGGATCCAGCGACACGTCGAACATGAGGATCGCCCGTCGAACCGGAAGCCGGGAGACCGCTTCCTTCAATCGTGTTAAAGGATAAAGGTGCCCCGGTTGAAACGGTGTTCCGTCGTAAGGGACGAGCAAGACCTCGCCGCTCTGACTGTCCACAACCGCTCGGCCTGAAAAAAACACATACAGCACGGTCTCGCCATCCACACGTTTGCGAAGCCATTGGTCAAACGTCTCTTCCAACTCCCGCTTCACGCCTTGACGATCGAGCAGAATACGCATCCGCTCACGAGGAACACCGCCGATTGCGTGTAGATACTCTGCCATCACTGCGGCGTCGTGGCTGGCATACTTCATCACCGGCATCTGCTCTTCGTGAAACGTTCCGATTCCAATTGCGATGATGACGACCTTCGGCTGTTGATCCGACGCAAGCGACGGTGGCATCTCATCAACATCCGGTAGCGCCGTGACATCATCACGCGTGGATTGGATCACCAGACTGAATACCTTGGGTGGTGGCATGGAAGCCATCGGGGTGGCCGCACGTAAATTTAAGGTCAGCTCACCAGGGAGGTCGGTTTTCGGCACCGTGACCTGCTTTGTCACCGAAAGACGTTTGATTTCTCCGGGTTGAATGGAGCCTACAAGCACTTCAGAGGGAAACACCTGCTCCAATCCTGCCTTCCCATTGACGAGCACCACCACATCGTCGGCTTCCACTCGCCCTTCGTTTTTCACCTCAAGGTGGAGCGTGAGAGACTCATCCGGCTCAAGCACCCGATTGCGGCTTTCATCTCGTATAATGGCACGATAACTGAGGTGTGCTGGTTCGACCATCCTGGCTGTGGCGGTGGGCTGTTCTTCTGTCGCCGCCTGATTCGCAGAAGAATCCGTCTCGAGTGCCCTGTCGGATGGCACCACGGGATGAGAGACCAGCGGAACCCAGGTATCCCGCCGATCCGCATATTCGCGGATCTGAAGCGATTGCGCCATCTGTTGAGCCAAGCCCTCGGCCACCGACCCAATGGCTTCCTCAACAATGGCTTCCAATCCTGTCACCTCGCACGATTGATCAGGCACCACGACAGTACCGTGGCCTGTACCTTCAAGCCTTTTACTGAAGAGCATCGCGCCATCTCGAGCTAAAAACACCATTTCAAGCCCTATCGTGGCACTGGCTGGATACTCTCCGGGCAGCTGCTTTGGAATGACGACTTCAACTCTCCTTACACTCAGCCCGATTTCGACCACACCGTCCGACCCCAGAAAGTCTTCAGATTCGTGCTTTGCGATCACACCGGTGAACACTCGGGTGAGCTTGTTCGGAACAGACGCACGAAGGAGGTCGGCCATAGGCATGGCCACAGTCTCCTGGCAGGCATTCTGGTAGGAGACATCCGCCGTCATACCGCTTGGTGAAAACCAAATGGCCGGCGTCAACGGAATGGGTGTCACGTCGATGGGCCGCTTCTCTTGCGCCAGCATGGAACAGCCGGTCGTCGACAGGACCACCAGCATGATCGCACAACCCCTCTGAAGAGAAAGCCGCTGCAACCAACCCTCACGTTGTCCTGTGTGATGTCGACTCACGTTGTGGTTATACCCAATTCCTCAAAGCGTCACAACCGGTGAAGGCGCATTGACAGCCCCTTTTCCCCTCCGATATGGTCGAGCCATGTCAGCCCCGGCCAATTCCTCATTTCCTGCCGCACCTGGTATTCCCTGGTCTGCCCTTGCGCGATTGATTCGTTTACAGAATCAGACCGGCACCTATTTATTACTCCTACCTACCTTTTGGGCCCTTATTCTGGCAGCACGTGGATTCCCGCCACTCCATCTGCTCGCCATTTTTCTTGCAGGGTCGTTTTTGATGAGGAGCGCAGGCGTAATCTTGAACGATCTTGCAGATCAAGGCTTCGATTGGCAAGTCACTCGCACTCGAGCGCGGCCGTTAGCGTCAGGTGAACTGACCCGTCGTCATGCCATCATCCTATTGACCATATTGTTGATGTTGGCGGCAGGTCTGTTGCTGCTGCTTTCACCTCTCGTTGCATGGCTTTCCCCGGTCGCAGTGTTTCTTGCAGCTCTCTATCCATACTGCAAGCGCTGGATCCATATCCCACAGGCCATGCTGGGCATCGCCTTCGGCTGGGGAACCGTCATGGCTTGGGCAGCGGTGCAAGGACAGCTCGATGCACCAGTATGGTGTCTCTTCGGAGCGACCGCCGCCTGGGCCGTCGCGTACGATACGATCTATGCCATTCAGGATCAGGAGGATGACCGACGCATCGGAGTGAAATCAGCCGCACTCTACTTCGGGGCGTCAATTCACCTCGGAGTAGGCCTGGCATTTGGCGTTATGATGGCGTTCTTGACCGCAGCAGGATGGCTGGCTGATCTCGGATGGCCGTATTATGCCGCACTCCTTGGAGTAATGATATTCTTCTACTTTCAAATTCGTCGGCTACAGCAGCCTCTGACGCCAGCGCATGCCTTTGAGATGTTTCGGGCGCACATTTGGGTCGGCGTCACGCTGCTTATTGGACTCCTTGGCGGCGTGCTGCGTTAAGGAGTCTCTACCGGCTTTTCTTCCTCTGGCTCGGATTTCTCGGCGCGCAACGTGGCAACATACATCGTCACGGCTTTTGCGTCTGCATCATTCAATCCTAGCGCCGGCATGCGTGTCGCTGAATCCATGGCCTGTGGATTTTTGAGCCAGCGATAGACCCAGGTCGCGTTCAACCGAAACCCAGCACGATCTAGAGCCGGGCCGATCTTCCCGCCCTCACCCTCGAGATTATGGCAACCATTGCATCCATATTTATCTTCGTACAATCGTTTCCCGCGAGCAATCAATGCAGCAGCTTCTGCTGGTTTGACCGTTAAGTCCGGTCTTGGGACACTGACGCCCCTGCCCGGCCTGGTCGAAAAGTTATTCAGGGCAACCTGAGCTGTATCGAGTTCCTTCTTGGCTACGCCCATGGCCTCCTGCTCGGCAGCGTAGGCGGATTCATCCACATCAACATCTTTGTTCAGCTCTTCGCTCTTCCTCTCTGCTTCGTCACTGGCTTTCTTCTCTGCCTCCTCGTAGGCCTGTTTGGCTTGATCAAACTTCGTTTGTGCAGCCTTCAGTCCTTCATCGAGCGATGCCTTACGGGCTTCAACATTGAACTCCATCTTCATGCCATGCAGCGTGCGCACGTGGCCGACGATCGCCCAGATTTCATCCTCGGACAGGGTATACTTGAACGTCGGCATGGTCGGAACAGCGAAATCATCGTCCCCGATCTCATCGCCCTCTTCTTCGTTGGTGTTCAACATATCGCGTGAAATCGTGTCGAAAATTTCTTGGTCGGTGAACGTCCCCATTTCCGACTTATTGGACAAGTCCTTTGGCTTGGGATCAGGCATGAAGGACCAATTAAATCCCTCATTTTGCTTCCCGCTTGGGCCATGACAATCACTGCAGTAGTGGGTATATAGTTCGTGGCCTCGCTTTTCTTGCTCACTCGCGCATCCGCCGGCAATCAAAGCTCCTCCCAACACGCCAACCGCCAACCCAATAACACCCAGCCTTGCCGCCTTCATACTCACTGCCCTTTCTTGAGTTTTCGGATCAGGACAAATTGAAATCCCAAAGCCAACGCTGCGGCAATCGCCGCATACATATAGCTCGAATAATCCGGCGGTGCATCGGCTCGGAAATACCACCAGGAAGAAACTGCTTTCTGCGAACCTTTTTCGACCAACTCACCTGCCCCATCCTTGCGACCATCCCACACCGCAAAAGCAATGCTGATGAATTCTCCTGGCGTGATCTGCACATCTTCGTCGGGATGATCGGTCGACAAGGGGCGGGAGAAAACAATTTTCCATGTGCCATTTGCGTAAGCAGCCTTTGCCTTCACATCCTGATGGGCTTGCGGCTTCAAAGTCCCAAAGCCCTTCGCACTCATATCAACGGCCTTGTCGTCCTTATGTTTCCAAAACCAGATATTGACCGGTCCGCCCTCAACCTGAAGCATCGGTTGCCCATGAGCGAAGTGGGCTTTCTTGTCTCCGACCATGAATTCCAATGCCGCCCCATCGTCAGGATCCTGAGTTGGATCGCTATACTCTAAAAGAAACGCCACCTGCTGATCATCGTGCAACGCGCGCACGATCACATCCTTAACAGTCACTTCTTGTATGCGGTCCGGCCAATGGACTTGCGGCGACATCGGAAACGTCGCCGGGATCGCGCTCGTCCAAACGGCGGCATTTGGATCGTCTACGGGCAGCCCACCCGTGACAATCGCTGCCCTCACCGAAACGCTCTCCTGCGCAAAGCTGAGTGAGCCTCCCCCCATAACCAGAGCCGCGATCGTCGCCAACCCAGCCCACAGAACACGTTTCACCGCGTGATTCGCCGGTTTCATACTGTCCTCATTCTCCGTATGCAACTTGACCCGTACACCTTGGCGACAGTGCCCACTACTCCCACGTCCGTGGGGATTGATGCGCCCCATCATATTCACCCATGATGATTTTCCAAATCCATTCATCAGGCAATTCCAACTCCCACCGCGGCATAGCGGATTTCCATGGCGCACCCTCGATCGGCAGGCCGACCCCGCCTTTTTTGATACGCCAGAACAAATAGCTCTCTTGCAGCATCGCGATCGTCGTCGGATCGGCAAAATTCGCAGGTGCCGGAATAAACCCCCGCGCGGCCGGTCCCTTTCCATCAAAGTTTCCACCGTGACAAGGCGAGCAAAAGGCCGCATAGAACCCCTTGCCTTGCATGATGTTCTCAGGTGTTTTTGGAACGGGATTTACAAGGCCTGTGTATTCACCCGGTGGTGCTGGATGAATCGTCCGGCTCTCCGTCGGAGGGAGATCGCTGGTTGCCGTGCTCCCATAGGTCTGCCACCCCACCAGCAGCGGAAACAGGATGAGAACCCCATATCGGAGGGCCTGCAGCCCGCCGATATTTTCACCGGTCAAGAACCGCTGGATCGGTCCCCAGAATGCGTCCTTCGATTCACCACTTAGCGTCTCATAGATCACGATGCCCGAGGCCGTCAGGATGAGATAGAGAAAAATTAAACTGGAGGGAAGAGGTGCCGATCCCGGGATATAGGGCAGCACAAACTTCAGGAACACATACATCGCTACCATGAGTATGATCGGCTTCCCTAACGCTCCCATAATTTTCCTCCCTAAGGCGTGTGAGCGTCTGCGACGAGGGCGGATCCAGCGGCTTTAACTGGCGCCGGCTGAGTCTGGCTCGGTATTTCGAGATCCGACACCTTGACGGAGATCGGTTCTCCGCTCATCTGTTGCAGAAACGCAATAACGGCTAATATTTCGTTCTTGGAAAGCCCGATCGGATCTTTGTCGATCGCCGGCATGGTCGCCGGGTATTCCTTTGGCACACCCCCATGTCGGTAATCCTGATAGACGAAGGCTTGTGGATCCGTGAGGCTCTCATAGAGAAAGTCCTGGCTTAGCTTCGCACCGATACCCTTCAAATCCGGGCAGCGCGCGGACTCGCTTGGGCCGATGGAGTGGCAGAGAGCACATTGCCCTTTGCTGAAGAAGACGCTCTGCCCGATGGCCGCAATGTCGGTCGGTGTTTTGATGCTGGTGATGTCGACCTTCTCCTCTGCTGGCGGTAGAGACGCCATTTGAGGCACTGCGAGTGACATGAGTGAAAATAGCCCAAGAACGATAGCGACGAACCCTGTGACGCGGAGAAACGTCGCTTTGATAAAGAGGAGGATCAGAACTCCGAACCCCACGATCCCCAGTGAGATCAATTGTAGTTGTGCAACTTCACTCATAGTCCCTCAAATATTAAATGCTGAGCATTGACCCTTCATTTGGTTCATTCGCTAAACTCAACACTCGCGATTCAAAACTGTACTTATCCCTTCTGGTTTTCATCCGGAGCTCCTCCAGCCATCGCTGGGATGCCGTGCGGAAGCTCGCCCTTTCCCGTTCCACCTGCTGCCTTATACTTATCGCCCATGGTCGCCACCCAGAAAATAAATGCGACAAGGATGCAGAAGAAGAACGTACAGAACGCCATGATCAACGAGGCACTTCCAAGAGCCGGAGAGTATGCATAGGGCGACGTATCCCTCATCACCCCATAGACATGCCAGTGAACTCGAGAGGACGACCTCGCATACCCCATCAACGTCATCAGGAGAATCACCATGACTGCGTTGAGGACGAGAGAATAGCCGGCGCGAGGAGGCATACTGCCCCAAACCATTTCGGTCGTCGTCTTTGCGCTCTTCAGCAGCAGCGCCGTGAGTGGCGTGATCGTCAGAATGACAAAGATGACGATCAGGACCTGAGACGTGGAAAAGTAATTGATACGGACGATCGCCGGAACGAAGTAGCCCCACACACCAAGGACAATAACGGCAATGCTGGCCAATACCAAGATCGCCCCCATCACGGCCTTCCCGAGCTTTGCCCATCCGGCTGTGTCTTGTTTCCCAGCCCGCCAATACATGACGAAACTCATGAAGGTAATCAGAATCATGAGATTCGACACGGTCATTTTGGCCGACATGACGCCCAAGACACCGAGCAACGGGTGATGGGCTCCACCCATTTTTTGCGCCTCTTCAATGCTGGCCACAAGCGAGTGCGGTGTCATCCAGACGGCAAGACAGAACAGTAGACTGATCAGCATCCACAACATGGCCTTCCGATACTTCGCC
This sequence comes from Nitrospira sp., assembly GCA_029865225.1. GTDB lineage: Bacteria > Nitrospirota > Nitrospiria > Nitrospirales > Nitrospiraceae > Nitrospira_D. The sequence goes on from JAOUHJ010000020.1 coordinate 11,601, forward strand.
TCTGATCCGGGAATCCGATAGGTAATGCCGAGCCAGAAATAGTAGTTCGACCCGAGGAACAGCACCCCGATCAACATGGCCTGGATAATAAACAGCCAGGAGAGAAAGCCTCCCATCAGCGTAATGCCCATCTGCTGATTGTACTGATAGATTTCCCGCATCAGCCAATAGCCTGCAAAGGGGAGGGCCAACAGACCGAATACACCGATGAAATTCCCGACATAGCCCATCCAATCGTAGTGCTCCCGATCTTCTTGGCTCTTGACTGAGAGGTACCGGACCCCGGCATAGGCTCCGCAGATATATCCCCCAAGCACCACGTTGGCGATCAGTCGGTGGATGTTGATCGGCCACCAGGTGGGATTCCATGTGGCAGCCCAGGCTCGCTCAAAAGCCGTCCCCTCCGAAATCACGACGGGACTTGACTGAAATGTGGCCCAGGCATTGGGCACGATCATGATGAATAAGGCAAAGAAATTCAGCAGAAACCCCAAAAAGACATGCAGCGTCTTTTTCCTTCCATGCTGCATGGCATCCCACCCATACCAATACAGATAGAGAGTGGCGGTTTCGAGGAGAAACAACAAGCAGTAGAGTAAAAATGAGGGGAAGAAGACATCGGTCAAATAATTCATGAGCTTGGGGTAGAACGCCACCAAGAGGAACAACAAGATTCCGCCGAACAGGGCGGTCGTGGCATACGCTGACGTGAGGAGCTTGGTAAACTCCTTGGCAAGCTTGTCGTAGCGTTTTTCCCCGCCCCTCCAGGCAATGACTTCGCAAAGCCATGCAAAGATCGGCACACCTAACACGAAGCCGGCGAGCAGAAGATGAAGTTGCGCGACGATCCAGACAAGGTTCCGACTACCGATATATGGAATATCACGATATTCCGTCGGACCAGCACCCGTACCCTCGGCCGCAACACCGATGGAGGGAAGTGCGAGCCAGGCAGCCGCCAACAAGAGACTCGCAAGCCATCCTCCATGGCTTCTATCGGCTCGGAGAGATGGTTGAATCGTTTCCCTCTCTTGTTGTATGGCACTCACCACATCACCTCGTAAGTTACGGTTTCGCCTTGGCAGGTGAATCCTCGGTTGTTTTTCCGCCGGCCTTCCCCTTGCTCTTTGCTTTTTGGTTTTTCTTGTCAGATTGTTGCTGCTCCAACGCATCGATTTGCGCCGTGAGGGACGCAACACGTTGCGCCGTGCTATTCAATGATTGACTAGGCTTGAATACCGGTTCGACCTCTACATCCGGCTTCTTACAGCACTCGTGCGGATGAGGAGTCGTCACCGGGAGGATGGTCCAAAACATCAGCGAACACACGACCCCCACGCCCGCTAAAGACGTCAAGAGCAGCCCTTGGTCTGCTGGCACCCGCATCAAGTCCCAGCGGGTAATGAGTCCTTGGTAGTTTTCGGAAGCTGGCCGGGACCCTTCCGCCATCCGTCGAATGATTTGGCCTAGGATCGATACTCCGATCAAGGAGAGAACGGCCAAGACAGCTGAAGAGATTGATCCCCAGATCGTTAATTCAAGACCGATGCGTTCCGCCACCGGCAGCCCGGTGTCGGTCAGATGCCGGAAAGCTTCCATCTCAGCCATTGAGTGAGATGCCGTGATGGCATTGTCCGTCACGAAACTCACGATCCACCAGAGGAGAGGGACAAAGAAGGCTCCAATAAGAGCGGATCTCCACCAAATAGCCAGCCCAAGCCCATCAGGAGGTTCTTTTCGGAGTCGTTCAAGAAAGAACGTACGGGCAACCACCCCGAGCGCCCAAATATCCACGGGGATAGAGAGCCAGAACAGGAACTCAAGGCCAATCCCTTCACCAAAGTGGGTTCCAAACAACGCCATGATGATGGGAATCGAAAAGACACTGACCGGGCTGATAAACAGCATGATGACGGCAAGCCCAAACCTGCCCTCAAACTGCACCAATCCCATCGTCAAGAGAAGCACGGCAAAAACCGCCTTCACAACCATGGCAGTCCAGCAGGCAGGCCATAAGATGCCGAACCCTATCCTTGTAGGTGACATCGATTCACGTTCTTCAGCCATAGCTAAGAGATACCAGAATTAGTCTAAGAACTCTCGGTTAATCACCGAGGCCACCGTGAACAACACAATGACCACCATAATCGCGATCCAACTGATTAAAGCGATGGGCCGTTTAAAAATATTGCGTTCCGGATCCTTGTCGAAAAATGGGAGTGCCACCAGCAAGATCATAAAGAGGACCGGTAGCGCAACGGCTCCCAAGAACTGCCCAAACTCCCCTGAAAAAATTTTCAACCTCAGGAGTTGGAAGTAGAATAGGAAATACCATTCCGGTTCGGGATGATAGTCACCTGGATCAGGGGCAGCTTGGTCTAAGAGGACGACTGGTTCCCACAGTGCCAGAACGCAGGTCCCGACGAAGACAAAGGCCATCCCGACCATATCCTTCCAAATTTGACGAGGGAAAAAGTAGTCTGTCTTGGCCTTAATCTCCTCCTTCGTACCACTGTACGGACCGGCTGGAGCTGCCACTCGAAACAAGAACAGATGCAGACCGGCTAAAGCCATGAGGGCTGCAGGAAGAATCATCACATGAAGTACAAAGAAGCGGCTTAGCGTCATTTGCCCAGGAGTCGGTCCGCCTTTTAGAAATCGGGCGATGAAATCGCCAATGACTGGCGTCTTATCCAAAATCTCGACACCCACAGTCGTGGCCCAGAACGCGCGTTGATCCCAGGGCAGCAGATACCCTGTAAAACCAAAGGTGATTACGATGCCAAATAATGCCAAACCCACGAGCCAGAGCAATTCTCTTGGTTTCTTGTAGGCCCCCCACAAAAACACCTGCGACATGTGAGCCACCACACACACGACCATCGCACTGGACCCCCAAAAGTGATAGCTCAGCAAGAACCAGCCGTAGTCGACGTCATGAATGATGTATTGCGTGCTGTCATAGGCGTGGTCGGCGGTCGGGACATAATAGAACATCAGAAGGACACCGGTCAGCGCCTGCATCGCAAAGATGAACAAAAGAATCGAGCCGAAGACGTAGGCCCAACGAGAACCGCCAGGTATCGGCTCATTGAGCATCTTGGCCTGCATTTCCTTGAGGCCGACCCGTTCATCCAGAAAGGCGACGAGCTTTTCGATCGCGCTGGGCTGATGATCAGGAATCACGGCAGGAGAGGAATGTTTGATGTCCATATTTCTAGGTTTCAGACGATTCGTATTTGTGATTTCGTACCAGCCTTGAACTCCATGTCGATAATTTCCACCTCACCACTCGCCGAGACGCGCACAGGCAAGGGATCAAGAGCACGCGGAGCAGGACCATCCAACACTTTTCCGGCCGCATTATAGATACTCAAGTGACAAGGACAGAGGAACACCGGTCCCAGCGCCTTATGGTTTCGCCATTTGAACGCACATCCAAGATGTGGGCACTTCCCTGAAAACGCGATAAAAGGGATCTCCTTCTTATTGGTCCAGATGACATATCCCTTGGCGTCACGGAATTCCTCATCTTTCCCTTGATACACTTTTTCGAGGAGATCAGGAGTCGCACGCACAAGCCAGACGTTCTTCTCAACCTCATATTCAGGCATGTACGCTTCCTTCACCTTTTTCTTGTATTCGAACTGCACCCCAACGTCCTCATTCTTGATTTTGCTCACATTTCCAACAGCCAGCCATTGGTTGTCAAATTCCGCATACATGGGCTTCATGAGAAAGCGAAGAATGGGATACGCGATGGGAAGTCCGATCAAGAATCCGATCACGTGGGTGAAATTCATGAAGAAGGTGCGCCGCTTGACACTCTTTTCCAAATCAGGGAGCGGCACCAACACTTCGCCCGGTGTGACATGAATATTGTCTTCGAGATGGGAGATTTCTACTTCGTGCGTAGTGACATAGTCGTCCCGCTTGAACGGCGGGAGTGCCAGAATCTCGCGCGAAGGCGACTTCAGATGTACAAGATCATCCGTGACATCCTGCACCTGCGTCATGTCGATCTGGCGTTCGCCACTACCATTCATCGAGACCACAATATGGCTGATCTCATGAGAGAGTGGATCGAGCACGACCTTCGAGACTTCACCGATGTCGAGGTCGGTACATCGGACCTTGGATTTCAGCTTTGGTTGCAGCATGACTATTGTTTGATAGGCTTCGGAGTGTTCACCGAGGTATTCTTGAAGCTACCCAACCAGGTGGCGAGTGCCAACATTTCTTTGGGGTCCATGAGATCCTTGAACTTGTCGGGCATGACACCCTTCTTCCATTCCTTCTCAAATCCCTCCGCCATAAAACTCTTGGGGTTCGCAATCTTCTCCTGAATCTCCTCAACGGTCAGCAACGTACCGATGTTATCCAGTTCGGGACCTCGCTTCTTTCCACCTTCACCTCTGAGCTTGTGACAGTTGTAGCATTCCTGCAGCTGCCACTGCTCTTCTCCCACCTTCATCACATCCCCCGCACCACCGGATGCTGCTGATGGTTTTGCGTCTGCTGGCGGTGGCGCCGCCGAGGCCACGACGGCCTGACCTGTCCCCAACGTTTTTAGCCTCTCCTCAAGGGCCTTGACCTGTTCATCCAGAGCTTTGGCACGGGCTATCAGTTCCTCTGCCTTCCCTTGCTGTGAGGCAGCTCTTTGCTTCTCCAAAAGCTTGTTGATTTTCTCCCGCTCGTCTTCCGGATCGAACTGAGGTAAGAGGGACGCGCCAGCGATGCAAACCGTGATCACGACGATCCAAAATGTCAGGACGGCAAAAAAAGACTTTCCGCCACTCATTGTCTTGAGTGGCGGTGCATCCAACAGCATGAAGACCACAGCTCCAATAATCGCAAAGAGGCCCCAGAGTATCTGAAAATCTGATGGCACCTCTTGAGAATGGGCAACCGCCATGACCGCCCCACCAACCACGAGCGCAATTATAAGTTTTTTAAACACGATCCCTCTTTCGGATTTTCGTGATCGTCAAATATTGATTACGTACCAGCTCACTTTGCCTCTACAGGCACAGCACTCCCTCCAACCTCCCGCACCTTCGACACCAAGGGGCGGAGAGCCACCATGGCGGCCAGCGTCACAATGATGAGGAAGCTGACGGTAATCCCGGTTATCCACCAAGCAGAATAGGAGAGGGTCGGTGTAAACGACTCGACGGTAAAGTCCGATACGAGACTGTAGGCATGGAAATACTTCTTTAGCAACGATCGAACCGCACCCATCAAACTCATGATCCACGTCGAAATAAATGCTAAGAAAATCAGGACAAATTGCGCCGCAAAATCGATTTTGCCCCAGTGAATGGTCCCCTGCTTGATGGTTCTGCTGTAGAGAACGTAATTGACGACGGTGACAAACACCAGCACGATGATGGCCGACAACTTGGCCGGCATGGAGGCCAAATAGTCCAAGCCTTCCGGCAGGCTCAGCTCATCTGGCATATCCGTACCGGTGGCGACAAATCCCGCCGGGGTGAGCCACACGGCATCACTCACGAGCATCACGATAAACCCAATCTTAATGACGGTCCTCGCGGAGACGGTCAGGGGAACAAGCTTTGCCAACAGGAATGGAGACAAGACTAAGGGCAGTAAGATGGCCAAGGACATCGGATCCGGGATCCAATAGACGTTCATAACCCACATCGTAACGGGAAGGATGGCAACCAAGACTATGGGAGCCAAGATCGTCATCCTGACGGTTTCGGCACCTTCGATTCGCTTTACGCTGAGCCAGCTATAATAATTAATCGCCAAGAAAAGTAGCCCGATCATCATCCCCTGCACCTCGAAAAACATGGAGAGCTGATCGGCCATCATGTAGGGACAAAACGAGAAATCGTAATCACACATTTCATAGGCCAGCAACAACCCTGTGAAGGGCTGTAGGAGTGACCCTCCCACCGCAATCCATATGGCGACGAAGCCCATCCAATCGTAGTAGGCTCGCTCCTCCTGGGTCTTGGAGCCCATATACATGTAGCTGGCGATCATACCGGCAATAAACCCGCCGAACGCTACGTTGCCGTCGATCCTATGCAGACTCAGAGGGAACCAACTTTGATTTGCAATTTTGTCCCATAAGGTCGCAGCTGCGAGGAAATCCTGCGGTGAAACTCCCTCGGCCTTTGGAGGAGTGTTCATGAAAGATGTCGGACCATTGATCACAAAGAGAATCAGCAGGCACACCAGATTCAAGACGATGCCCAGCGCGATATGCCGCCCCTTCTTTTCACCCTTCCAAACATCCCAGGTGTAGAGATACGCGTACATCAGGATCGTCTCGATGATGAACAGTGCCGGATAGAGGACCGCGAACACGATATAAAATTGATTGATGAACCAGGTTGTGAATTCCGGATAGGCCGCAAGGAGGACAAAAATGAAGAACCCTCCGGTCACAGCCGTCAAACTGAACAGGATGACCGTGACTTTGGTGATTTCCTTGGCCATACGATCGTAACGCGGGTCTTGTTTCCGATACCCGAGCCATTCAGCGATGACCACAAAAATCGGGGCGCCTAAGATGAACGCCGCGAACAAGATGTGAAGTTGCGCAACCACCCAGACAGCTGTCCGATTACCCATGTAGGGGAGATTCACCGAGGAGGCCCCAAGCTCCTGGGCGTAGGCAGCGGGCGCAACGCACACGCAGAGCGCAAAAAGCGCAACAAGAGTCGGCAGATTGTGCCACAGTTTTTTCACGATACCTCGATGCCCCCTTACTTTCTGAAACTAGCCAAGAACGTCACTTAGCGCTTTGATCCACCCACTGCTTCTGTTCATCGCTCCACATCTTTCCAGGAAGCCCAAAATTCCTCTCGTACAGCACGAGTTTCCAGCGATCCTCCTCAGAGAGTTTACTCTTCCACCCCTTCATCTTCGTATTTGGTACCCCCTCGGAGATTCGCCAAAACCACACGGAGTCTGAATAAAGCTTCATCCGTTCCGGATTTCTGAAATCCGTCGCCCCAGCCTTCACAGGCTTCCCGTCGTTCCCATGACAACTGCCACATTTCACGTCTGGATTCGCCTCACCCAGGTAGAGCTTTCGCCCCTCTTCCAATTTCTGGGCATCGCCCCACCACTCTGATGGCATATGCTTGTCGGCGTATTCTGCCGGAGCTGGGGGTGGTGGAACAATCGGTCCCTCCCCTTCGCCACCAGTGCAACCCACTAGCAATCCACCAGTCATCACTAAAGCCATTCGAACTAGTTCCATTCTCGTAGCCATTGGTGCTCGTCCCTCCTATAACTTCACTCCTGAGCGACGCCCCAACACACACGGTCAGCCATGCGTGATGAAGTCCCCAAAAAAAAACGCTTCTGCTGAGGGAACCACGCCCCTAACAAAAGCGTCCCGGTTATCTCCACCTTGATAACTCTGCACACCGACCCTCGCCCACCTCTCAACCGATTCGGCGAGGTACTCCGCTACCCTCCTTCGAACCGTCATCGGCGATTATGATTTTTGCTTTTTCTGTGATTTCCCCTTGCCGCGCTCCTGCCTCCGCTGAGAACGGGCAAGCCTCATTCCTATCACACCACCAACTGCGGCGACTAGCGCCCCGCCTCCCCACCAGACCCACAACGGAGACCCACCATCACCACAACCGGCTCCAAAATTAACCTGGACTTTCCGCTCACTTTCCAGGTCCTTTGGATCAAAATCAACCTTCAAATTCTGTTGCTCACCCCTTACTTCAACAAGAAGGGGATCACCAAGATTGTCGTTATGGAGATGGAATGTCGCTTTGTAATAGCCATCCCCATCAGTCCTTACAACCTGGCCATACGAAATCTTCGTGTCCTTAACGAGGACGTCTACGTTCGAGACCGCTTTCCCGTCAGGCCCGCAGACATACCCTTCAACCATGAAGCGATGGTCAGCTTCATGGGTAGGTCGCGCCACCGGTGGAAACGCAGCACTTAGGAGCACACCACAAACCAGGACGAACAGCCCTACCGCATTCCGCCGGTTATGGGTTAGATTTGTTTGCTGGCTCGTCGTTGGCTCCTTCAAAAACACACACGCTCCATCACAACGAGCGTACTAATTACGGGCAGGGGTTTCTAGCACAGCGCTAAATCTTTGTCAACGAAACGGCGGACCTTTTTGAGATGCAGCGGAGGGGATTCTTTGGCTGGAAATTCAATAGTGGAGATAAGCAGGCTAGAGATAGCCTTTGGTGCGCGCGATCGTCTCAATCTTTTCGGCTTCTGCTCGACGTTCGGACTCTTTTTTTGATACCCACGCTTCCCACGATTTTCCATTGGCCGTGTCTTCACCTGTAAACGCTATCGCGACAATATCTCGGTATAAAATGCGCCGAGGATCCTCGCGGTCCCTTGGGAATAGCTCAAGATAGGGATCAGTATCAGCACTTTGGCGATTGAAAATGTAGCCGGCCACAGATTCACCGCACCGCAGCTTCAAGGTGACGTCACCGCGGTAATCGAAGGCCAGCTCGATTGCCTCCACTATCTCTGCAGCTGATCCTGGTGTGAACACCTGGCCTTCAAGAGAACTCGCCTCACCAGCGTTGTGGTTTTTGGTATCGGTCATTTTTTAAGCCTCTGGCAAGCAAGCCCGATTCGTTAGGAGGAATAACGCACCTACTAATGATAACACTGAACGATTGATGTCTAACGAGACGTGGGCAACAAGGTCAATTTAGCAGTTCGCGCAAATCCGGAGACGGTGCTGAATGTATCCTCAACAGCTGATGCCTCATAGCCACAATGGACCATACAATCGGCGCATTTTTCATTTCGACCGGTCCCGTAGTGATCCCACTCCGTCGACTCCATCAACTCACGGAATGTTTTGACATAGCCTTCTTGAAGTAAATAGCAGGGCTTCTGCCAGCCAAAGACATTGTAGGTTGGATTACCCCAAGGCGTGCACTGATATTGCCGCTGGCCCATGAGAAAATCCAGAAACAACGGAGATTGGTTAAATTGCCAGCCCGACTTGGGCTGAGCCAGAATCTTGGAAAAGAGCTCCTGAGTTCGAGTCCGTTTTAAGAAATGCTGTTGATCCGGGGCCTTTTGATAGCTATAGCCTGGCGAGATGGTCATGCCCTCCACGCCGAGGGCCATCATCTCATCGAAAAACTTCCTCACCCGTTCAGGATTCGCATCGTCAAACAATGTCGTATTCGTCGTGACGCGATGTCCGCGCTTGACCGCCGCTTTAATGGCTTTCACGGCGACGTCATACACGCCGTCTCGACAAACGGCCAAATCATGCTCATCTTTCAGTCCGTCCATATGGACGCTGAACGTGAGATATTTCGACGGCTTGTACTCATCCAGTTTACGTTCCAAGAGAATCGCATTGGTACACAGATAAATATATTTCTTCCGATCCACCAAGCCCTGCACGATTGTTGCGATTTCAGGATGGATGAGCGGCTCACCACCCGGAATACTGACCATCGGCGCCCCGCATTCCTCCGCCGCCGCCCAGCATTGCTCAGGCGTCAACCGCTTATCGAGGATGTGATCGGGATACTGAATCTTTCCGCAACCTGCGCAGGCCAAATTGCAACGAAAAAGCGGCTCTAGCATGAGCACTAAGGGATATCGCTTCACTCCCTTGAACTTCTGGGAGAGGACGTACGTCGCCACGGTATACATCTGGGAAATCGGAACAGCCATTCCGTTCTCCTTATCTATCCTGCTTTATTGTCTAGCCCTTGTATATGATTAGCTGCTCAGCGCAGCTATACCTGGAGGCACAATAATGTGCGGGATTCTAACATCAAGCACGGGACTCGTCAATTTGATCAACTGTCAGTACATCGCGTAGACATCGGCCCACGCGAAGTGCAGTTTGGAGGCGCCGAGCGGGTTCGAACCGCTGCATCGCAGTTTTGCAGACTGCTCCCTTACCACTTGGGTACGGCGCCTCGGAGGGCGACATTATAGTCGCTTCTTTTTCTGGAACTCAATACAAGACCGCACGAACAACCAGTTGAACGACACTTCTTTGCGAAGAGCCTTTGAGGGTGCAAAAATTCCGTGTTATCGGTCCTATGCTTCACCAACCACGCGAGATGCCCCACGGAGCATCTTACTCGAATAGAGATCTGGAACACGTCTGTCACGCTTCGTACTGAGGAGCAGTGCGTACAGAATCAATATGGCGATCCCAAGATGATGATAACTTTTCAGCGCTTCCCATGTTGCGGAACCCACGACTTCATAGTTCAACACCATGGCCAACACAATATAGACGGCTAACATCACATACCCGACACGGCTCAATCCGCCGCTCATCCGCGTAGCAGCCGTGATCACAACACATGCCGCCGGGACCATCCAAACTAAATGCTGATCCCAGGTAATAGGAGAAAAGAGTAGCATCAAAATGAAAGTTGCGGCGCAATCTTGTGCCCACTCCGAATCTCCAGGCCCTTGAAATGGTCTCCGACTGAACCAGGCGAACACACCCAACAGGGACACCGCAGCAACACCGACGATCGCATTCGCAACCGGCGACGGAAGATCGAGGACAGGCTGGTAGCCAGGATCGACTTGCCTCAGTCGATGAGTCGGTGGGTAGGTGACGAGATATCTGAGCATGGTATGGCGGAGTGAGAGATTGGCCTTTTGCAGTTCGTTCTCCTGTCGTCCTTCTACTTGTCGATCGAGCACGGAGAGCACCGCGTTTCTTGTCCATTCTGTGTGATGGTCCCACCATCCAGTGGGGCCCATGTACAGAACAGGGAGCGCGATCCAGAGCAGTGTGGCAGCGACGGTATACAGAGCAACCCGCCATTGCCGCTTCCACAAGAACAGCAGTACAAAAAGAGCCGGGGTAATTTTAAGGACGATGCCGAGTCCAAGCAGCGCTGCACCCCGCCATTCTCTACCTACCCATATCGCGTAGAGACCTCCCGTGAGAATGCCGAGCAGCATGAGATGCGGCCCCCCATCGTCGAGATCATTCAACATGAATTGCAAGGTCAATGCTCCGGCGCCTATACCAATCCACAGCCGCCCCCACCCAGTTGAACCCGACAAGCCTACGATCATACGATGGAACAGGATGATCGTAACCACCAAACAGACCACGGCCACCGCATAGCGTAAAGCCAGACTGGGATTTCGATCGAGCGCCAGCAAGGGGGCGAAATAGATGCCTGTGGTCGGCAAATACATGTAGCAGTAATCGTTGGCATACAAATATTCGCCCGAGAGAAAACGCCTTCCGATCTCACGGTGGATATCGATGTCCCGAAAGTGAAAGGATCGACCAAAGGAAATAATGTAGCCGTGCACGACCGCGGCCACGACAAGTCCAACCTGGACCACTCGTACGCCTAACGTCGACCGCACGAAGGAATTGAGCTGATGCATGAAGGAGTTCGAATCCATCGCGAGGCTGCACACATACATGACGCGCCAAGAGTGCGTCAATCACTTCTTTGGCGAGAACGACTTAGTGGGCGGAGTCAGTAGAACGGCGTTACTCCAGGCACGCTTATCGGTGAGGCAATACGGGAATCTCTTTCCCGAGTGTTGAAGGATGCTCCGACTGAGGCACCAACGATTCCCATCCGTTTGACGAGACAGGGGCAACAGCATCACCGCTCCCTTCGGCTTCCTTTTCCTTGGCGAGGAGTTCGACTTCTTCGATCAACGTGTCCATCAATTCTTCCATCGGAACCTTCCGAACCAGCTTGCCTTTCTTGAACAAGATACCTTTCCCCTCGCCGCCGGCGATCCCAATGTCCGCCTCTTTCCCTTCCCCGATTCCATTCACGACACATCCAAGCACCGACACATTCAAAGGAGTCTTGATATGGCCGAGCTTTTTCTCCAACTCATTCGCCATACGGACGACGTCGATTTCGACGCGCCCACAAGTCGGACAGGCGATGACATTGATCCCGCGATGACGTAACTCCAGCGATTTTAGAATCTCAAACCCGACCTTGACTTCATCGACCGGATCAGCCGCCAGCGACACCCGCAATGTATCTCCGATCCCTTGTCCGAGCAGATATCCTAGGCCGATCGAAGACTTCACGGCCCCTGTCATAGTCGTTCCGGCTTCCGTGATCCCAATGTGAAGCGGATAATCCGACTGGTGGGCAAAGAGCCAGTAGGCGTCTATCGCATGGTGCACATCCGACGCTTTGAGCGACACTTTCAGATTAGTAAACCCTACATCCTCCAGGGCACGCACAGCATTGAGCGCTGACTCTGCCAGGGCCTCAGGGGAAGGCCATCCGTACTTCTCCAGCAGAGGGCGTTCGAGCGATCCACCGTTGACACCGACGCGAAGAGGAATACCGCGTTCGTTCACGGCCTTGATCACTTCTTCCACCTTCCACCAGGCCCCAATATTGCCGGGATTGATACGGACGCAATCGACGACTTGTGCGGCCTTTAACGCGAGGCGATGGTCGAAGTGGATATCGGCGATCAGCGGCACTGTCATGGCCGCCTTGATTTGGGGCAGAGCTCGTGCAGCCTCATCGTCCGGAACCGCGACGCGAATCAGTTCGCAACCGGCAGCTTCAAGCTCACGAATCTGTGTGGTGGTCGCAACTACGTCCCGCGTGTCTGTGGAACACATAGACTGCACGGAGACGGGAGCATCGCCGCCGATTTTTACGTTACCAACTTGAATCTGTCGAGTCTTGCGTCTCGTGATATGCATCGCCTGGAACCGTTGAACCTCCCTACTCCTTACTGTTTACTCTTCACGCCTCACGTTTTGAATCAGCTGCCCTGTTCGTCGCCATGAGGGAGATGGCTGCCGAGTGTGGCGCCTGTGAATTGTGATTTTTCCACCGGCGCTTTTCCGATCAGTTCTTTCACGCTTTGGTAAATTCCCTCGGCGGTTAACCCGTATCGCTCACGCAAGAGATCTTGAGGCCCCTGTTCGATGTACCAATCGGGTAACCCCAAGACCTTGGTCTTCACGTCCGTCACACCAGCATCTGAAAGCGTTTCCAGGACCGCTGACCCAAATCCACCGATCCGACAGCCTTCCTCAACAGTCACGACATATCGAACCTGCTGTGCAACTTCCAGGATCAACTCCTGATCAAGAGGCTTCGCAAATCGGCCGTTCACCACAGCTGTGGAGACCCCTTCCTTATCCAGCCGTTTAGCAGCCTCAACCGCCTGCCATACGGAGACACCGATCGCGACAATCGCGACATCCGTTCCTGGTTTCAGGAGCTCGCCTTTTCCAATCGGGAGCGCCTGGGGAACCGGATCCATCTTCACGCCAAGGCTCACTCCACGCGGATATCGCACAGAAATCGGCCCGTTAAATTCCAGACAAGTTTTCATCATATGCTGGAGTTCGTTTTCATCTTTGGGGGCCATCACGACCATATTGGGAACGTGACGCAGATAGGCATAGTCGAATGCGCCATGATGGGTCGTTCCGTCCTCGGCAACAAGCCCTCCGCGGTCAATGCAGAATGCAACAGGAAGATTCTGCGTGGCGACATCGTGCACGACCTGGTCATACGCACGCTGGAGGAACGTCGCGTACATCGCAACCACTGGCTTCATCCCCTGTGCCGCGAGCCCTGCGGCAAACGTCACGGCGTGCTGTTCAGCAATACCAACGTCGTACAACCGGTCCGGGAATTCCTTTTCAAAAGCAGTCAAACCGGTGCCTTCGCACATCGCCGCAGTAATAGCCACGACGCGTTTGTCCTCGCGTGCCAATTTGACCAGCGCGTCCATGGCAATTGCCGTGTAGGACGGGCGTGCCGCCTTCTTCGCCGGAGCACCCGTCTCCAACACAAATGGCGGGCAGGCATGGAACCACACCGGATTCTTCATGGCCGGTTCGTAGCCAAGCCCTTTTTTGGTGATGACATGGAGCAAGACCGGCCCCCTCATTTTCAGCACGTTTTCGAGTGTCGGGAGCAGGTGCTCGAAGTTATGGCCGTCGATCGGACCACTGTATTGGAAACCCAATTCTTCAAAGAGCAAGCCAGGGAGAATCACACCTTTGGCGAGTTCCTCAGCTCGACGAGCGAGTTTTTGCATGTCAGACCCAATGTGAGGAATCTTGCCTAACAGCTGTCCGGTCTCTTCCCGCATCTTTCCGTAGAACTCTCCCGTGATCGTTCGACTGAGATACGCAGAAATCGCACCGACGTTTTTCGAGATCGACATCTGATTATCGTTCAAGATCACGAGAAAGTCTTTTCCGAGTCCTCCCGCATGATGCAGTCCTTCGAGCGTCATCCCCGCCGTCATGGCACCGTCACCCACGACGCAGACGACCTTGTTCTTCTGCTTCAACTGCTCACGAGCCTCCACCATGCCGAAGGCGGCCGATACACCGGTACCGGCATGCCCGGCATTGAACGTATCGTACTCACTCTCTTCCCGCTTACAAAACCCACTCAGTCCACCGTACTGCCGCAAGGTATGAAATTGCTCACGCCGACCGGTGAGAAGTTTATGCGTGTAGGACTGGTTACTTGTATCCCAAACGATCTTGTCGGTTGGTGTGTCCAGGAGATACTGTAAGGCGACGGTGAGTTCCACTACACCCAAATTCGAGGCCAGGTGTCCTCCGACGTTCGAAACCGCTCCGACAATCTGTTCACGAATCTCCTTGCACAGAGCCGGAAACTGTTCAGGAGATAACCGCTTTAGATCAGCCGGACTATGGATCGTCTTGAGAATGGACATAGATTGGTCTCCTTCTTTCTTCTTCCGCCAGCCGTGCGTCGGAGCTGCACGCTAACAGAGATCTCCTGCCGAGGTACCTAATTTGGGTGGAGTCTCACACAGGAACCATATGAAGTCAAGCACTTACCCAAGATCCTCGCGGTGCAAATCGGCTGACTATAGAGGTACCGCTTGGAAACACAAAGTCAATCGATCATAACGCTGACTTGACGAGCACACGCTTGATGGTTGAGCTAGTAAGGAAAATCAAGCCCCGCAAAGATGGCCCCACCTTCCTTGCTGAACCCGTAGTCGATTCGTCCCACAACGTTAGGTCTGATGATTCCCCGAAATCCGATACCCGGTGTAATACGGTAGTCTTTGAAGCTCACATTCTTAAAAGAGTTGAACACTTGACCGGTATCGATAAAGGGCGCGATCTCGAAGTCCGCGATGACCCCGGCAAGACGCGTCCGTAAGATGTGAATTCGTTCCTCGACACTGAAGGCAATCAATTGCTTATCGATATACCGGTCCACACCGAAACCACGTAGATTATTTTGTCCCCCCAATGAGCTTTGTTCATAGAATGGAACGTCCGATCCTAGGGTGGCCTGCAGTTCTCCACGCACTACCAGGATCGCTCGCTTCGACTCGCTGGCGAACATCCGCTTCACCTCAAGTCCATATCTCGAATACCACGGATCCGCGGCATTCTTGAAGTTGTAGTTCAGCTCGGCGTAGGCGGTGATCGCCGTCCCGTCGGTCGGCGTAACCAAATTGTTCCGAGTATCATAATGAAAACTCACCCGTTGACCGAGCACCGTCGCCCCGTCCGAACCAGGAGCCGAAGGGAATACCTCTCCCGTGAACGGAAGTTCCGTGCCTCCCTCCTGGATCGATTGCATGTGACGCAATCGCTGACTGACTGCAATTTGCGTAACCTCATTCGCATAGACGCCGAACTTCCAGTTCAACCTCGTCTCGGAGGCCGTATAGTTGGTCTCCTGCTCTTTGACGGTTGTCGGACCAAGGCCAAAAAACCGCACGGTCGCATTCTTAAAATGCATGGCACTGAATCCGATGCTGTAGCGCCCGTTACTGAAACCAGGGTCGACATAACTGACGAGAAATTTCCGCTCTATGCGTTGCGTCCAGGATGCGATGCCTCGGAGCTCTTTGCCTCCCGGTTCGTAACGGAATAGGTTGACGGTCCCACGAGTGCCGACGATCGAGTTATACACCACCATCGGCGCAACCAAATACTTAAGGTCCCCATCCGGACCGGTGATGAGCGCTGGAACGATCATGCCGATATCGTTACCATCGTTCTTACTGGTGCTCACGGCAGGGATAGGAAAAAATCGGACATCGGCACGGGCTGGGCCGGGAGAATAGAGGCACCAGCTCCCAAGCAAGAGGAGCATCAGACTGACGGCAAGGCTACGCATACACGTTTTCGTGGTCCCACAAACCAACGTTATGGCGCCTTGAGCTTGTCCGATTTCTTGCGGAGTTGATCGACAAGATCTGAATACGACGAGGCTCGAAGGATTTTTGTAAATTGCCCGCGATAGTTGTTCACCAAACTGATGTTATCCACCACGACATCATACACCCGCCAGTCTTCAGCTTTGTTAATCAACCGATAATCGAGTGGAATCTCAGTTTTCCCCGAGAGGACTTTGGTCCGCACTTCCGCATACTCCTTCTCTGTACGTTCGTTCAGATATTGAACCCCTTCACCGGAGTAGGTTTCAATCTTGTCCGCATACGAATTCGTCAGTAGCGTTCGAAACAAATCAACGAATTCTTGCTTCTGTTGATCGGTCAGCTGATTCCACGGAGCCCCGAGGGCTCGCCGAGACATTTCCGCATAATCAAATCGAGCCTCCACCACTTTTTCAAGCAGGTGCCGACGCTCATCCACTTTATCTTTGTGCTTGAGGTCTTGATCGCGAACAATCCGAAGCACTTCGTCAATGGTCGTTTTCATGGCTTCCGTGGGAGGGCCCGCGTAGCCTGGGACAATCGACAACCCAACCATGATCATTGTCAGGAGCGCGATTGTACTCCAGCGGATAGTGGTCCGTAGGTCCTCAAGAATGCGCATGATCATTATTGCACCATCCCCTCTACTGAATTTCCACCTACCCGGATGACAGGCCACGGGCCGAGTTAATTGACTTTCCCGTGGACGTATTGACTCACCAACTCCTCGAGATCAAGCCCTGATTCCGTATCACGGATGGTATCTCCCGGTTTCAGGGGATCTCCACCACCACCAGGTGAAAGCGCAAGAAATTTTTCTCCGATGATTCCTCGAGTTTTAATCGACGCGATGGTATCGGTATACAACGCGGTTCCATTTTGAACCGCCAGCCTCACGACCGCCCGATCGTCTTTGAGACTGATGCCCTTCACACGACCGACCTCCACACCGGCTATTTCAATCGTCGCTCCGGACTTCAAGCCTGACGCTGAATTGAACAGCGCATCCACTTCGTAGAGATCTCCGCCGATGATTTCCAATTTACCGAGCTTGATGGAAAGATACCCGAGGGAAATAATGCCGACCAGCACAAACACGCCGACCACTAATTCCAGTTTGCTCTTCCCCATCCTGAGACTCCTCTAGTTTGTGGAGATTGTACTGGCCAACGACACTGTCCCGCCGACCGAGATGAATTCCCGAATTTCAGGATCTGTGGTTCGTTGAAACTCAGCGGATTCCGCCATCACAGCAATTTTCCCGTGCTTCAGCATGGCCACATAATCCGAAATTCCAAAAATCTCTGGAATCTGATGACTCACCATCACAGCAGTAAATCCGAACTTCCGCTGCATACCCGTGATGAGGTCATGGATCGACTTAGCCATAAGCGGATCAAGGCCGGTTGTCGGTTCGTCAAAGAGGATGATCTCCGGTTGCATCACGAGCGCGCGAGCCAGACCCGCACGTTTACGCATACCACCACTCAACTCAGCCGGAAATTTGTGTCCCATATCTGCTAAGCCGACCTGTTCGAGCTTTTCCTCAACCCGCTGAGTCACCTCGACACCTTTCATGCGAAGTTTCTCTCTGAGCGGAAACGCAACATTTTCAAAGACAGTCAGTGAATCGAATAACGCCGCCCCCTGGAAGAGCATCGCAAACCGCTTGCGAACCTCGTTGAGGGCCTGTCCGCGGAGTCGTGAGATCTCCACCCCATCCACCCAGACTTCTCCGGAGTCCGGCTGAAACAAGCCAATCATGTGTTTCAGCAAGACACTCTTCCCTTCTCCACTTCGGCCGATGATCGTCGTGAGCTTCCCTTCGGGAACGGTCAGATCGACCCCTCGCAAGACAGGTTGCCCCCCTAGCGTTTTAGTCACGCCGACAAGCTTCAACATGGCTACAAGAGAACCGACGTTAAAAAGTAGTCCCACACGAGAATCAAGACCGACGACAACACGACAGCCTCAGTCGTGGCGGTTCCGAGGCCTTCGGCACTCATCTTCGTGTAGAACCCTTTATAGCAACAAACCCAGCTTATAATCAGCCCGAAACTGATGGATTTGAGGATGCCTCCATAGACATCTTTCCACTCCACCGCGGACTCGATGGAATTCCAG
This sequence comes from Nitrospira sp., assembly GCA_029865225.1. GTDB lineage: Bacteria > Nitrospirota > Nitrospiria > Nitrospirales > Nitrospiraceae > Nitrospira_D. The sequence continues at coordinate 29,898 of JAOUHJ010000020.1, forward strand.
TACGATCCGGCATTCACACCGAGCAAATCCACACCGACAAGATGGCCGCCATAGATCCCCACCACATCAAAGATGGCAACCAGCAGTGGCACACCGATCAACCCGGCAAGCAGTTTCGGAGCAATGAGATATTGGAGGGGGTTGATGGCCATGGTGTCGAGCGCATCGATCTGTTCCGTGATCCGCATGATCCCGATCTCTGCCGTCATGGCCGAACCGGCCCGAGCCGTGACCATGAGTGCCGCCAGCACCGGGCCCAATTCGCGAATCATACTGAGCGCGACCGCGGACCCTAACAACCCTTCGGAGCCGAACTTCCTCAATGTGTAGTACCCTTGCAACGCTAACACCATTCCCGTGAAGGCCGCAGTCAATACGACGACAAACGTCGACTTGTAACCGATAAAGTGGAGTTGTTTGACGATCTGACTGATTCGTAACGGCGGACGGGCCAACCACGCAAAGGAGGATGTGACAAAGATCAGCATCCGACCCATTTCGCTGATGTAGGTGAGGGCCCAACGGCCGAGGTATTCAAGCAGCGCCATAGTCACATCAATGAAAGTTCTCGCGGTTGTGTTTCGATTGTCATACTTGCAACGTACTGCCGAACAAAATCCGTCAACGCCTGTGCCGCAACGGTACTCTGGCGACGAAGTCGGCCTAGCCCCAAGAGGCTTGACGGAGTCGTTAACATAGCGGCAACGCCCTTGACCCAGCCAGTGGGATTAAGAAATAGGTTGAAGTCAAGCGGGAGGTCTTCGTCGAGAAGATCCGACACAGATCGAATAACGACGAACGGGACTTGCGCCCGACTGGCCTCAGCAGCCAACGCCGCACTCTCCATATCGAGACCGATCGCTTCAGTACTCTTTGCAAACTCACGTTTTTCCTTAGCGCTGCCGACCACACGATCCGTGGAGACAAACCGACCGATGCGCTCCGGTGGCACCATGGTCTTAAGAACGGTCAATGCAAGGTTCCGTTCATTTCTTGGTACTACCAAAGACGGTGTTTGTACAGACTTTGAACTTTGCTCGGTTCTCTGCACGACTTCGAGTCCCACTAACAGTGCCCCAATGTCTACCTCGATGAGTGCACAAGCAAATCCTGCTGATACCACAAGGTCAATGGGTTGCTCCACGAGCAATTGGCTGGCACTTCGTCTCGCCTTCTCCAAACCCATCCCTGTTTGGACCACCCAGTATTCCTCACCTCCGACCGAGTGCACATGCACAGGGATACCGCCAAGACATTGCTCAACCCCAGGGGGAAACGCAGCCTGAACGGCCTTCCTTTCCCAGGAGGTGGCGGTAAAAATGACCGTACGTTTAGGTAGCACAGCTCCCGAAGAGAGCAAGGCAAGAGCACCGGGAGAGGTCAATGTTCGGACCGATATGAGTCGGTCCCTGGAATGTGATGACGCAGTTCATCGGCCCGCATTTTCCCTCGAGAACGAAGATTTCGACACATCGCCAGAGCCCACAATGGGAAATACTGGCAATACCAGTGGTACCGAAGATAAAACACCCGAGGAAATCCCGTACCGGTGTGCATAATCTCTTCCCACGATCCGTCTTTCTTCTGGTGACGAAGCAAGAATTGCACCCCGCGCGCCACGCTCAACGAATCGATTGCGCCGGCCGACATGAGGGCCATCAATGCCCATGCGGTTTGCGAGGGCGTGCTTTCTCCTCGCCCTTGATGCTCCGCATCCTTGTATGAAAGACAGGACTCACCCCAGCCACCATCCGCATTCTGTCGTGACTCCAGCCAGGACACGGCCCGACGAATATAGGGTGCCGACAGATCTTCCCCGATTGCCCTTAGCCCCGCCAGAACGGACCACGTACCATAAATGTAGTTAACGCCCCACCGCCCATACCAACTGCCATCTTCCTCTTGCTCCTTTTTCAGGAAGGCCAATGCCGGCCCGGCAGATGGATGCGTCTTGTCGTACCCGAGCGCACCAAGCATCTCCAAACAGCGCCCAGCTAAGTCCGAGGTGCTAGGATCCAACAACGCCTTATGATCGGCGAACGGGATATAGTTGAAGACCACACGGTTGTTGTCTTTATCGTATGCGCCCCAGCCGCCATCGGAACCCTGCATGGCCAGCACCCATCGCATCCCGCGACCAATAGAGTCGTTGACCTCTTGCTCTTGACCAAGGATCTTGAGTTTGGACAGGGCCATAATGACGACCGCAGAGTCATCCACATCGGGATAGAGCTCGTTCTCGAACTGGAAGTACCAGCCACCCGGTTCCGCATCCGGCGAAGAGATGATCCAGTCACCCACCGTCTTTGTTTGCCGAGACATCAAATAGCGACCAGCTTCTTGGAGGGCAGGATGATCTTGCGCAACTCCTGCCTCGACCAGCGCATTCGTCAACAAAGCCGTATCCCAGATAGGAGAAAAACACGGCTGTAGATGAAGCGTGGGAAGCATCTCCCCGTCGATCATCACGGAATCATAGACTTCCAACTCTTCGATTTCACGCAACGCCTTGACGACCAGGGGATCGTCCGCATCGTACCCAAGACACTCGAGCGCCATGATGGAGTTCGCCATCGCCGGATAGATTGCACCAAGCCCGCCTGATCCCTTGATGTGATCCACCATCCATGTCGCAGCCTTATGGAGTGCCTTTTCCCGCAAGACCCGCATAGGCATCCGGTCATACAACTTCAACATGGCATCCAGCGCCACAAAGAAGTTGTGAGGCGTGAGCCAGGCCTGATCCTTGTTGAAAGGAGGATACTTCCAATACCGAACTTCCCCACGAGGGATGGGGTATAACTCATCGATGCCTTGCTCGCGCGGGATCTGGCAAACCGGTCTGTGGGCAAAGACGATCAGCAAGGGAATCAAGACCGCCCGAGACCAATACGAGATCGCATAGATACTGAAGTAGAACTTCTTCGGGAGCAGCATGATTTCAACGGGCATGTGCGGAACGCCTTCCCAATCATACTGATCGAACAACGCCAGCGTGATTTTTGTAAACACGTTGGCTTGCAACACCCCACCCATCGCCAAGATTCGCTCTTTGGCTTGGACCATGAACGGTTCATCCGCTGAGACGCCGCTCAACTTGAGTGCAAAATAGGCCTTGACCGAGGCACTGATTTCGGCCGGCCCGCCGTAATGGATCGGCCAGCCCCCATCGGGTAATTGCGTCGACTTGAGGTATCGGACGGCTTTCTGCTCCCGTTCAGGATCCACACGATCGAGGAAGCGGCGCAGCATCAAATACTCGGAGGTCAGCGTCGTATCCGCCTCCAGTTCGGCAACCCAGTATCCCTCCGGATGTTGCCTATTGAAGAACCAGGACTGACTCCGCTTAATGGCATCATCCACCGCATCCGGTTGGCTGACGGTATGCCCACTGGGCCTGCGAGACGTCGAAGAATCCAATACCGGTAGAACCACTGGTTTTTCCGAGACTAACCGAAGCGACGCCATCGAGCTGTATTCTCTCGCAGGGTCAAATCCCCCACGCGCGTTCGCAAGTAGACTATCGGAGAGGCGGCTGAAGATCGCCTTAATGATGTTCATGAATAGTTAGGACTCAAGAGAAATAACTGCGGCAGGCGAAAGACCGACATCTATAGAAGGTCTCCCTTAATATGGTTCCTCACAACATGCACATACGCAGCACAGCTCTATATAACAGACACCTAAAACCGAGTCAAGCAAGGGAGACGGGAAGTGCCTGATGTACATATGTATTTTCGGGTATCTGAGAGTGTAGACGCCCTCTAGGTCCGGAGCATAGACGTATTGTCGTGATACATCACGACAGAACCATCCCTTTCAAACCATGCGCTAGAGCTTCAATTGGATTTAGACATGGTCTGGCTTGGTTTGGCGTGGCCGCCACACCGGGTAGCTCTTCCAAACAAGATACTGGTATAAGACAAGCCAACGGTGTTAGACAGAAGGTTATGCGACCGATGGGACCTGCTTTGAAATCGTCCCTGTATAGCTAGGAGAACCAGTTGTGAGCGAGCCACAGCGATCACCTCCCCATCAGAAAGTAATAGGCTACTCGATCCACTTCTAGTATCGCGTTCGTATCTTCAGATGAATTTCGGAGATGGGTTATCCCGTGACACATGCTCATTTCAGCAATCGCTGCATGTGTCCGGGTGATAAATTGCTACTTGAGGAGGTTGCATTAACATGACAATGGCATCTTCACCACCTAGTGCGGTCCATCCCACCCTTGCGATCCTCTTGGTCGTGGGAATATTCACGTTTCTAGCGGCAGTCTTCGCCGTAACCGGCAAACGTCCGGCCAAGCAGACAACATGGCTTGGGATCGGAACCCTCAAATGGCTCTCTGCACTAGGACTCGTGGTTTTAGCCGCCGTGTTGGTCACAGGATTGAACGCGGCACATCCTTTGATGGATAAGAATTATGCGGCCGTATTCGTCACAACCTCCGGCTGGTTGCTCGTTGCAAAGCTGACGATTACCTGTCTCATTCTGGCCATTGCGTTGCGAATCCATATTGTCTCGTTGCCGACCATTGCCAACGATCCGGAGTCGGCGACAACTGCGAAGCGCAGCCTCCGACGATGGGTTGTCGTCGAAGGTATTCTTACGCTTCCGCTCCTATGGGCAGGACACATGGTGGCAAACGAGCACCCGCCAAATCATGCGGTCATCTACACCTGGCCATATCCCTTCCGCTTCTCCATCATGAACACATGGGGTATGGCCATGCTGGACGCCGTAATCGGCGTATGGGTGGCGATTACTCTGCTTATCATAGCAGGAGCCATCACATTACGCGCTTTAATGAAGGGCGGGCGATCAAGCTGGCGGTTTGGCCTACCTACCGTGCTGGTAGTGTTGGCGCTCGCCGTTGGCGCATACGCCCTGTCTATTAAGGCCTATCCAGAAACCTACCGTGATACCCCGGTCCCGTTTAAGTCAGAATCCGTCGCTCACGCCATGACCATCTTCGCCGAAAACTGTGTCCCCTGCCACGGACATCAAGCCAAGGGTGACGGCATTTTGTCCAAAACCTTACCGAAAAAACCGATCGATTTACTCACGGAACCTCACGCGACCATGCATACTCCAGGAGATTTTTTCCATTGGCTCACCAATGGCGTTCCCGGAACGGGCATGCCTGCATGGGGGGAAAAATTTTCTGACAAGGAGCGCTGGGACCTCGTCAATCTCATTCATGCCATTAATCGCGGCTATCAAGCGCGCATTATGAATACTCGGATCCTCCCCAACCAACCATTTCTTGCACCTCCAGGCTTCTCCTATACCACCCATGACGGAACCACCGGCAGGTTGAAAGACTTCCGTGGGGAAAAAGCCGTCCTGCTGGTCCTGTTTTCGTGGCCGGACTCGCGCGATCGACTCGATCAACTCCGGCTCGCCTACCCGTCGTTACGAGACCACAAGGCCGAGGTTTTGGCCGTACCACTGACGGAGCTCACCTCGCAGCAGATCGCCGATATTGGGAAGGACATCCCTTTCCCCTTGGTTGAAAAGGAGGCAGCCGAGATCGCCCGCACATATTCGCTGTTCCGCAGAACGATCTCTCATCCCGACCTGATGGGGCCGGCAACCGTCCCAAAGCATATGGAGTTCCTGTTCGACCGCTTCGGATACTTGCGGGCACGGTGGATCCCTGAAACCGATGCAGCCGACTGGAAAGACATCGAGTTCGTGACTCAACAGGTGGATCAATTGAATCAGGAACAGGAAATCATGCCTCCACCTCCCGACTACGTGCAGGAGTCAGGACATGATATGCACATGATGGGCGGGATGAAGATGTAATCAGCGGACTACGGTGCCCAAGGAATGAAGTCCGTGCATCCGCGTACATCATTCTCGGAGAGTCCTTATGGGAAGGGGCGAACGAATCTGTTCATCCTTTCCCTTCTCCTCCTCCCTACTTTTCTGGCCCTTGCCTCCTGTTCAGTAATCGAAACCACCGTTTCCGCGATCAAGACAACCTTCTCCGCAATGAAGACGACCTATCGGGTCGCGAAGAAGACAGTCAAAGTCACGATATGGGTGGTCAAAGGAGCCTATCAATTTACGAAGGGGACGACCAAACTCGCGTATCAGATCGGCAAGTTCACCTTTGAGGTCGTTCGTGCTCCTTTGGAGTACCCCTTGATGAACGACGATATCCAGAATATCGATGGGCTCCCGGTCAAGGAGGCGATCCGTCTCGGGCGAGTCAAAGCTGCACCGTATACGGTCAACGGCCATCATTATGTGCCGATGACGCTCGCGAGCGCACAAACCTACAAGGAGACGGGCTTGGCATCATGGTATGGGGAAGAAACCAGGCGGCAGAAAGATGGGCATATGACGGCCAACGGCGAGCTGTTCAACCCCAGAGCGTTAACGGCGGCTCATAAGTACCTGCCGCTTCCGATTCACGTCCAGGTGACGAATCTAGAAAACGGACGGTCGATCATCGTACGAGTGAATGATCGTGGCCCCTTCCCCAGCCGGCACAACCCAGACTCCGGGAAGAGGATCATCGACTTGAGTCGAGGTGCGGCCGAGCAACTGGGATTTGTCGACCGTGGCGTCGCCAGGGTGCAGGTTGAGACGATTCAGCTAGAAGAGGCATAACCGGAAGCCGGATCTCCACCTACTAGCGGACCGAGTAAGCGGGCCTTTTTGTTCTCGTCGGGCGAAAAGAACGTGCCCGAGACCGATCCCCTTAGGCCGGTTGCAGATCCCCGAGTCTCACAGACACAAGCTTGGAAACACCCGGTTCTTCCATCGTGACGCCGAACAGGGAATCCGCAATGCTCATCGTTCGCTTGTTATGAGTGATGACGAGGAACTGGGCATTCTGGGCCAGATCCTTCAGCACCGCAGTAAACCGCCCGATGTTTTCCTCGTCGAGCGGTGCATCGATTTCATCCAATAGACAGAACGGTGTCGGTCTAATGAGAAAGCTGGCAAAGAGCAGCGCCATCGCCGTGAGTGTCTTTTCGCCGCCCGATAGCATGGTAATGCTTTTCAGTCGTTTTCCAGGTGGTTGCGCGACGATTTCAATGCCCGGCTCGTCACTGCCGGAGGGCTCACCGTTTTCCGACGGAAGTTCTTCGACCAACTGCAACTCTGCGCGCCCACCAGGGAAAAACTGACCGAACACTTCGGTAAACTTCTGCTGCAGTTCGTCATAGGTCGCCGCAAACATTTCCTTGGTCGTCCGATGAATCCGCTGAATGATCTCCTTGAGCGAGGCGATTGAATTAGACAAATCTTGCTCTTGAGCAGAGAGGAACGTGTGGCGCTCCTCCAGTTCCTGGTGCTCACTGATCGCGGCCAAATTAATCGGCCCCATACGATCAAGCCGATCACGGAGTTTCTGCAACTGCTCCTTCAACTCAGCATCGGATCGTTCAACCGTCTCTTGATCAAAGGCAGTCTCGGACTCCGGGGCCGGCTCGCTCGCCGCCGAAGACACCTCGATCAGCGTCGACGGATCCAGTTGATAGGTGCCTGCCAAGGTGCTTTCGACCGTACCCAATTGCGTACGAATCTCCGCACGCCGGACCTCGACCGTCATGCGCGCATCACGAATCGCGGACATTCCTCGCCGTGCTTCTTCGAGATGGCCTTCCATTGCCTGGCTGTTCGCCATCTGTTGCGCTTGTCGCTCTTGGGCGGCGACCAATTCGCCCTTGACTTGCCCTGCCGCCTCACCTAGTTCTCGACACAGCGCTTCCTGGCGAGTTTGCTCATTGAGGCTCTGCTCGATTAAGCCTTTCAGGCTGTCGAGATGTTCCCCCAAGACCCGTCGCCGATCTTCCGTTTCTTGAATCTGCTGCGTCACCCGCGCCCGATTCAGTTGCTCATGCTCTCGCTTTGCGCGCAACCCCTCGGCAGCTAACCTCGCTTCCGTGACGCGGTCCTGATGCGCTCGCAGATTCTCATCGAGCAGCCCAAGCCTTTCCCGTACCCGCGATAACAGCGTGTCTTGGCCGGTTTTTTCTGCGATCCACTGACTCAATTGGGCCTGGACCGATTGAGATTCTTGTTCCAAATGCTCACGCTCAGCCCGACCTTCCTGAATCTCGGCCTCCACCGCGTTGAGTCTGTGATCAAGATCGTCCAGTACGTGCTGGAGTTTTTCTTGGTCTTTGCGCAACGACAGGTTTTGCATTTCCGCCTCGCGCAACGAATCACCAAGCTGGCGGTCTCGCTCGGTCAGCTCTTGAATCTGGGCCTGCACGACATCTCGCTGTTGCTTATTCTGATCAAGCTCTACGACGAGGGTTTGTCGTTTGGTTTCAAGGTCGAGCACCTCTCGTCGCCGCTCAAGCAAACCGGGCGTGCCTTCCACATGCCCACCCGTCACGATACCGGACGCGTCCACCACTTCGCCGTCCAGAGTCGCCAGAATCGGACCGTTCGGAGCACTCCAAGCATGGCGTTCCCACAGCTCGATGGCTTGGTCCAACGAGCGGACGATCACGACTCGATCGAACAACGAGTCGCGAGCCACCGTTCTGGCAGCATCAGTCTGCACGAGGTCTACCGCTCTCCCCACAACTCCCGGCTCTGACACAATTGCCGCCCACCACTCATACGCCTGATTCCCTTCCCAACGTGGCTGCTGCGGGATAAAACTGCCTCGCCCCAACGTCTCCTCTTGGAGAAACCGGACCAATCGCCGACCCACGGACGGTTCATCGACAAACCACCCCCGAACACGTTCCCCGAGGACCGCTTCGACCGCTCGCTCCATCCCAGGAGGAATCGTCAACCATTCGGCGACGGCGTCCCGCACCCCTTCACACGACTTCAGAGCCGGTCCTTGATTGGCTCCTTGCCGACCGTACCCCATCTCCTCCTGGACGACGCTTTGCAACGCCTCGAGGCGCGACTCCAACCCGGCAAGTTCTTCAGAACGCCGTAAAATCACCTGATCCAACGACTGTACGAGCCCGATCGCTTGCGCCACTTCTTCTTTCACCGCGCGTTGGTCCGCTTGCAGCGTCGCAACAAGGCGGTCCGCCTGCCCGTATTCTTCGCGCAACGTTTCGTGACGTGCGACCGAGGACTCTCGTTGACCCCGCAGGTCGTCACGCTCCGCAGTCAACCGGGTTGCGCGATTGGTGAAATCCTCTATCCGTTTCGCTAACTGCGAGATACTCTGCTCAGTGTTGGCGACCAGCACGGCCAGTTGCAACACATCTTTTCGCCCTCGCTCCTCTTCCGCGACTGCCGCGGCTCGCTGATCGCGCAATCGCGTCATCTCACGGTCCAGCTCCTCGAGTGCCTGGGTTCGAACCGTGACTTCCTCCTCAAGCCCAACCAATGACGACTCAATGGCCTGGAGTGTGCCGGCCACTTGTTCCTGCGAGCGGACGAGTTCTTCCAGCTCAGCCGACTCCTGAACTTGTTGTTGGCTGAACAACTGACCCCGATTGCGCTCAACCTCCGCCGCCGTCAGCGCGTGCGCCTGCTGCTGCTCCACTCCCGCCAGCTGCTCCCGAATCTTTCCAATGGAGTCGGCCGTGGCGATCGATTCGAGACGCGCTTGTTCAAGGTCTGTGGCAAGCCGGGCCTGTTCGGCCGCTTTCTCAGACTCTTGCTGATCCAGACCCAAGAGCTCACTTTCGACCTCCTGCAATGTTTGTCGCAGTGCCCTGAACTCTCTCGTTAACAACGTCACTTCGATCTCACGCGCTTCACCTTGCAAAGTCTGATAGGTGCGAGCCTGGCGGGCCTGACGTTCCAGAGAATTAAGCTGCTTCTTGACCTCGGCCACGATGTCTCGAACACGTAGGAGATTTTGCTGCGTCGTTTCGAGTTTACGCAACGCCTCCGCCTTCTGCTTCTTGTAACGAACAATCCCGGCCGTTTCTTCAATAAGCTCACGCCGATCTTGTGGAGAGGCGTTCAAAATCTGATCAATCTGCCCCTGGGCAATCACCGTGTGCCCTTTACTTCCAGCACGGGTATCGAGCAACAGACTACGGATATCTTTCAGGCGACAGTGAACCTTGTTGATGAGATACTCGCTCTCTCCGTTGCGATACAGGCGGCGGGTAATCATCAACTCCTGCACTTCGGTCAGTTCATTCGGAAGCCCCGAGTTGCCATCCAGCTTCATCGCCGCCTGATCCACCCCACCGATCACCAGCGAGACCTCCGCCATTCCCAACGGCTTACGGACCTCCGTGCCGTTAAAAATGACATCCTCCATCTTTTCACTTCTGAGTGTCTTGGTGCTTTGCTCCCCCAAGACCCATAGGATGGCATCCACGACATTGCTCTTCCCGCTTCCATTGGGTCCCACGACCGCGGTGACCCCTTCAGGGAATTCAATCTTGGCCTCCGCGAACGACTTAAATCCCAACATATTCAGCAATTTCAAGTGCATCCATTCACCTATTCTTGGGCAGGTAGAACATTCTCATGAGGAAATAAAAAATTTCCGGCCCTTGTACCACAGGGGTTTTGAGAAATCAAAACAAAACACAGCCCATAGGGTAGATCCAATAGTACCCCTACAATTCATAGGGTGCTTTGGGGAAGAACCTGGACCTGATGAGGACAAGGGCCCACATTCACTACGGCCATGGGCCCGAACTCGAGAGAGTATGACCCGCGCACCGGATCAGCGAGCCATCGTGGGAACGGAGTTCTTGGAAGATTCTATCTGAACTAGTTCCTTCGGTAGAAGAAACTCGACATCCTCCTCAATAACCGTGAGCTCTTCGACCTCAGACGATTCCGACATTTTTAAGAATGCCACCACTTCGGTCACAAGAATTTCCGGCGCCGACGCCCCAGCGGCAATCCCGACCGCTTTGGCTCCTTGCAGCCACGCGGGATCGATGTCTGCAGCTGAGTCGATAAGATAGGACGGGATGCCGCACTGCTCCCCCAGCTCCCGCAACCGATTGGAATTGGAGCTGTTCGGCGAGCCGATGACGAGAATGACATCCACGCGGCGAGACAGTTCTTTAACCGCGTTCTGTCGGTTCTGCGTCGCGTAACAAATATCTTCCTGGTGCGGCCCCTTGATGTTCGGAAACCGTTCATGCAGCGCACCGACGATATCTCGGCATTCATCGACACTCAGCGTCGTTTGCGTCACATACGACAAATTGACCGTGCTTTCGACTTGGAGCTTTTCTACATCGCTGACCGACGACACCAGGTGAAACTTGTCGGGAACCTGGCCCAGTGTCCCGATCACTTCCGGATGACCGGCATGACCGATGAGGATCAGCTCATACCCCTGCGTATAATCGCGGTTCACCTCGTTATGAACTTTGATCACGAGCGGACAGGTCGCATCGATCACGTGCAGCCGACGACGACGTGCTTCTTCCCATACAGACTTCGCCACCCCATGCGCGCTGAAGATGACGACCGACCCTTCCGGGACTTCGTTCAGCTCTTCCACAAAGACCGCGCCTTTTTGCCTGAGCGACTTCACGACATGCCGGCTATGGACGATTTCATGGCGCACATAGATCGGAGCGCCATATTTCTTGAGCGACAGCTCCACGATTTCGATCGCCCGATCGACACCGGCACAAAACCCTCGGGGATTGGCGAGATAGATCTTCATGGTGGTCGTAGCTCCTTCGTTCAGGCTCGACAAGACGGTCTCTGCATAGTCAATATTGATCGTTCACGATACGTCAGATTCATAGGGCCCGTCAACAGAATTGGCTCTAACGAGCCACGATGCGTCGTCAAAATTCAAGCTAAAGATCTGCAGCCTTCGAGCTGAGCGACGTCCCGCATGCCACTGTCCTTCGTATAGATACCACTCGAGCAAGCCAGGTAAGTCCTTGACGGAGTCGATATATCGGTGGAGAATTTACTCAATGAGCCGATGTTGACGGGAATGGAACAACCAACGAGAGTCGCTTGCCAGCAAGCTGGCTCAGCAAACTATGTCGGACAGTATGCTCAATAGCTTGATACGACGAGACGCCATGGACGGGGATGGCAATGAGTAGCGTTCTTGACTCAGACAAAATGGCAAGCTTGCTAACTCTCGTGGAGGAGGCTGCTCGATCTACTGAAGAAGGCGTCAAGCATTTCGTCGAACCTGCACCTGGAACGCTGCAACGTACAACCAACAAACGGCATCATATCGTCTTCGGTAGACGCGGATCGGGGAAGTCGAGTTTATTGCGCAAGGCTGCGGCTGATCTCACAGTGGACCGCCGTCCCATCGCATACGTGAACTTAGAGGCATTCAAAGGGCATAAGTTTCCCGATGTCCTGATCAGCGTCCTCATATCGACGTTCACGGAATTCAGAAAGTGGATGGACACCGCCGCAGTCAATCCAGCAACAAAAACGTCATTTTGGCAGAGGTTGTTCGGAACCGCTCCAAAGCGGCCGTCCTTTAACCGGGCGAGGTCGGTTCAACTCTCCGCTCAGTTCAAGTCGCACATCGATGCACTCGAAAAGGAGCTGCATCGGACTGACGATGCGGAATTGCGTGTCATGGATGGGGCCGAAACATCGCAGTCTGACTCGGCTGGCATGAAGATTGAGGCAACGTCGTACATTGCAAAAGTGGACGGCGAAGCAAGTACTGCTAGTTCACGAACCCAGAAGCAAGAAGTGGAGCAGAAATTCAGGCGGTCCAAGATCGATTTTCTGCATCGGCATATCCTTGACTACCAGCGCTTGTTTACCGCATTGGGGGAGATCTCCGATGGGGATGCCTATCTATTTCTCGACGACCTCTACCATAATTAAACGAGCTGACCAGGCTAACGTTCTGGACTATTTTCACCGTCTCGGCAAGGACCATAAGCTTTGGTTGAAGGTTGGGACAATTAGGCACCGGACGAACTGGTATGTCCATGGGGATCCGCCGATCGGCATGAAAATCGCAGATGCCGATGATATAGATTTGGATCTCACATTGGAAAAGTATTCGTTGGCCAAGGACTTCCTGACCAGAATCCTAACAAACTTCGCCGCGAGTGCCGGTATTGGCCGCCTCGATTGTTTCCTCACTGATGGCGCGTTAGACCGGTTGGTTCTTGCCAGCGGCGGCGTTGCCCGTGACTTCCTTTCTATATTCCGACGATCAGTTGATGTAGCGCGAGAGCGAGGAGGCGGCCCCCGTGGAGACAAGGTCGGCGTCGAGGACGTCAACGTAGCTGCAGGCGAATACGACGCAACGAAGCGAGAGGACTTCAAACGCGACACATTAGATGACAGTTCGCCGCTGGATACTGAGTTTCGGCGGATTCGTCAGTTCTGCTTAGAGGAGAATAACAGCAACTGCTTCCTTCTGGACAAAGAACAGCAACACACGGAGGTTAACCTCATACACGAGTTGGTTGATCTGAAACTGGTTCACCTTGTCAGATCGCGTGTTACGGTGAGTGGCAAGCGTGGACGAATATACGAAGCATACATGCTTGACTTGAGTCAGTATGCCGGCGCTCGAAAGCGCCGTGAATTAAAGATCGTGGAATTTTGGAAGTCGGACTCGACGGAGGCTTTGAGAAAGATGTCATTGATCTACACGCCAGGAAAGAATATCGAACACCCAGCTGCAGGCAACGACTTAGTCGTGCAAACTGAGCCGGGGTTGTAGCTTTGTTCCAAGAGTCACACGAAATACAAGACAAAGATATGTGACCCCTTTGCTTTCGCTCGTGTCATGATGTTGCTACAGGATCAAAGCATTGGTCACATCTTGCAATCCAGTACTGCTGGGAGGAAAGCAGAAAAAGAGGCCTTTTGCTTCCTCCCCGAGTTGTCCCTTTCTACCTCACTGTTCTTCGGAAACCTGACCACTTCCGCCCCACTCACACGACGTCGCCTATCCATCCTAAAATATTTGCCGCGGCTACGAGTCGGAACCTGCCCGCGCTGATTCATCCCCCCGGTCTCTTACAACACACTGATTGAGTTGGCGTTCTGCCTGCAAATCGCCAATGTACAGGTGAGGCATCGGTCAATTCCTATTCTGTGGGTACGAAGGGACCGGCGTTTACGTGCCGTTGACTGAGTGGTATCAGTTAACGGGTGCGGGCATGACAATTGATGTACTGGCCATGGTGGGAGCCGAAGTCAGATTCAGCCGAAGGTACGACATCGTCGTAACGTATTCCAATCGGATGAGGTTGGAGGAAGGGAAGCTGGTGTGTGCGGCGAACACCAACTTCAGGACAATCTCAGGAAACGAGATAGTTATGGAGCGCGGCGACAAGTGTTTGGACACGCGTAAGAATCACGTGCCGGTGTTCATCTAGGTATGCGTGCTGTGCCGGTCAGCGTACTCTTCAGCGTCCACTATAGTTGGGCGGCCCGATTTTGCCGACCCCCTACGTTTTGCCTAGCCGCGCCAGAACTAGGGTGTGTCATCAATTAAGCCATATGGTAGAGGCGGCGAGATAGATAGCACCGAGGAAGTGGGCGGCACGTTTGTCGTAGCGAGTGGCGCGGAATTGCTTGAGTCTGGCGAAAAAGTTCTCGATCAGGTGCCGTGCTCTGTATAGGTCTTTATCGTATGCGCGTGTAGTTGTTCTGTTGGATTTGGGTGGAATGACTATGGCCTTGCCTGCTTGTTGCAGCGGCTGGATCACCCGTTCATCGGCATCAAAGGCCTTATCGGCAATGATCGTGTCCGCATCAATGCCGGGCAGCAGGGCATCGGCTCCGTCAAGGTCATGCGCCTGTCCCGGGGTGAGATGAACGCCCGTAAGGATTTATTTCTATGCATTGACTATTGTTGCGTTCTTAGCCTTTGGCCTAACATGGCCCTTGCAATCGGACCGCTCGCTCCGCTCGCAGCCGCTGAAGGGCCTCATTCGGCGGTCCGGGGACTGGCCATGAGTTTCGTTCAGGATCCAGCGGGGAATCGCCACAGTCAGTCGAGAACAACGTTCGTCATCGCGCGCAGATAAGGCAGATAAGAAGGGAGGTCGCGACAGTTCAATGATCAGGGTCTTTGTTAGCTGGTCAGGAGAGAGGAGCCATGACGTTGCAACCGCTTTATGCAAATGGCTGAAGGATCTTTTTGGAGAATCTCTGGAACCATTTATATCCTCGGAGGCAATAGCAAAAGGCTCCCAATGGGCCCAGGAACTTCAAGAACATCTGCGCACAGCAGGTATCGGCATCATCTGTCTTACAAGGCCGAACATCGCCGACCCATGGATCCTCTTTGAGGCCGGGGCTCTCCTAAATGCAATTGGAATCAAGCTCGTCTGTCCGTACTTGCTTGACCTGGAAGCCAATGAACTTCTATCATCACCGCTATCTTTATTCCAAGCCACCCGCGCAACCAAGGACGATTCCTTCCAACTGGTTCGGTCCATTAATAACGCTCTTTCCAAAACGGATAGAATCCAACCGCACCTTCTCAAGGAGATTTTCGACCTTAAGTGGCCAGATCTGGACAAATGCATTCAATCCATACTGGCACGTGCACCCCGGCCACCAACTCCTATAGAACTTCAGGCGAGTAAGATCACCTCGCTCGAGAATGTAGTTAAGGAGGTCGCCAGTCAAATGAAACGGCTGTCGAAGGCAGTCGAGAACATCTCGATCCGGCGAGTTTAAGAGATCACGCAGAGCTCCAATGGGGCTACGCCGACTGGTCGTCGCCACCCTAGATGAACGCAGGAGAACACGATGGACGATAATGTGAACGAAATCATCAACAAAATCGTGGCTGACCTTGATCGATTAGTCAGGGCGGACACTCAACAAGCTGTGAAGCTCCTTGAGACCCAGATTGAAGACGATATTAAGAGAGCCGCCGATAAGTTGAAGGCGGAACTCTCCGCCATTAAGAGAGACAGATGAGGAGCATCCCCATGCAACAACTGCCATTATCCCTTACAGACAGTTTCCTCGGGTTATACGTCAGCCAGCTCGCGACCGCGATAAGTCGGGAGCGAAAGCTTTGTCTACTAGGAGACCCTACATTTCTTGACCGTGTTTTTCCGAGTACAGACGAGCAGATGAGATACGATTGGTATAAGGCCTGTGACACTCTAACGCTTCAAGTCGCCGAGGGAGAAATACCCCTAACGCTGATTTCTCCTGATGCCTATTACCTCTTGGAGGGGTGTTGGTGGAAGAGAGTTAAACAGACCAGTGCCTATTTGCGTTGGAAGAAGGATAGCAAGACGACTGCGGAGCAGAACTATCACGATGCATCCAAGGCGCTTCGGGATCGCCTTTTCGAAGGCAAGAGGGCAGGTCTGCAGGAATTTGAAAAAGTGCAAGCCTACATCACTCAAAAGTACCTCTCCGACAATCAGAGACTCGCGGACGTGGACAAGACTAAGAATGACGCGCATACTCTGGTTGCAAATAAGGCCTGGAGGATTTGGCAAACTACAGGTGAGATGCGAAGCGAGATAAATTGGTTTCGGGCGCGCATGTACACAATACTGTTCTACGAAAACATTATTGGAGCGGTGATTCACAATGACGCACAAAAGATCGCGACAATACTTCGAGCGTTTGAGTTCAGTAAGTCGCCGAAAAATCGATATTTAATCATCAATGGCTTCGAGGCGCTAGTTGCGATCTACTTTCTTGACAAGGAAACCATCAGATCAGTGCTAAAGGACCCCTCAAACTTTGACTTTAGCTGTGTACCGGTCGAGGGATGGCCTGAGCATCTGGCAACGTTGGGCATCTGTAAGGATAGGTTTCAATATGATACGGGTCAGAGGCAGATTACATACCTGGGTAAGATGACTGAGCAGGAAAGAGACGCACTCATCAAAGAAGTTCG
Source organism: Nitrospira sp. (assembly GCA_029865225.1). Taxonomy (GTDB): domain Bacteria; phylum Nitrospirota; class Nitrospiria; order Nitrospirales; family Nitrospiraceae; genus Nitrospira_D. The sequence goes on from JAOUHJ010000020.1 coordinate 46,663, forward strand.
CCAGGATGAACATAAGACCGCAGTCTCGCATCTGTACGATCAGAGTCATCTCTTTCCGTACGAGGACATGGTGTTGTAGGCAAGACGGCCGTCGCCTGCGCAAACGCTGAGAAGGACAAGACAAAAGGGTCCGACCCTGAGGGCTCCTCACAAAAATGGTCATACATTGGTGGAGTTACACGAAAAATGCTCGGCACCCGAGCCGGAAATTGGTATGTACTCTGCCTCCTTAGACACCACAACCTAAGGGGGGACTACGCGAGGCAGGCCGTTATGATGATCCAGCGCTACCTGAAGACCATGCGACGATTTAGCGTGAGAAGAGATCAGGGGTCGGATCTTGTTCTGTGCATCACCAAAGTAGAAGGCAGTGGGTCCGATGCACACTACAAGACGTGAGCCCAAATCATCGCTTACAAATAGTCGCAGTAAATGACCCTGCCCTTCCGGGCAGGGTATTTGAGAACCAGGAGGTTTTCACCTCCGCTTTGCTCCGGGCTGCCATTCATCCCCGCTCTTCCGAGCGGGGCATTCCTGGCAGGTTTCGTAAAGATACAAGTTAGCCAACGGAAAGGATGATAGCGAAATGAAAACTATGAAGAGGATACGCATAAATTCAATTCTGATGCTGACCGTGTTTCTATTATCTCACATTTCGGCATCGTGCAGCTCAGAGTTGAAGGCTGCTAAAAATATAGATCCTGACACAGTCTCGGACGGCAGATTGACATTTCAGGTGCTAAATGTCCAGAAACTACCTGGAACACTTAATTCTCAGGGGAATTATGACGAAAAAGGTAGCTTCATGTCGGTAATTATTACTTCTGGGTTGACCAACACTAGCGGATCCAATTCCTATCTGTTTGGTGAAAACACATCTCTGAAGGTGCACATTACAGATCCCAAACATCTGGCAGGGCGAGAAGTTGAGCCAAGAGGACTTATCGTCGGCGGTGACCATCCTATGATCCAGTGCCGAGGCGATGCAAGAGGTATGATAAAAAAGGGAGTTGAAGCAGTATATACCAACAAAACCACTAGGGAACCCGATCCAGATAGTTTGGCATTCCACATGCTCGTCCCCATTTCTGGCATGGAGATTAACATGTCGGTTGGATCACACTGTCAATTTGATACTGAATTTATTCTCCCAAGAGAAGCCAAATCCATCGACGTTATGATGGACAAGCTAGGCCGGGTCGGCAAAAGTATATCAGCAGATCCCAGAAATCCGAACTGATGAGGTCTGGTGGATTAGGGAAAGAGCGCGCGATTGCTTGGCCTAACAGGCTGCGGACAAACTCAATTTGACCTCTGTAGCCGTCGCGGATATCGCAGATATCAAGGTGTGAGCCGACGCTGAACAGCCATGCAGGATGCGCAAAAATGCTGTCCAGCAAGGACGCAGCGAGCGAAGAGACAAATCGCACCCTGTGCTGTACGTTGAGCCTCTGAGCGATACGAGAACGCCGCTGGTGGACTTTTTCCGGATCCTGCTAACGAGGCAAGTACACTTGCCGTGGTGTGTTACAGAGTGGGGGTCGGATCTTGTTCTGTGCATCACCAAAAGGATGAGGCTTCGGGTCCGATACTCACCACAAGATGTAACCCTAATTCACCAGTGTACGCTCTTCAGGAATAAGATTGCTTTTCTCCCCCAGATTCCCTTGCTTGACTCTCTCGCTGCTCCGCCGTACGCTCACCGTCTGTTGAGACTTCGTATCAATCGGGAAACTACTACCGATCCCTCTGCTTCTAATTGCTGAGAGAAGGAGGCGCCTCATATGGCTCAACGACCTTTTCAAACTGGAGCGATCATCAACTTGAGTAGCGGAGAGAGCAGCAAGGATGTCGTCATCTGCACCGTTCCCGCCAACAAGCGGTTCCACGTGAAGTTTCTCGGCATCAATGGTTTTGGGCAACCGAATCAACCTCTGTTTTACGCTGTCCACGTCACGACCGGGTCGAGACTCGGTATCTATCCAATTGCGCCCCCTGGCGTGGCTGAAATAGCTGAGGCTGAATTTCCCGCGAGGTATTTCGGAAGCCAGGAAGTCATGCTCTATGCCGACCCCGGGTCAGACCTGCTCTTCACGGTCGCTCGTAAGGACACCACCGGTAACATACGGGTGTTCATCGATCTCTGCGGAATTCTCGCCGACGTAGGAGCGAGACGCCAAACAGATCACTGATCAGGCACAACGGGCAACTCGTCTTCATACACAAAGGAAATGCCGTCACATGAATGCGACTCCGGATCCTTCGTCTATCTTACAAACTGCCTTCAGCTTTTGGAGTTCCAAAGTCTTGCTCACGGCCGTCGAGCTTGGACTGTTCACTACGCTCGGTAGCCGTCGCCTTACAGGGGCGGAGTTGGCCAAAGAGTTGCGATTGCATCCGCGCGCGAATCCTGATTTTTTTGATGCCCTCGTGGCAATGAAGTTCCTCGACCGTGAGAACGACGGCCCACAGGCAAGATATTTCAACACGAGCGAGGGCGCACTGTTCCTCGATG